>NZ_NOYS01000006.1:0-405147 GCF_002258475.1 Rhodococcus sp. 06-1460-1B
CGACCAACATCGGAAAATCCCGCTCCGGCAGGCAATCGCCGTACCACGACGACTTCAACGACCCACCCCGGGAAAAGAAATCGATCAACGGCATCTCCAATGTCATCTCCGGCGTCGGCACCCCGACGAGGACAACCGTCCCGGCGAGATCGCGGGCGTAGAACGCCTGCTTCCACGTCTCCGGGCGACCGACGGCATCGATGACCACATCCGCCCCGAACCCACCCGTCAGCTCCTGGATGGCCTCGACCGCATCGACCTGCGAGGCATCGACAGTGTGCGTGGCACCGAGTTCGAGAGCCCAGTCGAGTTTTCCCTTGTCACGGTCGACGGCGATGATCGTCGACGCCCCCGCCAACCGGGCTCCGGCGATCGCGGCATCGCCGACACCGCCGCACCCGATCACCGCCACCGAATCCCCGCGCGAGACGTTCCCGGTGTTCATCGCCGCCCCCAACCCGGCCATCACCCCGCAGCCGAGCAACCCCACCACCGCCGGATCGGAGTCCGGGTCGACCTTGGTGCACTGGCCTTCGTGGACGAGGGTCTTGTCGGCGAACGCCCCGATCCCCAACGCCGGAGAGAGTTCGGTGCCGTCGGCGAGAGTCATCTTCTGCGACGCATTGTGGGTGTCGAAGCAGTACCAGGGGGTGCCTTTCTTGCAGGCTCGGCATTCCCCGCACACCGCACGCCAGTTCAACACCACGAAATCACCGACCTCGACATGAGTGACAGCGTCACCGATGGCCTCGACGGTGCCTGCGGCTTCGTGGCCGAGCAGGAACGGGAACTCGTCGTTGATGCCGCCCTCGCGGTAATGCAAATCGGTATGACACACCCCGCACGCGGCGATGGTGACCACGACATCGTTCGGGCCGGGATCGGGAATGGTGATCGTCTCGATCGAGACGGGCTCACCCTTCGCCTTGGCGACGACGGCATGAACGGTTTGTGACACAAGCACTCCTGGGGTCAGGTGATGTACGGAGGACGATTCACTCGCCGAGCCAGAGCCTGCGGCGGCACACCTCGAGCAACGCTGACATCGTGTCGCGGTCGAGGGTCGATTCTGTGTCGGGTTCGCGAAGCACTGCGGCGAGCCTGGTGAAGTATTCGGTCGGGCTGATTCCGAACCCGACCAGAATGTCCTCGGCCGGCCCGCCGCCGTAGGGCATCCACCGGGTCGCGAAGTCGATCATGCGCTTCGTTTCCGGGCAGCCGAGAGTCGACGCGAGGGTTTCGGTGGTCGTCCTCAACGGTGTTCCCTTCGTCGATGAATCCGATGTCCAGGTTGTCGTCCTACCGCGAGAAAAGAACCACGCACAACGGCTAGCAATCACTGGCCGAACGGACATCACACGACGCCGCTCCGAGCACTAGGATGCGCACGTGAGCAGCTCTGCCCCGTCGACCCCCGCCAGGTCCGAACCGACCGACTCGCTCGCCGCGCTTCGGGATGTCCTGACCGGTCCGCTGGTCGAGATAGCTGCTCGTTTTTCGTGGTGGTCGTCGCAGCGGTATCCGCACTCGGCGATGATCATTTTCACCAGGGAATGCACCGGCCGTCCGAGAAAAGTCAGTGGCGACGAGTCGATGACGAGCCGCGTGACGATCAAGGAGCTCGACGACCTCAAACAGTCGGTGCAGCAGAGTGGGCGCCGAGCTCTGGACGGCCCGGGGCGCCTGGCCGGTGCACAGCGACGTCTCGCGACGCAACTCGACGACACCACCGACACCCTGCTGGTCCTGGTGCCCAAATCGGCTGCGCCGCAGTTCGATCCGGATTCCGATGTTGGCGTTGCCTTCGGAATCGTAGCCACCTCCATCCGCCATCAGGTGGTACAGGCGAGTCCTGCGTATCTCGCCGAATCCCTGGCGGCCTCGAGCGAGCGTGCTCGGGTGATCTCGGAGATGGTCGACGCCCACGTCGATACCCTCACGTCCGTGCTGTCCACGCTGCGCTCGAAGGACCTCGATGACGCGCGAGCACGCGCAACCGCCAGCGATACCGCGTCGGCGGCACTGATCGAGCTTCGCTCCATCGAAGAAGCCAACCGTGAGCTGGGGCAGGAAGCAGTGACCACCGCCTTCGCCAGGCTGCAGGGGGAGCTCGCCACTGTGTTGGACCAGTCCTCGATCGACGTCGAATACGTCGCTCCCCCAGTCGACGGAAGACCGGTCCCCGGCGAGATCGCACGCGCGGCGCGAGCCGTGGTTCGGACCGTCGTACTCGCCTACGTGGCTCAGCCGGATGTTCGACGGGTACGTATCGCGTGGGATTGCGACGGAACCAACCTGCTGCTCGAAGTCCGCAACGACGGCCTGCACGCCTGCGACACCGAGACTCTGACCCAACAGCTCTCCGGACGCGTGCACACCCTCCGGGGATCGATCTCATTCGAATCCACCGCTGGGTGGGGATCACGCGTGAGCATCGCGATTCCTCTCGACCCGCCTCCCGCACGAGCCGACGAACAACTTCTCGCCGGCCTCAACCGTCGCGAGAGAGAAGTTCTCGGCTACCTCGCATACGGCAAGCGCAACAAGGACATTGCCGCGAGCCTCAACATCGGCGAGAGCACGGTGAAGTTCCACGTCGCAAGCATTCTGAAGAAACTCGAGGTCAAGACCCGCGGTGAAGCGGGTGCCGTGGGCATGAAGGCCGGAATCCGAGCATCGTGACGCGTTCGACCACTCGGGTGAACGACGACCCGTCTCGGCGTGGTCCGACCCAGCGTCGGCGCATCGGCATTCTGCTCTTCGACCAGGTCAAGATGCTCGACTTCGTCGGCCCGGCCGAGGTCTTCCTCGAAGCGAACCAGCGAGTCGACGGCTACGACATCGTCTTCCTCTCGATCGACGGCGGTGACGTGGTGACCTCGATGGGAATGACGGTGTCGGTGAACGCCGCCGTCGCCGACAGCGGCGACTTCGACACCCTCATCGTTCCCGGTAGCGAATCGGCTCCGGCCGTCTTCGAGGACCCGGCGTTGCTCGACGCGGTGGCGCTGCTCGCGCCCCGAGCGCGGCGGGTGGCGTCCATCTGCAGTGGGGCGTTCGCGCTGGCGGGATCCGGTCTGCTCGACGGCCGGAGTGCGACCACTCACTGGAAGTTCACGTCGGCTCTGGCGGAACGCTTTCCCGACACGCGTGTCCAACCGGATTCGATCTTCGTTCGCGACGGCGACATCTACACCTCGGCCGGGGTCGCTGCCGGAATCGATCTGGCGTTGGCGTTGGTCGAAAGTGATCACGGTGCCCCGATAGCCAGAACGGTCGCGCAACTACTGCTGGTGTACATGCAGCGCTCCGGCGGCCAGTCGCAGTATTCGGTGTCGCTGAAAGGTCCGCCGCCGCGGACCCAGGTCTCTCGCGCTATCACCGACTACATCCATGCCGACCCGACACGACCCGCGAACCTGAGCGCTCTCGCGGCACACGCCAATGTCAGTGTGCGACATCTCAATCGCATCGTGCGCGAGGAACTGGGCACGACGCCTCTCGATTACGTGACCGCGATGCGTCTCGATATCGCGGTAGCCGCACTCGAGTCCGGCTATTCCGTGGCCCGGGCCGCTGCCGACGCAGGATTCGGCACGCCCGCTGCTTTTCGGCGTGCGTTCGTCACCAAGTTCGGGGTGACACCGTCGGATTACCAGAGAAAGTTCCGCACGACCGATCCAGCCCAGTGATAGTCGGCCCCAACGCTTTCGTTCACCTCGGGAGGATCGAACACCGCCGGTCGAAGGTGGCCCTGGCAGGGTTACCGGACCGGCAACCGCCTGGATCTATGGTCGAATCATGCACAACGTGGAGGCGCTCGAGTCCTGGGCGTATTCGCCTGCGGTACTGCTGGATCGGCATCTGACCGTCGAATCGTCCACGATGCTCGCTCGTGCGGTGTCGCCGAGCTTCGCCGAGGGGGTCAATCTGGCCGTGTTCACATTCGTCGACGCCGGTTCGCTCTGCGGCGATCGAGACGATCCCGCCGCCGACCCGCCTGCCGGGTGGGAATCGTCGGCGGATCAGGTGGTCGCCATGCTTCGTGAGTCGTTGGATCGGCACGAGCCAGACGACTCCTTTCGCCGCATCGTCGGCGAACTGTCCACCCGTAGTTCGGCATTCGCGCAGAAGTGGGCCGGTGAGACCAGCGCGAGAAAAACCGGAACCATGACGATCGAACATGCCGTCGTCGGTCCGTTGATGCTCGACTACCTGTTGATGCCTGCCGCCGAGGACCACGTACTGATGGTGCTGCGGCCCCGAACAGCACAGTCGAGGGCAGCTCTACGTCAACTGGCCGACGCGGTCCGATCGTCCGAATCGGACCGAGGAACAACGAACTGAGTGTCGCGGCTGGGGACTCCGGCAACCAGATGCCGGATCGCCGATGCCGACCGACTACCGGGATCGGCGAAGTAGATGGTGATGAACTGCCCACCCTCGCCGACGATCTCCAAAGTCTGCGAACGGAATTCGACCAGACCGAACGGCTCCACCGGGACGACGGAGATGCTCGACGACAACGGCCGTACGTCGTGCTTGGCCCACATCCTGCGAAAAGCGCGGCTCTCCACCGACAATCTGCCCACCAACTCCGTCAGTCGCGGGTGACCCGGTGCCGCGTGGAATCGCAGCGCCGACACCATTCGCTGCGCCGTGACGGCCCAATCCTCCGGCGAGGCGGCACTGTGCTCGTGCGCGAACACATCGAGCATCAGGTTGGTACCCACTTTCAGGCCCGGCGTCATCAGCGCAGCCGGACCGTTGAGCGCAAGCAGATCGTGATGGCGGTCGGTGATGTACGCCGGCGTGTGGACCCACTGCTCCAACACCCGGGCCGACGCCTCGGTCACTCGCGGCGGAAGCGCCTCGACCACGGCCGGGCCGGACTGCGCGCGCGCCACCCGGTGGAAGTACGCCCGCTCGTCCTCGTCCAAACGCAGAGCCCGACTCAGCGCAGCCAGAACCTGCTCGGAGGGTTGATGATTGCGCCCCTGCTCGAGCCTCAGGTAGTAGTCGGCGCTGATATCGGCGAGCCGGGCGATCTCTTCTCGTCTCAGTCCGCGCACTCGGCGGTTGCCGTCGCGCACCAGACCCACCTGCTCGGGTTGCAGCGATTCCCGGCGCACCCGAAGGAAGTCCGCAAGCAACGAGCGTTCGGCCATCGTCAGGACCTCCTGTCGACAACCATCATCTCCTACCCGCCGTCCCGAATCGAGTACGAATCCGGCCCACTGTCGACCGTTTCAGGACACGACAGCCCGAGACTTGCGCAGATCGATGGTCAACAGCACGAACGCCACCGCCGCGAGCACCGCAATCACGACGGCGAACACCACCCCCGCCGTCACCAGGCCCCATCCGGTCGCCACGGCTCCGGCCCCGATCACCGGTACCGAGATCGCGATGTACAACACGACGAAGAAGGTCGAGGTGACCTCTGCCCGACGGTGCGGAGGAAGCTCGGCACCGATCGTGGACATGCCGTTGGCGAATGTCATGCCCTGACCGACGCCGCAGAGCAGCGCCGCTACCACCAGAACGGCCAACGAGGTCAGCAGCAGCGACGCGGCCAGGAACACCAGACCGAGCAGCAGCAGCGCGCATCCCCACCGCTGCGCCGACGCGGGATCGGCTGCGCGCAAAGCAATCTGGGCTGTCGCCGACGCAGCGAAGACCGTGAACACCACCACCCCGGTGACGGCGTGATTGTCGACTCCCAACACACCGCCGATGAATCCCGGCGAGACGGCAGTGAACAGGCCAAGTACGGCGAACCCCGCGAATCCTCCGATCGAGGCGCGCACGAAGGTGCCGCGCACCTCCGGTGGAACGGACAGCCGCTGCATGTGCGGGCGTGCTCCGCCGTCCACCCGCACCGTCTCGGGTGCGAGGAACACCGCCACTGCTGCCGCAGCCAGCAGAACCATGTCGACGACGAACGTCAGACGCAACGGTTGCGGTAGGTACTCCGCGAGCACTCCGGCCACCAACGGTCCGAGGCCGAGGCCCCCGATGTTCGCTGCGGTAGCGATCGCGGATGCACGGTCACGCCATCGTTCGGGTACCAACTCGATCAACGTCACCGTCGCGGTACCGACGAAGATGCCGGCCGAGATTCCCGACAACACGCGCCCGATCACCAGGGCCGTCAGCGAGCCGGCGGTGACGAACACCACGGCGCTGATCAACCCGAATGCTATGGCCGCCAACAGCATCGGGCGTCGTCCCAACGAGTCGGACCAGCGGCCGAACGCCAACAGAGCTGCGAGCACACCGACGGCATACGCCGCGAACACGAGGGTGACGACGAAGACGGAGAAGTGGAACTCGACCTCGTAGAGCGCATAGAGCGGCGTCGGCATGGTGGTGCCCATCATCGCCACCACGAACGCGAACGCAACTCCGACGAATGCCGTCGCACTCGACACCGACATGCGGGGCGACGACATGCGGGGCGACGACTTTTCGTCCGATCGGGTCACGCTGATCTCCTGTTCTGCAAGGGCCGTCCGTCCTGTGCCGTCGACAAGGAGATCGAACCAGAGCCGGCGAGTACGTGCTCACTCACCGTCCGCCGCCCTCGTAACGAAGGAGTGCGTCCCGCAGCGCGGACCGCGTGGTGATCTGCAATTTGGGAAACACTCGGTACAGATGACCGCCGACAGTTCGAGCCGAGAGATACAGCTGTTCGCCGATCTCCTTGTTGGTCAGACCAGCGGCAGCAAGCGACGCGATGCGCAGTTCCTGCCCGGTCAACCCCGAGCCCGCATCACCCTCACGCGGGTGCGGGCCGGCTCCTGCAGCCCGTAGTTCGTCCTCGGCTCGGCGCAGCCACGTGCGTGCACCCAGTTCTGCGAACAGATCCGCGGCGTATCTCAACCGACCGCGGCTTTCGATCACCCGGTGGTGGCGGCGCAGCCACTCGCCGTAGACCAGCGCAACCCGCGGCGCATCGAAACACCATCCTGCGGTGCGTAGTTCATGCAGACTCGCCTCGAAGAGCGCCTCGGCTCCGGCCTCTGCCAGCATCGCTTCGACTGCAGTCAGCAGCGCACTGTGGCGGGCTCCCCAGAAATCGGGCCGGGTTCGGCGCAGTCGGTCGAGATACGTGCGCGCCTCGTCCGACCGCCGCAGCCGTACACAGGATTCGACGTAGTCAAGTATTTCGAGTGGTCCGTACGGAGTGATCGAACAGTGCTCCGCCGAGAGATCGCGGCGGCGCATCCGCTCGTAGGCGACGTCGAAGCGGCCCAGTGCCACCGATTCGGCTGCGGTACAACTCTTCTCACCACCAGCGACAGCTGCCACCGAGGATTTCAGCAGGCCCTCCTGCGCGTCGAAGAGGCCATCCGGCAGTCCCGAGGAGACGGCCTCGGTGAACGCAGAGAACTGTCCGCGAGCGGCGAGTGCGGCGAGGTGCCGCAGCCGGGTCAGAGACTCGGCGGCCGGAAACCCAGCTGCGTCAGCGTCCAGCACGTCCGATAGCCGACAACTGTCGTTCGGATCCCACAGCAGGGTGGGCAACGCCAGCTGCAGCAGTACCGGTTTCCACGGGTCTCCGGTGCGCAGCGAGGCTCGTACCGCGTCCAGCAGCGCCGGGCTGTCGAGTGCCCTCACGTGCACTCTCGAACCCGAGACGCCGAGAGACCGCGCGACGAGCACGTTGACCGAATCGAGATGCTGTTCGTATTTGACCGCCCATTGCAGGGCCTGCGCAACGAGTTCGCTGTCACCCGTCAGTGCGCTGTACGCCAGAACCGAACCGATCAACTGGTCGACGACGTCCGGGGCGACCGCATCCGGCAATCGATCGAGAGCCTGCACGACGACGCCGAACGCAGCACGGGGGTCGCCTCCCCGGGCAACGCCGGCAAAGGCCCGGGCCGGAACGGTCTCGGACAGGGCCGCATCGGGATGTCCCGACCGCATACGGTCCAAGATCGCTACCGCGAGATCGACGAAGCCGGCGAATGCCGCCATGGACGCCGCCCGCACCTCGAGGGCTCGCGCGCGTCCACGATCGGATTCGAGCGCTACTGCACGGCAGAGCAACGCCACCGCCCGGCGGTAGCGATGCTGCGACGCCAGGTCGTGCGCCCGCTCGTCGAGCGCAGCGACGAGGCGCGCGTCGGGCGCTCGGGCTGCGAGTGCTCGATGCACCAGACGCTCGTCGGGCGTCAGCCGTGTGTCGACAGCCGATTCGAGGTGAACGGAGATGCGCTCCTCGGCGGTCGAGGAGGCAAGAATCCACAGTTGTGCGACAGTGTCGCCATGTGGGTGGGCGGCCACGGAGTCGCCACCGTGCTCGCGAGAGACGATGTGTCGCAACGCATCGCCGAGAATTTGACGCCTGGACTCCTCGTCGAGCCCGGCGACCTCGAACGCGCCGATGTCGGCGAGAGTATCGGTGAGGTGGGCGCGGTCGAGCATCGCACCGCCGACGGATGGATCCCGGTGCCAGATCGGCGCAGCGCGAGCGAGTTCGGTCGCGACGAGGGGGTTCCCTCGCGACAACTCGATGATCGATTGTCGTTGCGCCACTGCCGTTTCCGTGCCGTTCAACAAATCGCGCACCGCGTCGTCGGGCAGGGGTCGCACACGATGGAAGGCGAACTCCCGCCACAACGGCGGCGGGACGGTGTCGACGGTCGTGGCGATACACCGGACATGCGGGCTACGTACCGCCGTCTTCACCGCACGAGCGAGTCGGTCGCGCGAGCCCGCGGGCAACAGATGCAGGTCGTCGATCACCAGCAGCGTCGGCGTCGCGTCGGCCGCCACCAGATCGCCCAACAGCCCCTCGTCGAGTAGTCCCTCGCCACGCGCCCCCGCGGGTGAGTACGCGAGGCACGGCAGATCCACCACCCGGAAACCCAGCGCTGTCGCCTCGTCCGCGATGGTGTTGGCAACCGTGGACTTGCCGATGCCTCGCGCACCCGAGATCACCAGGATCCGCCGGTTCTCCGGCGAAGCGGACAAACACGAGCGGCCCTCACGCAGCACTGCGTCGCGATCCGGTGATGTGGGCATTCGTCCAATATATTTTCACCCGTGTCTGCGCAAGGGTGTTGAATATGGCCCTGGCAGGGACACACTGAACCGGCCGACCACGACTGCGACGGAGGTGACCCGAGCGATGACCGAGAACGCCTCCTCCGGCCCTACCGATCACGGCGTCACCCGCCTCGTCGACTTCGAGCAGCGCGTCGACATCCGAATGTCCCTGTCACCGCTGCGTCGGGGCCGCGGCGATCCCACCTACGAGTCCACGCCGGACGGTGCCGTGTGGCGGACGTCGCGCATGATTTCCGGCCCGGTCACGTACCGATTGGTGCAGGCCTCACCGAGCAGCGTCATGGTGCGAGCCTGGGGACCCGGTGCCGACGAACTGCTCGACGCTGCCCCGGCTCTGCTCGGCCGGGACGACGACCCCTCGAGCTTCGCTCCCGAACACCCGATCCTGCGCGAGGCACACAGACAACTTCCGCACCTACGCCTCGGCCGGACCGGTCTGGTGCTCGAGGCCCTGATACCGGCGATCATCGAGCAACGCGTACACGGCATTTCGGCGTTCGGCTCGTGGCGGTACCTGGTGAGCAAGTTCGGCGACCCCGCACCGGGCCCGACACCGAAGACGATGTTCGTGTTTCCCACCGCCGACGTGTGGCGACGCATCCCGTCGTGGGACTACCACCGCGCCAACGTCGACCCGGCCCGGTCGAAGACCATCGTCCGTGCCGCGCGCGCAGCCGGACGTCTGGAGGAGGCGTCGACGATGACGCCCGAGGATGCGCAACGCAGGCTGCGCGCGATCCCGGGCGTCGGCATCTGGACCGCGGCCGAGACCGCTCAGCGCGCCCTGGGGGATCCCGACGCGTTGTCGGTGGGCGATTACCACCTGGCCGCGGTGGTGGGCTGGTCGCTGTTGGGTAGACCGATCGACGACGCGGAAATGGTCGAGTATCTGCAGCCCTTGGCACCACATCGACATCGCGCGATTCGGCTCCTGTATCTCAGCGGCAAGGCGACCAAGCCGAAATTCGGGCCACGGACCGCGCTGGTGGACCACACCTGGCACTGATCCCGGCCTACTCGTACAGTCGAGTTGTTCGCCGACCTAAGGAGTAGTTCGTGGTTGCTATCGGCACGTCCGATCTGGATATCTTTCCGCTTGCCCTCGGCGGGAACACCTTCGGCTGGACCAGCGACGAGGACACGTCCTTCGACATCCTGGACGCGTTCACCGCAGGAGGTGGCAATTTCGTCGACACGGCCGATTCGTACTCGGCATTCGCCGACGGCAACTCGGGCGGCGAATCCGAGACGATCATCGGCAAGTGGATGACAGCCCGCGGCAACCGCGACGACGTCGTTCTCGCGACCAAGGTGAGCCAGCATCCCGAGTTCCGCGGTCTGGCACCCGACAACATTCGGGCCGCAGCCGACGCATCCCTGTCCAGGCTGCAGACCGATCACATCGACGTCTACTACGCGCACTACGACGACGACAAGACGCCGTTGGTCGAGTCCCTGGCCGCGTTCGACGACCTGGTCCGGGCAGGCAAAGTTCGGCACGTCGCCATCTCGAACTACTCCCCCGCGCGGGTCCGCGAATGGCTGGGCCTGGCGAAAGACAACGGTTTTGCGGCACCGATCGCACTGCAACCGCACTACAACCTCGTTGCCCGTCGCGACTACGAGGGCGAACTGCAAGCCCTCGCCGTCGACAACGGCCTCGGGGTGTTTCCGTACTTCTCCCTCGCCGCCGGCTTCCTGACGGGTAAGTACCGCACCCGGGAGGATCTGGCCGGTACCCAGCGCGAGCGACTGACGACGGGCTACTTCTCCGATGCAGGCCTGGCTGTGGTGCAGGGCCTGCAAGAGATCGCCGACTCCCGCTCGGCCGAGCTGTCGAGTGTGGCTCTCGCCTGGTTGCTCGCTCGACCGGGCATCACCGCACCGATCGCGAGCGCGAGCTCACTCGCTCAGGTACCGGCTCTGCTCGACGCGCCGACACTGCGTCTGACCAGCCACGAGGTGGACACACTCACCGGACTGTCCGACGCGGTGGCATAGAACACGAAAGTTGTAGTCAGCAACGGGAACAGAATCAGCTCCCGCGCTGCTGACCTTCGGGTGGCCCCAGCATCGAACACATCCGTAACCAGCGCGCAGGTGACCGACACGCGCGAGAGCAGCACGTCGGCTCCCACAACCGAGCCGACGTCACGCGAGCGCCTCCGGGTGATCCTCGTACTCGGCGCGCTCATCGCCCTCGGTCCACTGACCATCGACATGTACCTGCCGGCGCTTCCTGCCATCGCCGAGGATCTGAACACCCCGTCGTCTGCAGTGCAGCTCACGCTCGCGGGTACGTTGGTCGGCCTCGCGCTCGGCCAGCTGGTCATCGGGCCGCTGTCGGACATCGTCGGCCGACGACTGCCCCTCATCGTGGGCACCGGAGTGCACATCCTGGCGTCGCTCGCCTGCATCGTTGCTCCCAACATCGCCGTACTCGGCGGCCTGCGTGTGATTCAGGGCCTCGGTGCCGCAGCTGCTGCCGTGGTCGCCATGGCCATCGTCCGAGATCTGTTCAGCGGGCGCGCCGCCGCGACCGTCCTGTCTCGCCTGATGCTCGTCATGGGCGTCGCTCCGGTTCTGGCACCGTCGCTCGGCGGTGCGGTACTTCTCGTCGGTTCCTGGCGGCTCGTGTTCGCCGCGTTGGCGATCATGGGCGTGGCGTTGATGACGCTGGCAATCGTGTCGCTGCGCGAGTCCCTGCCGCCCGAGCGTCGTCGGGCCAGTGGCGTCATGCCCGTTCTACGGACCTACCGATCGCTGCTGCGGGACACGCAGTTCGTCGTCCTCGTCATGGTCGCTGCCCTGGCCATGTCGGCACTCTTCGCGTACGTCGCCGGTTCGTCGTTCGTCCTGCAGGAGGAGTTCGGCCTCGACGAGCAACAATTCGCCATCGTCTTCGCGGCCGGTGCGATCTCTCTGATCGGCGCATCCCAGCTCAACGTCCTGCTGTTGGGACGCTTCGCACCGGTGCAGATCGTCCTGTCGGCGCTGTCCTTCGGCGTCGTCGCCGGCGCGATCATGGTCGTCCTGGCGGTCACCGAGGTCGGCGGCATGGCTGGGTTCGTCGTCCCGCTGTGGTTCGTACTCGGGGCCGTCGGGTTCGTCATGCCCAACGCGCCCGCGCTGGCGCTGTCCCGCCACGGTGAAGCGGCAGGCGGCGCAGCTGCACTACTCGGTGCCGCACAGTTCGGACTCGGGGCGATCGTCGCACCGATCGTCGGTGCACTGGGCAACGACGCGATCGCCGTCTCGACGACGATGGTCGCCACCTCGGCGGCAGCGCTGATCGCACTCGGGTCGGTGACCGTCCTGTCCGCACGTCGGTGACCTCACTCGCGTCATCGTGTGGGCCATGGCGGTCACCCCACTAGGGTGACCGCCATGGCCGAACGCGAGCGCGACCCGCAGGGCAAGCCCCTCAACGCCCGGCCGCGCGACGGCCTCGGCCGCCCGCTGGCCCGCGGCGGCACCGGAACACCCCGGGTTCCCGACGATCTCCGTCTTCCACCGGACGCCGCGCTCACCGAAGCGCAACGATTCTTGGACGCACGTATGCCGTTTCACGCCCACGAGGTACTCGAGGGCACGTGGAAGAGCTGCGTCCCGGACGAACGCGAGCTGTGGCAGGGCCTTGCACAACTGGCCGTCGGATTGACGCACCTGATGCGAGGAAACCGCGTAGGTGCCGCTTCGTTGCTTCGCCAAGGACACGACCGCCTGATCGGTTACGAGGTCGAGCCCCCACACCGGATCGACGTGACGGGTCTGCTCGGCTGGTCCGAGGACCTGCTCGAGGACCTGGAGACGGGAACGCTACCGACCTCACCAGGCGTTCCCGCACTGCGCCGGGCGGTGGAATCGGGATCGGACGGGGGCGTCCTGGCACACCGGCCGGACTCGAGCTAGCCTGAGGGAATTAGGTAAGGCTAGGACAATCTTCACCGGAAGTGGGGTTCCTCGGCGTGACCGTGTTCGCACCGCTGAAACTCGCCCATCGCGAGACGATCAGCCCAGCTCAGCTCGGACGTACCTTCTGCACCGAGGTCGCCGAACAGGTTCCCTATTGGGTCGCTGTCCTGACCCCGGCCGAACGTCCGCTGCAGGTCACGCCGTCTCCACTCCGTGAGCGCACCATGGTCACGCTGTCCGTTCCCACGAACACGCACCGGCTCGACGCTCGGCTGCTCGCCGCGCTCGGATCTGCGGTGTCCACGTGGCAGCGAGACAACCGCCGCGGCTCGTCGTCGGGCGTCCTGGTCGATATCGACGTCGACGACACCGGATTCGTCCATCCCGTCCGGCTCCCCGCCGTTCCGGTCGACGCCCTCACCGAATCCGCCCGCGCCTCGTACCTCGTCGACGACGTCTGCAGACGGCTGGACTCGGCACCTCACGGTGGCCGCGACTACCCGCTGACCCGGAACTACCCCGCGCTGGCCTGCCGCCCGGGAGCGCAGATTCTGTTCCGCCACGATGTATCCGAAGCCGACGCCGGCCATGGCGAGCCCAGCGGCTACGCCATCGACATCGCGATCGGCGAGACGGAATCAGGGCTCGTGTCGGCCCGAATCACCTGGTCCACCGGCATCGAGGGAATGGACGAACTGGTCCGGCTGTGGGCCGCAGCGACCACCGAGCTGACGGCAGTGCCCTCGTAACAGCCGGATTCACTACAGGCTCTTCAGCAGCCTCACGTCGTCGTCGATTCCCTCGGCCGGAGTTTCGAGGATCACCGGTGCATCGGCGGCGAGCGCGACGGCCGTCAGAATGTCCGCGTCGATGGTTCCGGTGCCCAGGTTCGCGTGCCGGTCGCGGGCAGAGTCGAACTCGTCGCGTGAATTGTTCAGATGCACCAGGTCGATTCGTCCGGTGATGGCCTTGATGCGATCGACCACGTCGATCAGGTCTTCGCCGCCGGCCCACGCATGGCAGGTGTCGAGACAGAAACCGGCACCGAACTCCCCGATGGCGTCCCACAACCGCGCGATGTCGTCGAAGCGCCTCGCCATCGCCGAGTCACCGCCGGCAGTGTTCTCGACGAAGATCGGTACGCCGAAACCACCCTGCTCGGCCTGACGCTCGAACAGCTTGCGCCAGTTGTCGATTCCCTTGGCGGTGTCCTCGCCCTCCCGGACGTGACCGCCGTGCACCACCAAACCGATGGCACCGATCTCGGCAGCTGCTGCGGCCTGTTCGACGACCGCCTTGCGGGACGGGATTCGGATGCGATTGTTCAGGCTCGCCACGTTCAGAACATAGGACGAGTGCACCACCACATCGACGTCTCCGGTCAACAGAGCCTCACCTTGGGGGTGCGGGGTGAGCTTGTTCCACTTCTGCGGATCCGTCAGAAACATCTGGACCAGGTCGACGCCGAGCGTCTCGGCCGTGCCCAGAGGGTCGCTGCTGTCGCGGACATGTGCTCCGATGCGCATGACGCCCATCATAGGGGTCGAGTTCAGGGTCTCCCCTGATAGCGACCGGGCCCGAACACTGAAACACTGGCACCCATGAGCGACATTGCCGCACGTGCGGTCGACGTATCGAAGGTCTACGGTTCTGGCGACACCCAGGTGCACGCACTGTCCGGGGTGAACGTCGAGTTCGCCCGCGGAGAATTCACCGCGATCATGGGCCCGTCCGGCTCGGGCAAATCCACACTGATGCATTGCCTGGCCGGGTTGGACACCGCGTCCTCGGGCACGGTCACGATCGGCGACACCGAGCTGACGGCGCTGTCCGACAAGGAGATGACCGGGTTACGAAGGGACCGAATCGGTTTCGTGTTCCAGGCCTTCAATCTGGTGCCCACCCTGACCGCACTCGAGAACATCACTCTGCCGCTCGACATCGCCGGACGCACCCCGGATCAGGGCTGGCTCGATACCGTCGTCGACCGACTGGGACTGCGCGACCGCCTGGGCCATCGCCCGAGCGAACTCTCGGGTGGGCAGCAACAGCGCGTGGCGTGCGCTCGTGCACTGGCCGGTCGACCCGACATCGTGTTCGGCGACGAGCCGACGGGCAACCTGGACTCTCGTTCGTCCGGTGAGGTGCTGTCGATTCTGCGCACGGCCGCAGACGAATTCGATCAGACCGTCGTCATCGTCACCCACGACCCACGAGCGGCCAGTTACGCCGACCGCGTCGTGTTCCTGGCCGACGGAGCTGTCATCGATCAACTGGCGTCGCCCACCGCCGACGCCGTCCTCGAGCGCATGAAGAAGCTGGAAACGGTCCACTGATGTCGCACTCGGTCGCCAAGAAATCGAATCCCGACAAGGCCCCGACGCGGGCCGCGTCGGGCAACCCCATGCGTAAGGTGTCGCTGCGAAACCTTGCCGCCCACAAGGTTCGGCTGGCACTGACAGTTCTGTCCGTCGTACTCGGAACCGCTTTCGTCGCAGGCTCGTTCGTCTTCACCGACACGCTGCAGCGCACGTTCTCGTCACTGTTCGCCGACACCGCACAGGGAGCCGACGTTCGAGTCGCCCCCGAGGATGCGCGATCGAGCGGAGTACCCAACGAGGACATCGCCGCCATCTCGGCGCTTCCCGGCGTGCGTGCTGTCTCTCCGTATGCAGGAGGACAACTCGTTCTGCTGGGTAAAGACGGTGCCGCAGTGCAATCCGGCGGAGCACCGACGATCGGCGAGTCCTACCTGCCGGACGAGCAGCGGCTCGGCGATCCGGCGACATTCGTCTCCGGCTCGGCCCCCACCGCGCCCGGCCAGGTCGCGATCAACGCAGGTGGCGCCGATCGAGCGGGCCTGAAGGTGGGCGACGCGACCCAGGTACTCGTGCCGTCCAAGGGGATCACCGACATCACGATCTCCGGAATCTATTCCACTGCAACAGAATCCGGTGGTTTCATCGGGATTCAGTTTGTGCAGAGCCAGGCGAACGAGTTGTTCACCGACGGTGCGCACGTGCAGTACATCGACGTCGCGGGCAACGATCTCGCCGCACAGGGCAAGACGCAGAGCGACCTCAGGGACGAGATCGCCGCCGCGTTCCCGGATCTGAAAGTGCAGACCGCTGCCGACGTCCAGGCCGAAACCAAGGCCGAGGTCGAGTCGGCACTGTCGTTCATCACGTACTTCCTGCTCGCGTTCGGTGCCATTGCACTGCTCGTCGGCACGTTCATCATCTACAACACGTTCTCGATGATCGTCGCTCAGCGGGTACGCGAACTGGCGCTGCTTCGCGCCATCGGAGCCAGCCGTGGGCAGGTCAGTCGCTCGGTCGTACTCGAAGCGGTCGTCGTCGGCGTCATAGGAAGTGTGCTGGGGTTCGCCGGCGGCGTGGGACTTGCGTACGGATTGCGCGCTCTGCTCAATGCCTTCGACCTCGGGTTGCCGTCGGGCCCACTCGCCCTCGAACCACGCACCGTCGTCGTCGCCTTCGCGGTGGGCATCATCGTCACCGTCCTCAGCGCCTACGCACCGGCGCGGCGAGCCGCCAAGATTCCACCGGTGGCCGCAATGCGCGAGGAATTCGCGTCCGCCGGCGACACCCTGCGAACCCGGACGTTCATCGGCGTCGGACTGGGTATTGCCGGAGCGGCAGCGATAGTCATCGGCGCTCAGTCGACCGGCGGCGCTGCCGCAGCAACCGTCGGCGTCGGCGCGGTGGCGGCGATCGTGGCCACGGCCCTGGCCGCACCGTCGTTGTCACGGCCCGTCGTGGGAGCACTCGGGGCCGTCCTCACCCGACCGTTCGGTGCCATCGGCCGCTTGGCCAGAACCAACTCGGTGCGCAATCCGCGCCGCACGGCAGCCACCGCATTCGCGTTGATGCTCGGCCTCATGCTCGTCACCGTCATCGGGGTACTCGGGTCGACGGCGAAGGCGAGTGTCGATTCGCTCGTCGACACCGGCGTCGAAGCCGACTACATCCTGTCCGGTCCACAGTCGATCGGTGTGCCGGCCGGAGCAACGGCAGCCGCACAACAGGTCCGCGGGGTGGAACGCACCGCTGTGCTGCATCCGGTGTTCGTCACGATCGCCGGAGAAGAAGAATTCGGCGCTGCCATCGACGGCTCCCCGGAAGGACTGCTCGACCTGTCCATGGTTCGGGGCACCGCAGACCTCGAGAGCAACGGCTTCTCGGTGTCCGAGACCGAAGCGTCCACCAAGGGCTGGGACATCGGCACCCAGGTCGTGTTCGACTCCGTCGACGGAGCTTCGGTTCCCGTCACCGTCACCGGTGTGTTCACCGACAACCCACTGATCGGCAGTTGGATCGTCTCGGGCGACATCTACGAGAAGGTGACGCCGTCCATCACGCGGTCGGATCTGCTGGTCCTCGTCAAAGCCGCGCCCGGAACCGACCTCGGTACGCTGCGCACCGACCTCGAGGCTGCGACCAAACCGTCCGTGGTGGTGCAGGTACAGGACGTCGAAGAGTTCAAGGGCAGCCAAGGCCAGCAGATCGACACACTGCTCGCGGTGCTGTACGGACTGCTCGCCCTGGCCGTGGTCATCGCAGTGCTGGGCATCGTCAACACCCTCGCCCTGTCGGTCGTCGAACGCCGACGCGAGATCGGCATGCTCAGGGCGATAGGAATGCAGCGACCGCAGGTGCGGCGCATCATCTACCTCGAGTCGCTGCTCATCGCCCTGTTCGGTGCCATCGTCGGCGTCGCCCTCGGCATCGCCTTCGGGTGGGGCTTCGTCCAGACCCTGCGCGACGAGGGCCTGGGTGCCATGACGGTGCCCTGGGGGCAGGTCGTCGCAATGCTTCTCGGGTCCGCGGTGGTCGGAGTGCTGGCTGCTCTGTGGCCTGCCGTTCGGGCCGCGCGCACCAAACCGCTGGAGGCGATAGCCGACCTCTGATCAGGGTCGCCCCGACACCGGGCATTTCGTAACGACACCCGTTCGTTACGAAATGTCCGGTTTTCGGCTTGCGCGGAAAGACGGCCCGCGTCTACTTTAGGGGTGGTAAAACAGTCTTCAAGTAGGTTTGGGTACCGCAAACGAACCTTTACCTCGTGGGTCGGGCTCGTGCAAGGAGAATCATGACGATTCAGGACGCGTACGCGCCGACCCGATCTGTGCCGACGGTATCTGTGTCGAGCCGAGCTGTGTCGACGGGACCTGTACCGGCACGATCCGCGCTCGCCCCGCTGTGTCGTCCCGACGGCCGCGACACGCTGATGGCGCGCTACCGCGAGGTAGCGCACGCCATGCCGGACGCGGCCGCGTTGCACGCGGCAGGGACGTCCCTGACCTTCGACGAGTTGCTGCATCGCGTGTATTCGCAGGCACGCAAGATCGCTGCCCTGCGCCCGTCCGATCACCGGCCCCTCGCCGTCGAGGCGGACGCGTCGGTCGACTCGATCGTGCTGATGCTGGCCGTCATCGCTGCAGGCCACCCATTGGTTCCGCTGGATCCGCAACTCCCCCGCGAGCGCCGCGACCGCATCGTCGAACAGGCCAAGGCCTCGACCCTCGATTCGATGACCGTCGACGCAGCGGTCGATTCCTGCGTACCGCTGCCGACGGTCTCGGGCGGCCACACCGCGGTGATCAACTTCACGTCCGGGTCCACCGGTACGCCCAAAGGCGTCGTACTCAGTCATCGCATGTGCCTGACCAAGGCGTACGAGGTATCGACCGCGCTGGGGTTGGGCACCCACGATCGCGTCGGCGATGCCCTTCCCGTCAGTTTCGGCGCGGGCCTGAACACTCTGTTCGCCGGGCTGCTCAGCGGTGCCACCGTTCACTGCCGTGACCCTCGATCCGGCACGGTCGGCAGCATCGCAGAGTGGGTAGCGGACCACTCGCTGACTACGTTGCACTGCTCGTCGTCGCTACTGCGCGCCGTTGCGGGCCAAGTCACCGTACCCACGCTGCGCGTCGTCACCACCTACGGAGAATCACTGCACGCCGACGACGCCCGCCGCTTCCGCCTGGCTTCCGACAACCGCGCCACACTCGTCAATTGGTACGCGACCACCGAGGCCGGGGCCGTCGCGTTCAGCGAGTACCCCCTCGACCGTGCGCTACCGTCCGGCTTTCTGCCCGCGGGCACACCCGTCGCGGGAAAGCTCGTCGAGGTCGTTGCTGCCGATGGCTCCCCGTGCGAACCCGACGTCATCGGCGAGGTGCGCGTCACGTCGGCGTGCCTGGCCGACGGCTATCTCGAGGATGTCGGCGTGGACTCGGAGAAATTCGCCGCCCTCGGCGACGGCCTGTTCCGCTACCGCACCGGCGACCTGGGCCGGTTCGATCAGGACGGAACATTGCAGCTCGCCGGGCGCATCGACGACGCAGTCAAGGTACGCGGCTACCTCGTCGAACCGGCCGAGGTGGAGGCAGCACTGCGCGCGCTGCCGAACATCGACGATGCCGTGGTGATCGGCAGGAGATCCGGTGCCGATACCGACCTCGTCGCGTACATCTGCTCCGACCGCACCGTCCGGGCGAGCCAGGCCGACATCAGGGCAGCCCTGCGCCGAACCCTGCCGGAATGGATGGTGCCCACCCACATCGTTGCGCTCGACGCCATGCCCCGCAACGAACGCGGCAAGATCGACCGCAGAGCACTGCCCGAGCCGTCCGACCGACGCGTCGAACGCACCGCGGTCGGCCCCACCGAATACATCGTCGCGGAGGCCGCTCGCACTGCACTCGGACTGGACGCCATCGGGCGGGACGAGGATTTCCTCGAACTCGGTGGCAACTCGCTGACCATGACGGCGATGCTCGCCCACTTGCGCGAGAACCTGAAGATCGACCTCGATCCGCAGGACGTGTTCGCGTCGACCACCGTGCGAACGCTGGCGACCACCGTCGACGCTCGGCTTCGCGACACCGCCGCCGCACGTCGGCGCTCGTCCGGTGTCCACGACGTTCTGGTCCCGCTGCGCACCGGGGGTACCGGAGCTCCGATCTTCCTGATCGGTGGTGCCGGTGTGGGCGCGATGGCGTTTCTCGATCTGGTCAAGCACCTCGACGCCGACCGTCCCGTCTATGCCCTGCAGGCACACGGCCGAGGCACACGCGGGCGACCGGACCGGACCATCAGAGCCACTGCGGCACGGTATGTCGACGCGATCCGCACGGTGGCCCCCGACGGCCCGTTCCATCTTGTCGGCCACTCGCTCGGCGGCTGGATCGCCATCGCGATGGCAGAGAAGATCAGAGATTCCGGCGTCGGTACCCCGCATCTGTTACTTCTCGACACCCGGCTGTTCCGTCATCTCCTGGACCGGCTTCCCGGGGGTACGTCTGTCCCGGCAGCGCCGCCCGCACCGACCAGAGAAGACGCCGGCTTCCATCTGGGCCGTGTCGGTACGGCCGCGCTGTGGCTGCGTATGCAATTCGCTGGGCTGCTGCGGTATCCGACGACCATGGAATGGTTGGTGTTCGCCAGCATCGGGTACGTGGCGTTGAACAAGCATGTGCCGACTCCGTGGTCGGGGTCGATGACTGTGGTTCGCACCACCGAGAACGTCAAGGACCTCCGGTCGTGGCGAGCAGTCGCTCACGGCGAGCTGACGTTCGTCGATATCACCGGCCACCACGCGAACATGTTGCGCGGACCGATGGCGAAGGAACTGGCCGACATCATCGACGACACCGTCGACAACGCGCGCTGACTGGGAATATCACCCGCGACGGCCTGTCGCGGTGGCGGCACAGCTTGTACGTTTGTGCCGGACGGCTAATTAGCCGAGCCACCGGCCCGAACCGAGACAGGGAGGTCGACCATGAGCGCATCGTACGAACTGCAGTCGGTGGAACTACACAAGGACGTCTTGCGGTACGTCGATATCGGCGACGGGCCGCCCGTGATTCTCGTCCACGGGCTGCTCGGATCGCACAAGTCCTGGGGCCCGCAGATCGAGCGACTGTCGGACCGGTATCGGGTCATCGCACCCGACCTGTTCGGGCACGGTGACTCCGACAAACCGTCCGGCGACTATTCACTCAGTTCGCACGCGGCCACCATCCGCGACCTGATGGAGTACCTCAACATCGACTCGGCACCACTGGTCGGCCACTCGCTCGGCGGCGGCATCGTCATGCAGATGACGTACCTCTTTCCCGAACGGGTCGATCGCCTCGTGCTGGTCAGCAGCGGCGGGCTCGGCCCGGAGGTCAGCCTGCTACTCAAAGCCGCGACGCTACCCGGCAGCGAACTGGTGCTTCCGATGTTGGCCTCGGATTGGTTCCGCAGGAACACCGAAGGTGTGCTGGCTCGACTGGGCAAGTGGGGGGTTCCGGTAGAGCCCGGCCCCAGCATGGCCGAGACGTGGCGCTCGTTCCGATCGGTCGCAGACCGGTCGACGCGGGAGGCATTTCTGGCGTCGACGCGGGCCGTCGTGGGTCCTCGCGGCCAAACCGTCAGCGCCAAGCAGCATTTCGAGAAGTTCGAGTCCATTCCCTCGCTGCTGATCTGGGGCGGCAAGGACCGCATGATTCCCGCCAAGCATGCGGACAACATCCGACGCGAGGTACCCAACAGTCGCGTCGAGATCTTTCCCGACGCCGGCCACTTCCCGCAGCTCGACGAGCCGGACTTCTTCTTCCGGCTACTGGACGAGTTCTTGGCCGCCAACCACACCGACTCGAGCGACGCGGACCACAGCGCGCCGACGGAGATCACCCCGGCAGCCATGCCGCTGCAGCGCCCGTGAGCGTCATCCCGATGTTCCCGCTCGGCAGCGTGTTGCTGCCGGGCGAACGTCTCCCGTTGCACATCTTCGAGCCTCGATACCAGGCACTGGTACAGGACTGTCTCAAGATGGACGATCCCCGTTTCGGCGTCGTTCTCATTGCCCGGGGGCACGAGGCAGGCGGCGGCGACGTCCGACACGACGTGGCGACGATCGCCCACATCATCGGTCACGAGGCCATCGGAGACGGCAGGTATCTGCTCGAATGCGTCGGCGGTGAGCGGATCCGCATCGACGCGTGGCTCCCGGACGACCCCTACCCACTGGCCGACGTCCGCGCATGGCCCGACGCAGACGTCGATGCCGTCATCGCCGACACGCAATTCGCCGCTACCTGGACCAAGGTCGAGGATCTGTACGAGCTGATCGGTCGGCTCGAATCCTCCGGGGACATCCTGACGCCGGGCGTTCCGGATTTTCTGAGCCTCCCGATTTCGGCCGTCGAGAAGATCTGGTCACTGGCCTCGTTGATCCCGATGGGCCAGTCCGACCGACTCGACATCCTGTCGGCACCGGACGCCCCGTCGCGCTTGAAGGCACTCGACGACGCGATCGAAAACGTCACGGCCGTCGTGCAATTCAGACTTCAGCCCTGACCGGAGCCAGCCCGGCGAACCCAGAAAAGAAATCAGGCCCGGCACCATCGGTGCCGGACCTGATCTTCGTAGTAGCGGGGACAGGATTTGAACCTGCGACCTCTGGGTTATGAGCCCAGCGAGCTACCGAGCTGCTCCACCCCGCGTCGGGTGATACCCACGGTACATGCCGTCGTGGCAGACTCCCAATCGCCAGGTCAACGCTCTACGGTTCTTCTATGCCCACCGAGTCGTCACCCGTCCTGTCTTTTCCACACCAGGCGGTCGCACAGATCACGCTGAGCAACCCTCCGGTGAACGCCTTGACCCAGCCTGCGACGCGACGTCTGCGGGCGATGCTTCGCGAGCTGGCCGACAACTCCTCCGTCCGGGCCGTCGTGCTCACCGGCGACCGGGTGTTCAGTGCCGGTTCGGACATCTCCGAAATGCCCGCGATGCAGGCGGCAGGCGACGTCCTCGAACGCAAGAGCAATGTCGAGAACGCGACCCTCGAATTACTGGCCGACCTACCGCTCCCGACGGTCGCAGCGATCGACGGCTTCGCCCTGGGCGGTGGGCTCGAGATGGCGCTGTGCTGCGATCTCGTCGTCGCCGACGCGGGTGCCCGCCTCGGCTTGCCCGAGATCGATCTGGGGCTCGTCCCCAGCAGTGGCGGGACCATGCGTGCGTTGCGGCGGGTGGGTCAGTCGCGCGCAGCCGAACTGGTGTTGCTCGGCGAGCCCATCTCTGCCGAGACCGCTCTGGAATGGGGTCTGATCAACAGGGTGGCTCCACGCGGTGGGTCCTTGTCGATGGCACTGGACCTGGCACACGTGCTGGCCGCGAAGTCCCGCTCGGCCGTGCACGCGAACAAACGAGCTCTCGCGCTCACGTTCGGGCAGTCACCACACGAACCGGCACGACGCGCACTGCCGGTGTTCGAGGAAGCCTTCGAGTCGGCCGACGGCCGAGAGGGCGTACGGGCCTTCCTCGCCAAGGAATCACCGAACTTTCGATAGCCGGGCCCGCGCGAGAAGTGCTGCACCGGTGACGATCTCCCATCCGATGATGGTGTAGACGGAAATCCGCTCGAACGCTCCACCGCCGAGGATGCCGGTATCGGCGAGAAACAATGCGAAACCGGCCAGCCCCGCGACACCGGCGACCGCGCTGGCCGTCGTGTACCAGCGAGGTGCGCCGACGCGTCCGCCGTACCGGCCTGCAGCCAGGAGCACCAGGTTTCCACCGATGATCGCCATACCCGCGCCCGCTGCATGGGGAGTCGATGCTCCGTCGACCGAAGCATGCGCGAGCCCGACCACGATGCTGCCGACGCCGTGCACGACCGACGTGCCCAGCACGATCCAGCGCGCTCGACCCTCGAACAACACCGACAATCCGAGGCCGGCAAGAACGAACAGCGTGCCGTCGACCACGAAGCCGGTGTTCATCACCGGGTGCCACGGTGAGATGTCCGGAATCCCGAGGTCACTGATGTTGTTG
The DNA here is from genome assembly GCF_002258475.1 of Rhodococcus sp. 06-1460-1B. Lineage (NCBI taxonomy): Bacteria > Bacillati > Actinomycetota > Actinomycetes > Mycobacteriales > Nocardiaceae > Rhodococcus > Rhodococcus sp. 06-1460-1B. The sequence continues at coordinate 23,850 of NZ_NOYS01000006.1, forward strand.
CGCGCGTAGCTGTACGGTCGGTCGGTCCAGCCCAGCGCCGAAATCGCTTCGGCAGCGAGGTAGGTCACCCCGCCGGCAAGAAAGGCTCCAGCGGCCAGGACGGTAGTTCTCTTCACGACTGCAGTATTCACCGCGCTCTACCCGATGGGTCATTCCGCAGGCTCCACTCCCGGCCACCCCGATGCACCGGGCTTGTACCGATTGGTACAGTACCGGCTCATGAGCGATCGCCACGACGTGGTGCCGATACTCGCAGGAGTGTTCCGCGACCACGGGTTCGACGGGTCGTCCCTCGCGGTCATCAGCAGATGCACTGGACTCGGCAAAGGCAGTCTCTACCACTACTTTCCGCGGGGAAAGCAGGAAATGGCCGAGGCAGTCCTCGACGACGTCGAGCTGTGGTTCCACCACAACGTCTTCGAGCCGCTGCGGCACGGAGACGACGCGGCGTCGACGACCCACGACATGTTCGAGCAGACCGCCCGCTATTTTCGGTCCAATCGCCTGGTGTGCCTGTTCGGCGCGTTCACGCTCGGGCTCGAGCGTGCCACCTTCTCCAGCCGTGTCGCCGCGCATTTCACCCAGTGGATCGAGGCACTCACTCCGGTGCTGCAGCGGCTCGGACACGGCGACGCGGCGGCCGAACTGGCCGAAGAGATCGTCGCCGGGATCCAGGGGGCGTTGGTGCTGGCGAGGGCATTCGACGATGCCACACGATTCGACCGGGTGCTGGGCCGACTCGAAGCCTCGGCCGCACGCGTGTCGGCGGGAGTGCACGCATGACACCTGACGACACGACGCCCAAGCCGGCACCCGAGCTGAAGACCTTCGGGATACGAGAGTTGTTGCGACTGATCGTGATCGGGTCGGTGCTGACGTACTTTCAGTTCGTCGCCATCGGCCGCTGGGTTCGTGCGCCGCGGCGCGGCTGGCCGGTTCACGCCTCCAAGGCCGTCGTCGACGCGTTCTTCGTGCTCGGCCCCACCTTCGTCAAGGTGGGGCAACTGATGGGTTCGTCGCCCGGACTGTTTCCCAAGGTCCTCGCCGACACCTGTCTGCGATGCCTGGACGAGGTGCCGCCGTTTCCCGGGTCGCAGGCCCGCGCGGTGATCGAGGCAGACCTGGGCCGGAGCGTCGAGGAGTTGTTCTCCTCGTTCGACGACGTACCTCTCTCGTCTGCCTCGGTCGCCCAGGTACACCTGTGCGTGCGCCGCGACGACGGCCGCGAAGTGGTTATGAAGGTGCAGCGGCGAGGCATCTACCACCGCATGAAGATCGACCTGCGAATCGCGTATCTCATCGCGCGCGGTCTCGAGAAGTTCATTCCGTTCTTCGCCACGGCCAACGCGTCGGCCATCATCGTCGACCTGCACGCCGCGACGTTCGCAGAACTCGACAGCGCAGTGGAAGCCAAGCGCCAGCACAGCTTTCGCAGTGCAATCGGGGCATTCGGCGACAACAAGCACGTCACCGCACCCGAGGTGTTTCTCGACTACTGCGGTGGACGCGTGATCTGCATGGAACGCATGCACGGCTCGCCGCTGGACCGGTACCGGCCCGGTGAGCAATCGGAGCTGATCGTTCGCCGTGCCGCCAAGGTCTGGATGGAGGCCCTGGTACTGCACGGCCTGTTCCACGGCGACGTGCACGCGGGAAACGTCTGGGTGCTCGACGACGGCAGAGTGGCCTTTCTCGACTTCGGCGTCATGGGCGAGGTGGACGAGCAGTGGCGCGCGTTGTTGCTCGACCTCTTCCACGCCACGGTGATCGACGGCGACTTCACCCGCCTCGCCGGTACCGTCAAACGTCTGGGAATCGTTGCTCCGCAGATGGGTTCGGACGCCGAGGTCGGCGCGATTCTGCAGTCGGTGTTCGCGCCGATGCTCTCGACCACCCTCGCCCACTTCAGCCTGGCGGATTTCATCCGGGCGTTGGTCGGCATGGGCAAGCAGTACAAGACGTCCAGTCCCGAGGAACTGATCCTGGTGGCCAAGCAGCTCGGCTACTTCGAGAGGTATGCCATCGAACTCGCACCGAACTGGGCGTTGGGCACCGACCCGTTCGTGTTCAAGAACGTCTTTCCCGCCGAGATCGCAGCGCTGTCCGAGGCACGGGGCATCGAGCTGCCGGAGTGATCCGGCAGCCCGCGCACCCGATCACAGACTGAAGTCGAGTACCACTTTGCCTGCTGCCGTTCGGTTTTCGAGCGAGGCGATCGCTGCTGCCGCGTCGGAGACGGGGAAGACGGACGGCTCGGGAGCCACGAGCGAACTGTCCGCGAGCAGCGGTTCGATCTCGGCCCACTGAGTGGCCAGGTAGCCGGGGCGCGTCATCCACCACGCACCCCACCCGACGCCGACGACATCGACGTTGTTCAACAGCAACCGGTTGACCTTGACGGTCGGGATCTCGCCACCGGTGAAGCCCAGCACCAGGATTCGGCCCGACGGCGCGAGCGAACGGATACTGTCGGTGAATCGGTCACCGCCCACCGGATCGACGACCACGTCGACGCCACGGCCACCGGTCAGCTCCTTGACCGCGTCCTTCCAGCCGTCGACCAGTACGACGTCGGTGGCTCCGGCGGCTCGCGCGATGTCTGCCTTTGCTTCCGAGCTCACCACTGCGATCACCCGTGCTGCCCCGAGCACCGGAGCCATTCGCAGAGCGGAGGTTCCGATCCCGCCCGCCGCGCCGTGCACCAACACCGTCTCGCCCTGCGCCAAGCGGCCGCGCTCGCGCAACGCGAAGTGCACCGTCAGATCGTTGAACAGCAAGCCCGCGCCCGCAGTGAGCGACACGGACTCGGGCAACGCGAACACCGTGTCGGGCGAGACGACGGCGACCTCTGCCATACCGTCACTGAGCCCCGTCAACGCTGCCACGCGGTCTCCGGCCGAGAAGCCGGAATCCGCCGGAGCCGACCGCACGATGCCGGCGATCTCGCTGCCCGGAACGAACGGCAACTCGGGCTTGTACTGGTACAGCCCACGGGTGAGCAACGCGTCGGGGAACGCGACGCCCGCGGCCCTGACCTCGATGACCACCGACCCATCACGCGCGGTGGGTTCGTCGATATCGGCAACGGTCACCGAATCGGGTCCATCGAGACTGGAGATCTGTACCGCGCGCATGAAGTGTCCTCTCGGTCGGGATCGTTCCCTGCCTGCCACGGTACAAAACTGCCGTACTCACCGCCGCTACCGGCATCCACTCCTGGTGATGTGCTCCAATCGAGGGGTGAACACCACTCCCCTCACCGTCGTCTCGCCCGACGGCACCGCCCGCGGCGGCGTCATCGTCATCCAAGAAGCCTTCGGGGTCACCGACCACATCGTCGACGTCTGCAATCGGGTCGCGGCCGCAGGCTGGGTAGCCGTGGCTCCGCATCTGTTCCACCGGCAGGAGGGTGTGAGCGTGCTCGACTACTCGGACATGGATTCCGCCATGGCGGCCATCGGGAAACTCGAGGCGGACGAGGTGGACTCCGACGTGGACGCGGCGGCGAGTGCGCTGGCCGAACTGGGGTTCGAGCCCTCGTCCATCGCGATCGTCGGTTTCTGCATGGGCGGGACCGTGGCCTTCCATACCGCGGTTCGACGGCAACTCGGTGCGGCCGCCACGTTCTACGGTGGCGGAATCACGAAGGGCCGCTTCGGTTATCCCGCGATGGCCTCGGTGGGCGACGCCCTCCAGACACCGTGGCACGGCTTCTTCGGAGATCTGGACGAGGGCATTCCGTTCCAGGACGTCGAGACACTGCGGGAGATCACCGCCACGGCACCGGTCGGCACCGAGATCACCCGATACCCCCACGGCAAGCACGGCTTTCACTGCGACGACCGCCCTGCCGTGTTCGATGCCGCAGCCGCAGGCGACGCGTGGACCAAGACCCTCGAGTGGTTCGACGCGCATGTCGCACGCTGAGCACCCTCGCTCCGACGCCGAACTCGCGGAGGAGACCGAACGCATCGTCGCGTTCTGGACCGAGCTGGCGTTGCCCGGTCTGTTCGACGTCCACACGCACTTCATGCCGAAGAACGTGATGGACAAGGTATGGAGCTACTTCGACAGCGCAGGCCCGCTGACGGGCAGCGTCTGGCCCATCTCGTACCGCTTCGCCGAAGACCGGCGGCTGCAGGTGATTCGAGGGTTCGGCGTGCAGCGATTCACGTCGATGATCTACCCGCACAAACCTGCGATGGCAGCCTGGCTGAACTCCTGGGGTGCCGACTTCGCGGCCCGCACCCCCGATTGCCTGCAGACTGCGACGTTCTATCCCGAGGACGGAGCCACGCAGTACGTCGAGCAGGCGGTGACGAACGGAACCCGAATCTTCAAGTCGCACATCCAGGTCGGGAACTACTCGCCCAACGACCCGCTGCTCGACGGCGTCTGGGGCACCATTTCGGATGCGCAGATTCCGGTGGTCATCCACTGCGGCTCCGGACCGGCACCCGGCTCGTATACCGGCCCCGAGCCGATCGCCGCACTGCTGCAGCGGTTTCCGACGCTACCGCTGATCGTCGCGCACATGGGCATGCCCGAGTACATCGACTTTCTCGATCTGGCCGATCGATACGAGAACGTACGCCTGGACACCACCATGGCCTTCACGGATTTCTCCGAAGCCGCTGCGCCGTTTCCCCGGCACGAGATGCCGCGGCTGCTGGACCTGCAGGATCGCATTCTGTTCGGGAGCGACTTCCCGAACATCCCGTACCCCTACCTGGACGCGCTGCAGGCGGTGAGCCGTCTCGGACTCGGCGACGAGTGGGTTCGCGCCGTGTGCTGGAGCAACGGCGCGGCCCTGTTCGGCTGAGTCCCGTTCGCGGGTCTCAGCCCACCCAGAATTCGGCGATACGCTCGGCGATGGCGGTGCCCTGCGCCCGGCCCGCTGTTGCCGCCGCTGCGCGCACGGCGATGTCGGTGGGGTCGGGTCCGATCGCAGCCGACGAAGCCGCGTCGGGAACGATCACTTCCACCTTCGAGCCGCCCTTGACCAATTTTCCCCGTTCGACCTCGAAGGGGTCGCCTTCCAGGTCGAGTGCACCGACCTTGAGCACCAGCACCTTCTCGAAACCCACCGCCAGATCGGCGTTCTCGCTCGCACGGATACCGCCGTCGACGTAGCGGTGATCGCCGATCGTCACCGGCGGCCACATGCCCGGGATCGCGCAGCTCGCGGCCACGGCGTCGATGAGCTCGACGCCCGATCCCCGGTCCAGTACTCGATGGCGCCCTGTCAGGGCGTCCACGGTGACGATCCGCAGATCACGGTCGGGCCACGAGTGCTTCGTCAGTCGGCGGGCGATGATGGCTCGTCGTTCCCGTTCGCTGATCGTCGATGTCGCCAGAGCTTCGGCACCGATGCGCCTGCGGGTGTCCAGCGCACTGCCGTCCGAGTTCTGGGCTGCTCGGGCCAACATGGTGACGAGCTCGTCGATGGTGGCCTCGGCGTGTGGCTCGTTGTCCTGCTTCGACTCGTCCGCCTGACGCTCGAAGAACTCCGACACCGGGGTGCCGCTCGAGATCTGAGCGGCCACCGAAGAACCGGCCGACGTTCCGAGCAACATCTCGGCGTCGCTGACATCGGCCCCGGCCTCGGCCAGTCCCAGAAGGACGCCTGTCTGCCACGCAATGCCCGCTACACCGCCGCCGCCCAATACGAGCGCTCGTCTGGCCATGGTCGTAACCCCGTTCTTCCGCTGGACCCGTCAGGAACTTACAGCCCCGCCGCCGACCCGCGGACGTAACCACGTGATCAGGTCGTCGAGCACGCGTTCCTGCTCCGGCTCGTTGAAGACTTCGTGGAACAACCCGTCGTAGGTTTTCAAGGTCAGGTCCTCGGATCCCGCCAGTTCGACGATCAGCTCGCTGCCCGAGACATCGGCCAACCGGTCCGCGGTTCCGTGCTGCAGCAACACCGGAATGGTCAGCGACGGCAATCTGGCGGGATACGTACGACTCTCCTGCAACAGTGCTGCCGCGAGCCCGGCCGTGACGCTGCCGTGATAGCCCAGCGGATCGGCGACATAGGCGTCGACGACGGCCTTGTCGCGGGAGACGTCGTGGGGGTCGAGTTTCAGCACCGGCAGCGACGGCACGAACCTGCCGAGGACTGCACCCACCGCGACCAACGCTTTCGGCTGGCCCACGGACGGGTTGACCGCAGGCCCGGACAGCATCAGTGCGTCCAGATCACCCTGATGGTCCAGGGCGTAGGACAGTGCGATGGCACCGCCCATGCTGTGTCCGAGGAGGAAGGTGCGGCTGCCGGGGTGCTGCTCCGCCGCGATGCCGAAGAGTGTGTGCAGGTCGTCGGTGAAGTCCGACCACTTCGCCAAAGAGACTCGTTTGCCGCCGGATCGCCCGTGCCCGCGGTGGTCGGGTGCGTAGACGACGAGGCCGAGCGAGCCGAGCCGCTCGATCACGTGTCGGTACCGACCTGCGTGCTCGGCCAGGCCGTGGGCCAGCACCAGAACGCCGGTAGGCGAATTATCGGCGGCGACGTCCGGGGTCCAGACGTCGTAGACGATACGAGTTCCGTGTACCCCGGCGAACGACGACTCGACATGCTGCATTCGGTCACCGTACAAGGACCGCGACGCCTTCGACGGCCCATCGCTCGAACCCCACAGATTCGTCTAGGTAACTATCCTCAGAGGCGTGGCGATGTACTTGTGACAGACCACCACCGCACCCCCTCGTACCGCGTGGGCAGCCTCGAAGATCAGGAGTGAGTTCACGCATGCCCGACAAGGACGCCGCAGGGGCCTCGCCGACGTGGCGCGATCCCAAGCGTTATCTCTGGCCGCTCGGCCTGACGATTCCGCTGAGCCCGTTCCTGGCGTGGGGCTTGGTGACACTCCTCGGACCCGGCGCATTCTGGGCACTCGGGCTGATGATCATGGGCATCGCGCTGCCCCTGGTCGACAAGTTCGCGGGCGTCGATCGCAGCAATCCACCCGACGAGGCTCTCGCAGCACTCGACAAGGACAAATACTACCGGTGGTGCGTCTACCTCTTCCTCCCGCTGCAGTACGCCGGCCTGGTGGCCGCGTGTTACCTGTGGGCCCACGGCCCACTCGGCACACCGGAGAGGATCGGTCTGGCCGTCACTGTGGGCGTCGTCGGCGGCGTCGGCATCAATGCCGCGCACGAACTGGGGCACAAGCGCGAGAACGTCGAGCGGTGGCTCTCCAAAGTCACTCTGGCGCAGACGCTGTACGGCCACTTCTACGTCGAGCACAACCACGGCCACCATCTGCGCGTCGCCACCCCAGAGGATCCGGCGTCGGCGAAATTCGGTGAATCGTTCTGGAAGTTTCTGCCACGCACGATGATCCACGGTCTGCATTCGGCCTGGGATCTCGAAACCCGTCGACTCGCACGGTCGGGCTCGTCACCGTGGACGCTGCGCAACAACCTTTTCAATGCGGCCGCGATGAGCATCGTTCTGTTCGGGGCACTGATCGCAGTGTTCGGTTGGATCGTGTTGCCGTACCTACTGATTCAGGCCGCCATCGCCATCGTCCTGTACGAGGCTGCCAACTACCTCGAGCACTACGGCCTGATGCGCACCAGGCGTCCGGACGGTCGCTACGCCAAGCCCTCGCACCGGGACAGCTGGAACAGCGATCACCTGTGGAGCAATCTATTTCTGTACCACCTGCAGCGCCACAGCGATCATCACGCGAATCCGGTGCGCCGCTACCAAGCACTACGAACCGTCGACGAGTCCCCGCAACTCCCGGCCGGATACGCGGTGATGATCTTTTGCGCGATGGTTCCGCCCTTGTGGCGCAAGGTGATGGATCAGCGCCTGATGGACTTCTACGACGGCGACCCGAGCCTCGTCAACGTCGACCGCACCGATCGCACCGCGGTCCGCCGCCTCGAGAAGCTGACCGGGGCGCGAGCGCAGTCGTAGCGTCGACGCCTCAGACCGCGGCGGGCTCGTCGGTTTGCGCTCTCAGGTAGCGCCCGAAATGCGGCACCGTGAACGCGATCGTGCCGCGCTCGGCCGAGTAGATCAGGCCCTTCTTGATCAAGCCGTCGCGGGCAGGCGACAGTGATGCCGGCTTGCGTTTGAGCTCGGTGGCCACGGCCGAAGTCGGCACCGAACCGTCGTCCACCGACAGTTCGGCCATCGCGCGCATGTATTCGCGTTCGGCGGGCGTCGCGCGTTCGTAGCGCGAACCGAAGAATCCGACCGCCAATTCCTCCTCCGCTGTCGGAGCGGCAACACGCACGTCCTCGGCGGAAATCGGGCTGTCGGCGGCGAGATCCCAGGTCGCTTTGCCGTAGGCCTGCACGAAGTAGGGGTAGCCATCGGCGGCTGCGTAGAGCGCGTCGAGTGCCTCGGGGGTGAATTCGACGTCCTCGCGGTCGGCCGGCGCGATCAACGCGAGGTCTGCTGCGGCACGCTCGAGCCTGCCGATTCGGTGGTAGCTGAACAGGCGCTCGGAGTAACTCTTGGATGCCGACAACACAGCCGGTAGGTGCGGTAGTCCGGCCCCGACGATGATCAGCGGCGCGGTGTCCTGACTGAGTTCGTGGCAGGCCGCGCACAGTGCGGAGATGTCAGCGGGCCCGAGGTCCTGCATCTCGTCGATGAAGATGGCGATACCCACACCCACGTCCCCGGCCAGTGCGGAAGCGTCGAGCAGCAGTTCGACGAGGTCGATCTCGATGTCGCCGGAATCGGCGCGGCCGGTCTTGGCCGGGACGTCGATGCCCGGCTGCCACCGCTCGCGCATCCCCTTGTCCGCGGTGGCGCGCAGCGCGAAGGCCTTGAGGACGCCGAGAAACTCGTCGACGCGTTCGGGGTCTCGATGCGAGGCCGCGATGCCGCGTACCGCCATGTGCAGCGCCGACGACAGGGGCCGGCGCAGTTCCTGGTCGGGGCGAGCCTCGATCTTGCCGGTGCCCCAGCCGCGCGCGATGGCCGCGGATCGGAGGTGGTTGAGCAGCACCGTCTTGCCGACGCCGCGCAGCCCAGTGAGCACGACGCTGCGTTCCGGTCGGCCGCGGGTGATGCGTTCGAGCACGACGTCGAAGGCGTCGAGCTGCTTCTTTCGACCGGCGAGCTCGGGTGGGCGCTGGCCTGCGCCGGGAGCGTAAGGGTTACGCACGGGGTCCATGGGGCCAAAGTTACAACGAATCGTGCGATATATGCGGACATCTAGCTCGTGTCCTAGAGATCCGTATTCGTTCGATACTTGCGGGACGCCCGAGGCCGGGGCTACTGTCGGCTCCGTGAAGCGCATTCTCGTAGTACGCCGCCGTAGCGGGGTCTGATTCGGACCGACCCCTCGCTGCGGGTCGTCGTGCTCTCTCGGTCCTCCCTTCACATTCGCCAGGACCACCTTCATGAATTCACTCGCTTCGACTTTCGCCACAGATCCGTTCCATGCTCGCTTCGGCTGCGCCCTGCCGCGCACGATGCGCGACGAGATCTCCGGGCAACACATGTCGTGGACGGCCTTCGTCGACCGCTTCTCGCCCACCACCGGGCCCCTCCGGCTGGGCTCTTGGTCCGGCACTGGGGCCACCGGGGGCAAGATGTCGTTCGACGCCACCTTCGGCATCGGTGACACCATCTTCGCTTGTGCCGCAACAACATACGGACCGATCGAGGCGTTGACGTCGATGCTCCACGACGCCGGATTCCGCATCGAGATCCTCTCGTTCCACCAACAGCGCATCGGCGACGAGACCGCCACCTTCGTCCTGGCCGAGCACGACGGTCGCCGCGAATGGTCGATGTCCATCGAGCCCGACGCAACCCTGTCGTCGATCCGGGCCATCGTCGCCGGGGCCAATCTGCTGCATCGGTAGCCCCGACCAGTGCCGAGTTCGCAGTTGTGTAGGCCGAAACGCCCTCATCGCCTGCACAACTGCGAGCTCGACACGCCCCTCGCGTTGGTAGCGCTCTCTTCGCCTCTCTACCGTCCAAGCAATACAGGCGAAGATCTCACTAGGGCATCTCCACTGTCTGCGCGCGGTGAATTTCGGCCAGTGCGCGGCGCACATACGTTTCGGCGCGGCTTCGACGAATCGCGAGCAGATCCGCCACCACCAGCAGGGCGTGCGCAGGCCGCGGCCTCGAACGTGATTGTTCGTCGACGTCCGTCACACCCAGCGCGCCGGTGAGCACCTCGACGAATCCGGCGATGTCCACGCTCGGGAGCCACTCGGCTCCGCGGACGGTTCGGCCGAGTACTTCCTGGACGTTCTCCCCGGTCAAGCCATCGCTGTATACCTCTTCGAGCAAACTCCGTACCATCTCCGCATGCACGTTCCCGGCCTTGGCCGCGTCCGAGCGGTCCAACAGTTCGACGGCCTCGTCGAACGCGATCGGATCCTGCGCCACGACAGCAGCAAGGGCATCGACTGTGGCGTCCGCGATTCGACGCACATCGACGGGCCACTCGGTGGGCCAGGCCACGGGCACGCTGCTCGGGGGAACAGCCACTGGGGAGGGGTCGGTCATCACAGAAGTCTCTCACTGTCCACCGACATGGTTCCTTTTACCTGTAACCGATGTTTATACTAAGTCGCGCACTGTGGCAGCGGCCACATCGTGGACGTGGAGGAGGTCGACTCGATGAACGAGCGCAACGCCGTCGCATCGGACCCGGGCGAAGTGATGCTTCAGGCCAGGAACGTCAAGTTCGACTGGAGCGATCTGCCGATGCACTGGGTGCCCGGCGATCCGTACACCACGCACGTCCTCAACGTGCTGCATCTACTACTCCCGGCCGGCGAGCACTGGTTCGTCGACACGTTCAAAGAGGCCCTGCCCTACATCGACGACGAGAAGCTGCGCGACGACGTCATCGGCTTCATCGGGCAGGAAGCCGTGCACGCCGAGGCCCATACCGGCGTTCTCGTGCATCTGCAGAACAACGGACTCGACCCCACCCCGTTCACCGATCAGATGGAATGGGCCTTCGGCAAGGTCCTCGGATCGGATTCGGTGACGAGTCTGCGTTCGAAGAACAACCTCGTCGAGCGGCTGGCCCTCATCGCGGCCATCGAGCACGTGACGGCGTTCCTCGGTGATTGGGTACTCAATGCCGACGGTCTCGACCGCGCCGGCATCCATCCGACGATGCTCGATCTGCTGCGGTGGCACGGTGCCGAGGAAGTGGAACACCGCTCGGTCGCGTACGACACCCTTCGTTACTTCGACAAGCGCGAGGTACGTCGCCTGCGCACGTTCGTCGTGGTCGTTCCGTTGATGGGGTACATCTGGATGCGCGGCATCATCTTTCTGATGAAGAACGACCCCGAGCTGCAGAGCGCCCCGAAGTCGGTCCGCAAGCCCCGATCGGCCCTGTGGCGCAAGTCTGTTCGCCGCGGCACGCTGCCGGCGCTGACGCACGTCGGCCGCAGTATGTCTCGCTACCTGAAGAAGTCGTATCACCCGAGCCAGGAAGGCTCGACGGCTCAGGCCGTGCGCTACCTGGCGTCGTCCCCGGCCGCGCAGGCTGCGGCGCGGTGAAGCTCTCGACGGGTCGCGTTCCGCGGCTGTTGCCCAAGGACGCGCCACCGGATCTCCGCGGACGCCCCCGCGCCGATCGCTCGATGCAGATGCTCGGAACGTTCCTCAACGGCTACATGCATGCGACTGCCGGCAAGGAGTACGACGACGCGGTAGCCGGCCACAATCCCGATTCCGCGCTGCGGCTGGTGGTCGTCGACCGCGAGATCATCGCCGAGGACGAGAACGTCGCCGCTCTGACCCTCGCCTCGCCGACGGGGGAGCAGCTGCCGAACTGGCATCCCGGCTGCCACCTCGATCTACATCTGCCGTCGGGTCGCCGTCGGCAGTACTCGCTGTGCGGCGATCCATCCGACCGTAGTTGCTACCGTATCGCCGTGCGCCGAATCCCCACCGGCGCAGGTGGATCCATCGAGATGCATGCACTCGAGCCCGGAACCGAGGTCATCGTACGCGGCCCACGGAACGGCTTTCCCTTCGTCGCCGAGGGCAGCGCGCTGTTCGTCGCCGGCGGCATCGGCATCACCCCCATCATCGCGATGGTCCGTGCCGCAAGGATTCTCGGGATGGATTGGCAGTTCGTGTACTGCGGTCGCTCCCGGGACACGATGCCTTTTCTCGACGAGATCGAGAGCTGGGAATCGGATCGCGTGTTCGTCCGGACCGACGACGTGCACGGGTACCCCACCGAGGGTGAATTGCTCGAGCGCGCACCCGCAGGCGGTGCGGTCTACTGCTGCGGTCCTACCCCCATGCTCGACGCCGTCCGCCGCGACTTCCGCCAATGCGCCGCCACCGCATTGCATTTCGAACGCTTCGGCCCGCCGCCGATCCTCGACGGCACACCGTTCGAGGTGCAGCTGATCAGCAGTGGAGCCGTGCTCGACGTCGCCGCCGACGCCTCCGTGCTCACGGCCGTCAAGCAGCAGAAGCCCAATATCGCGTACTCGTGCCAACAGGGCTTCTGCGGTACCTGCAAGGTGCGGGTGCTCGCCGGCGAGCCCGAACACCTGGAATCGCGATTGACCCCGGAAGAGCAGCGCGACCACATGCTCATCTGCGTCTCGCGCGCTCGAAGCGCCCGTCTCGTACTCGATCTATAGAACGGAAAGACAGTGAGCAGCAACGCAGTTCGCATGACGGTCGTCAACGAAGGCATTCGGCTGGCGGTGTTCGAGAGCGGAAACCCCGAGGGCGAACCCATCGTCCTCGTTCACGGGTGGCCCGATACTCACGAACTGTGGAGCCACATCGTCCCGCAACTCGAAGACCGTTTTCGGGTGATCAGCTACGACTCGCGCGGAGCCGGCGAGAGCACGGTGCCGGTCGAGCAGTCGGCGTACAAGTTGGCCCGGTTGGCGGCGGACTTCTATGCCGTGGCAGATGCGGTCAGCCCCGACGCTCCCGTTCACGTGCTCGCGCACGACTGGGGCGCCGTCGAAGTATGGGAGGCTGCAGCCCAGCCCCAGGCGAAGGATCGAATCCGTTCGTACACATCGATTTCGGGACCCAACCTCGATCACCTGGGTAAGTGGTCGCAGTCGCGCCTGCGTCGTCCCACTCTTGCCGGAATCAAGCAGGTTCTCGCCCAGACCCGAGCGTCCTGGTACACCGTCACCTTTCACATCCCCGGCCTGTCGACGCTGCGCATCAAGCGACAGTTCGCCAAGGGCTGGCCGGCATTTCTACAAGAATTTTCCGGCGTCGATCCGAAGCTCGTCACCCAGAACCCCACGCTGTGGTCGGACGCAACCAACGGCACCAACCTGTACCGCGCCAACATCATTCCGATTCTGACCAATCCGCGAGATCGGTACATCGACATCCCCGTGCACCTCATCGTCAACACCGAGGACGTCGCGGTGCGGCCGTACCACTACGACGACACCGGCATGTGGGTGAAGAACCTCACGCGCAACGACATTCCGGCGGGTCACTGGTCGCCGATCTCCCATGCGGACGACATCGCACGATTGACGACAGAATTCATCGACTCGCTGGACTGAACCTTCAGGTCATACGGTCAGATGCCCGCGCAGCGTGGACGACGTGTATTCGGATCGAAAGAGGCCGCGCTGCTGCAGGATCGGGACCACGTGTTCGACGAAGTCGGCGAGTGAGTCCGGGTAGCGCGGGCACATCAGGTTGAAGCCGTCGGCACCGCGGCCGATCCACGATTCCATCTCGTCAGCGATGGACTCCGGTGTGCCGATCATCGTGGCGTGCCCACCGCCGGCCGCCAGCGTGCCGAGCAACTCACGCACGGTGGGGTCATCCTTCTCGACGATGCGCAGAATCGTCTCGTAGCGGCCCTGCGGTCCGGTGAACTCTGCTGCCGGCGGTAGCGGGGGCACCGGTTCATCGAGTTCCCAGGCAGCACAATCCTGCCCGGTGAACGTCGAGAGCATCGCCAGGGATTGTTCCGTCGGCAGCAAGACGTCCAGTTCGGCCTTCTTGCGACGGGCCTCGTCCATCGTCGAGCCGATGTACGTCACCAGTCCCGGCATGATGCCCACTGTCGCACTGTCGCGACCAGCACTGTCGATGCGAGACTTCACATCCTCGTAATAGCTCTGCGCGGCAACGAGATCGTAGGCGACGGCGTAGATCGCCTCGGCATACTTCGCCGCCAGGTCGCGGCCCGGGCCCGACGCCCCGGCCTGAAACAGAACCGGCCTGCCCTGCGGCGACCGCGGCACCGTCAGCGGGCCGTCGACTCGAAAGTGTTTGCCGTCGTGGTCGATCGAGTGCACCTTGGCCGGGTCGGCGTACATCCCGGTGCGATCGAGCGTCAGGGCATCGGGCTCCCACGAATCCCAGAGTGCCAGTGCAGTATCGACGAACTCTGCTGCGCGTGCGTAGCGCTCCTCCCGAGCCGGGATGGCGTCCATTCCGTGATTGCGTGCTTCGGCGTCGAACATGGAGGTGACGACGTTCCAGCCGGCCCGTCCGCCGCTGATGTGGTCCAACGACGCCAGCATGCGCGCGGCATGGAACGGTGTGTAGAACGTCGACGACACGGTGGTAACCAGACCGATGTGTGTGGTCGCTCTGGCTATGGCCGACAGCGCCGTGATCGGTTCGAGAAACCAGGTTCCTGCGCCGGCCGGATCGCGAACGGAATGCCCGTCGGCAAAGAACACCGCGTCGAACTTTCCCCGTTCGGCCAGCTGCGCAAGTTCCTCGTAGTACGCGATGTTGCCCAGGTCCTCCACTCGCGAATCGGGATGCCTCCACGCTGCGCTGTGATGTCCGCAGCCGTACAGAAACGCGTTGAGGTGCATATCAGTTCTTGACCAAACCGCCGTCGACAACGAGGTTCTGACCGGTCACCGACCGCGCCCACGGGGAGGCGAAGAACAGCAGAGCATCGGCGAATTCCTCCGGCGTGGTGACGCGTTGCAGCGGGGTCGAGGCCGCGATGAAGTCGAACACCTCGGCCGGGGTCGCGGCACTGGCATCGGTGGTGCGCAGCAGTCCGCCCGAGACCATGTTGACGGTGATGTTGTCCGCGCCCAGGTCCACGGACAACGTGCGCGTCAGCGAGAGCAGGGCGGCCTTGGAGGCAGTGTAGTCGTGGTACGGCACCACTGGATTCTGGAACAAGTTGGTGCCCACGTTGATGATTCGGCCGAAGCCCGCCTCACGCATTCCCGGCAGGGCCGCCTGCGTGGTGAGCAGTGCCGCGCGAACGCTGCCCCGCAGTTGAGCGTCGAACCGATCCCAGGTGATGGTGTCGGCCTTGGGGCGGGCATCTCCGTCGAAGGAGAAGTCGGCCAATGCGTTGTTGACGACTGTGGTGATCGGAGTGCCGAAATGCGCACGGGCCGAGTCGAACACCGAGGCCACCGCGCTCTCGTCGGTCACGTCGCCCTGAACCGCGAATGCACGGTCGCCGAGCCTTTCCGCCAACGCCTCCGCTGCCTCTTTGCTGGTGCGGTAGTCGATCACCACACGTGCGCCCTCACCGGCGAACGCCGCGGCGATCGATGCTCCCAGTCCGCGGCCGCCGCCGGTGACCAACACTGTCTGCTCGTCGATCTTCACGTGCATCGCCTCTCGTTCGAGGTCGGGACCGTCGCGAGGGACAGGAAATACCGAAACGTCACGACATTCCCTTCGCTGGTCCTAACCAGATCAGGTTCGACGGGTGTGATCTCAGCCCTGACGGGCACCCCGTGTCGCGGTCGACTGTACCTGTAGGTCTCTCTACTGCTTTCTTGCGCTCGACGTAGATAGCCGAATACAGCCGTATGCAGCGATCAGCCGATGACAGCCCAGCCGTGGGGAGGAACGCTTACCCGTCCGTCGTTCAGGTGCGCCTCACCGGCCAGCACTTCGCTGCCCTGGGCCGGGTAGTCGATGGCCTCGTCGCCGAGGTTGAGCGCCACCGTCATCGAATTGTCGTCCGCGTACACGCGGTAGAGCAGTGCGGTGTTGGTGAGCTCGAGTGTCTCGGTGCGCGCGGAGTACAACCACGGATTGCGACGCCGAACTGCGATCAGCTCCTGATGCACTCGGTAGACGGGCCAGCCGTACGGGGCGAGATCCTCGGAAGTGTCCGGGTATTCGGGACGCACCTCGTCATCACCGCCGACGCGATCTTCCTTGATACCGCGGAATGCCTGCTCGTCGCCGTAGTAGATCATCGGCATCCCGCCCACGGTGAACAGAACCACCAACGCGTGCAGCAGATGTCGCTCGTCCTCGATGACGCTGGCGATGCGATTGACGTCATGATTTCCCACGAACGTGGCGGGCACGAATGCGTCGAGCCAGCCGTTGTGACGCTCCAACGCGTGCGAGAGCTCGAAGAAGTTGAGCTCGCTCAGGCCACTCCAGATCGCCTTCCACAGTTCGTACTGGGTCACCGAGTCCAACGTGGACGCCGAGACGATCCGGTCGTAGTCACCGTGAATGACCTCGCCGAGAAAGTATGCTGCCGAATGCTTCTCGCGAACCTTCGGCATCACCGCAGCCCAAAAGCGCGGCGGTACCGCGTAGGCCGCGTCGAGCCGCCAGGCGTCCACGCCGCGTTCGAGCCAGTGCGACAGCACGTCCACCACGTACTGCTGCACGTGCGGGCTCTCGTGGTTGAGCGCGACCAGTTCGTCGTGGCCCTCGAAATTGCGATGCGTCGGCTCGTCCCCGGACCAGTCGAGGTGGAACCACTCCGCGGCCTCGGAATCCGGGCCCTCGGCCAGAGCCTCACGGAACTTCGGGAAGCTCTGCGCGACATGGTTGAAGACGCCGTCGAACATGATCTTCAGGCCGCGGGAATGCGCCGCAGCGATCAGCGAATCGATGTCCTCGTCGGTGCCGAGCCGACCGTCGACGTGGTAGTAGTCGACAGTGTCGTAGCCGTGCTTCTCCGACTCGAAGATCGGACCGAGGGCGATGCCCGACGCACCGAGCTCGAGGGCGTAGTCGAGCCACTTCTCGATTCTGTTCAGCCGGTGCAGATCCGACTGCGATTCACCGTCCCATCCGTGTACCGGAGCGCCGGTGAAGCCGAGCGGGTACAGGTGCCACCAGATGGCGTGCTTCGTCCACTCCATCAGGACGCCTCGATCGAGTCGCGACCGAGCTCGCCCGCGCCGGTATGGCCGGACAGGCTGGTCACCAAGTCGAATTCGGCCAGCAGGCAACGTAGTACGTGTGCAACACCCTCCTGCCCGCCGAGGGCGAGACCGTACAGGAACGGGCGGCCGAGAAGAACCGCATCGGCACCGAGCGCCAGCGCCTTGGCCATGTCGGCACCGGTGCGCACACCGGAGTCGAACAGGATCGTCAGTTCGTCACCGACGGCCTCGACGATGGACGGCAACGCGTCGAGAGACGGCCTGGCACCGTCGATCTGACGGCCGCCGTGGTTGGAGACGACGATGCCGTCGACTCCGTGGGCGGCCGCTTCTCGGGCGTCGCCGACGGTGCAGATGCCCTTGAGCACGATCGGGCCGTCCCAATGCTCTCGCAGGAACGCCAGGTTCTTCCACGACAGCCCCGGGTTGGGGAACATCTGCGCCCAATGCATCGCGGCTGCAACGGGATTCTCCTCGACGGGCTGAGCGAGTCCGGCTTGGAACGCCGGATCGCTCAAATAGTTCTCGATGCCGAGGTTCGCCAAGAACGGGAGGTACCCGCGGTCGAGATCGGCGGGCCGCCAGCCCAGCAACGTCGTGTCGAGCGTCAGCACCAACGTGGTGAATCCGGTGTCCTTCGCGCGCTGCAGGAAGCTCAGCAGAACCGATTCGTCCGTCGGCCAGTACAACTGATACCAGCGCGGCGCATCTCCGCCCGCCTCGGCGATCTGCTCGAACGAATGCGACGCCTGCGTCGAATGTATGTACGGCACACCGAGTTCCGCAGCCGCGCGAACCGTCGCGAGTTCACCGTCGGGATGGGCGAGAGTCTGAATACCCACCGGAGCGATCAACAGCGGTGCAGGCATGTCGGTGCCGAGCACGGTGCACGCATGATCACGCGAGGCCGAGCTGCGCAGCATCCGCGGCGTGATGGCCCACCTGTCGAAGGCGGCCCGGTTCGCCCGCGCCGTCGAGCCACTGCCCGCGCTGGCGACGATGTAGCCGAGCGCCTCGGGCGAGAGCTTCTCGGCAGCCTGGTCCTCCAGCCGCGCCAGATTGGTGGTGATCGACGGTGTCTGCTGGGCGAACATTCCGGCGGCGTAGATGCCGAGTTGGTGATCGCTGAAGTTGCTGGGCCTGGCCTCGGTCATCGTTCGACCCTACCGGGGCACCGCCGAGGATCGGGCGAGAAATGCGTCCAGCAGGGCCGAGCACCGCTTGCGAGCTGCTGCTTCGGAGTCGGCAATGTCTTGCCTGATCTGGTGCACGTCCACCGCGTGTTCGACGCCGTCGCGCTGCCACGCGGCCGCCCATGCATCGTAGGTATCGAGGTCGATCTCGGGGTGGAACTGCAACCCGAGGTGTGGACCGAGAACGAAGGCCTGTTGCGCTGCCTCGTTGCGGGCGATCACCGTCGCCTCCGGCGGTGCGACGAACGTGTCACCGTGGAATTCCATCCACGGGCCCGGGGCGATGAGCTCGGGATCGGACGTCTCGACCTCGACGAATCCGTATTCGGGATGCTCGGACTTGCGTACCGATCCACCGAGCACCCGGGCGAGCAACTGGCCGCCGAAGCAGACGCCGAGGATCGGAACACCTGTGTCGATCGCGTCCCGCACATACGCGATCTCCGGCGCGAGCCACGTCAGCGTGTCGTCGTACGCGGCGTCGGGTGAGCCCATGACCACCACCACCTGCGCGTCGGACAGCGTCGGTGGTGCGACATCGGGACTGTGGTCGAAGGAATGCACGTCCAACCGGAAACCCCTGGTGTGCAATTCGGCGGCGAGGGTGCCGATGTCGCGACGCGCCAGGGACGGGTCCCGGTCGTGGACGAGAACTACGGCGCGCGGGTTGTTCGGGTATGTCACAGGGCTCCTTTACGGTGTTCGTGCACACCGTACGACAGACTGGATCCGATGCCACCTCGTAAACGCACTGCCCGATCCACCACTGCCCGCACCGTCAAGGCCGGGCAGAGCAGCGCTGCGCGAAAGTTCGCGGCTGCGAAGAACGGTGAGCCTGCGGCGAAGAAAGCTGCCCCGAAGAAGGCCGCACCTCGCAAGAGAGCAGCCCCGCGCAAGACCTCGCCCCGCAAGTCCGCCGCCCCCGATCTTCGGGTGCCCGATCCCGGCGAGCGCGTGTGGGTGTTGGACGTGCCGTTCGAGGATCGGTCCGCGGCGGGCGCAGCGGGAGCGCGCTGGTACCCCGGACCGCGCGTGTTCGCGTATTACGGAACCGAACTGCCCGAGTACCTGCAGCCGTACGAATCGATGCCGTACAGCCTGCAGCGGTGGCTCGAGGACGACGCGAACGACAGTTGGCGCGACGAAGAGGTGCGCGAACGGGCGATGCAGCCTCGCGACACCCAACTCGAATCGGTCCGACGCCATCTGGCCGCGCTCGACGCCGGCTTCCCGTACTTCGCGCAGATGGATTCGACGGGTCTGGGTAAGACGTTGGCCGTGTGCGAGGCCGTGCGGCAGATGTCGGCCGCCGAGATCGGCACGGTTCTGGTGGTGGCACCCAAGGGTGCGCTGCCGGGGTGGCGTCGCACCATTGCAGACAGCGAGGCGGACATCGAGCCGTCCGACCGCAAGCGTTGGTTGCTGATCACCTATCAGTCCACCAAGAAGCTGCTGTCGGTTCCGCCCGAGACCGATCTGGGCAAACGTAAACGGACGCAGAACAAGCGGACCATCTCGCTGGGCGAGCTGCGGTTCGACATCGACGTGGTGATCGCCGACGAGTCGCATGCGTTGATGAACATCGAATCGCAGCAGTCGCAAATTCTGTGGCGGTATCAGGAGGCGGCCCGATCCGTCGTGTGGATGTCTGCCACTCCCGGCTATCAGCCGCTGCATTTCGCGTACATGGCCCGTGCCGTGGAACGCAGCCGCGGCGTCGAGATCCTCGGTGACGACGAGTATCTCGGGTATGCCGTGACGATGAAGTGGGCGGAGTTCCTCATCGAGTCCGGGTTCGCCGTCAAGGCAGGGAAGGCGACGACGGGGTTGACCACGTGGCGGTGGGAGCCCGAGGACGCGACGACGCGAGCCCGCGACATCGCGTCTGTGCACGGTTGGTTGTCGGGAGGCGCTGTGCCGTGGTCTATTTCGCGGCCGTCCCCACCGACTCCGCGGGAGCCCCTCGGCCAGGAACTCACGGCCGCGCAGAAGCGGCTGTACAACTCGGCGTGGGTGGACTACCGCAAGGAAGTCGGCCTGCCGATCTGGAAGGCCGTCGGCGGAAAGAGAGTGCTGCAGAAGAATCCGAGTACTCGTGCGGCGACGCTGCGATTTCGCCAGAAGTGCTCGTACCTGCGCATTCCCGCGTCTGCGGATCAAGTCCGGACGTGGGTCAAGGCAGGCAATCAGGTGTTCGTCTCGATGTTCTACCGCGAGTCGGTCGCTGCTCTGGCCCAGACACTTCGAGACGAGGGGCTCGAGGTCGCCGTGGTCGACGGGAGCATGAGCAGTCCCGAGCAGGAGGCGTCGATCCGCCGTTTTCAGACCGGCGACGCGTCGGTCATCGTCTCGACCACCACGAGCGCGATCAACCTGCACACCAACGAGTTACTGCTCCCGGAGGGGACGGTCTCCACACTCGCACCGCGCGTGACGCTGATTCACGATCCTCGGTGGACACCCATCGACATCAGGCAGATCGAGGGCCGCGCCAATCGCATCGACAACGACCACAACCACACCACGTCGACCTGCTACTACGGCTACGCCGAGGGCACCGTCGAGGAGGAGATGGTGCTCACCGGGATCGAGCGCATCGCGGATCTGGGATCGATCGTGGGGCAGGCGGATCTGATCGATCCGGAGGCTTTCCTCGCGGCGAAAGTGGATGCCGGAAAATAGCGACAATTGTGAGCAATCGTCCACGCGCCCGAGTAGGTTCGGTCCCATCGACAATTCGTCGATAGTGGGCTCACTTTGGCACCAGGAGTAGTCATGATCGTTCTCGGAATCATCCTCGCCCTCATCGGCTATTTCGCCGGCATTTCAATTTTGACGACTATCGGCATCATTCTGGTGGTCGTCGGCGCGGTACTGACGTTGCTCGGTTCGATGGGGCGCGCAGTCGGTGGCCGCAAGACGTGGTTTTGACATCCACGTTAGAACATACGTTCGATTTCTGTTAGTCTGAGCGGGCCCCCGGAGTTGGCGATGCGGCCAGCGGAGCCACTTCGGGCGGTCCATATCGGACGGTAGACAGTGTCGAAGGCGGTTGCGCGCGATGGCATCCGACGAGCGCGACACCGACCCGGTTGCCGGGTCGCTCTACCGCGTCGGCGATCGGTGGGCAGAACGAGCACCTACTCACTGCACCAACGGCCATCCGCTTGTCGCCGGTTCGGTATTGGTGGGTTCACGTGCTTGCTCGTGTGAGCGGGGGCATCACCGTACCCATCAATGCCAGAGGTGCAATCTCGTGCGGTTCACCCCAGAACTCGGTGCCACGTGCAGCGACGCCAGCTTCGATTCTCGCGCGGCGCGGTCACGTCCGGCGATCGTGGACAATCGGGGGCATGAGCAACAGTGAAGCCGTCGTCGACCTGGTGCAGCTGAGGCACGATTTCACCCGCTTCATGATGAGTTACAAGTTCGGAATCGACGAACTGATCACCAAGATCAACATCCTGAAGCAGGAATTCACTCACATCCACCGCTACAGCCCCATCGAGCATGTCTCGTCGCGACTCAAGACGCCCGAGAGCATCGTCGACAAGGCTCAGCGCAAGAAGTGCGCACTGACGCTCGACGCCATTCGCGAGAACATCTTCGACGTCGCAGGTGTCCGCATCACGTGCAGCTTCATCTCCGACACCTACCGCATCGCGGACATGCTCAGTAGTCAGACCGACGTTCGAGTCGTCGAGGTCAAGGATTACATCGCGAACCCGAAAGCCAACGGCTACAAGAGTTTGCACCTCATCGTCGAAATTCCGGTGTTCATGTCCGATCGCGTCCAACCGGTCTTGGTCGAACTCCAGATCCGCACGATTGCCATGGATTTCTGGGCGAGCCTCGAGCACAAGATCTTCTACAAGTACCGCGGCCAGATTCCGCCCACCCTGTTGGCGGAACTGACCGAGGCCGCCGAGACGGCCAACACACTGGACGAGAAGATGGAAAGCCTGCACGACGAGGTGGAGGAACTGAACGGCGATTCCGACAACTCGATCACCCTCGGCGCGATGCCTCCGATGGCATTGCCTCCCGAGCTGCTGCACATGTTGCTCACCGCGCAGGCCGAAGCAATCGACCCGGACTGACGATGCCTTCGAAGAACGTCAACCCCGCTGCTCGACGGCTGAGCAGCGGGGTTGTCGGTTCGTGCCTGCGTTATCCGATATGTACCGGGGTGTCGCCGACGGGCAGGTCGTCTTTCTTCGCGCGGACGAGCAGCAACACGACCGGGCTCACCAGCGCTACGAGGATCGCGGCGGTACCGAATGCCCAGGCGTAGCCGGAGACCTCGGCCGAGAACGCGTGGTCGATGGTCGCGAGCACGAAGTTGCGGATCGGCTCCGGCAGCGCGGCCAACATCTCGTCGCTGGGCACTTCCTGGCCGGCGAGAGCTTCCGCAGGAACTCCGGCGGGCGGAGTCGGTGCCGGATTCTCGGCCAGGTACGAGGTCTTCGACGAGGTGTAGACGGTGGTGAACACCGCAGCACCGAGTGCACCACCGACCTGCAGGGTGGCGTTGATCAGCGCCGATGCGGCACCTGCGTCGTGATCGGGAACGCCGATCAGTGCGACGTTCTGCATCGGAACCATCAGCAGACCGAGGCCGAGGCCGAGCAGCACGACGCCCGGCAGGACGTGCGTGAAGTACGAGGTGTCGACGCCGATCTGGGTGAGCAGCAGCAGGCCGACTGCGGAGACGACCGGACCGACGGCCATCAGCGGCTTGGGTCCGATCTTCGGCACGAGTGCAGAAGCGAGCGCGGCCGTGATCAAAATGCCGCCGGTCATCGGGAGCGACGCGACGCCGGCGATCACCGGGCTCATCTCCAGCACGATCTGGAAGTAGAACGTGAGGTACAACGTGCCACCGAGCAGGGCAGCGCCGATGACGGCCGAGCCGATGTACGCGGCACCGCGGTCACGGTCGAGCAACACACTCAAGGGGAGTAGCGGGTTGGCGGACTTGGACTCGACGACGACGAACGCGGCCAGCAGAGCGAGGCCGAGCGCGATGAACGAGATGGTGGGTACCGTCGCCCAGCCGTCTTCGGCCTCGGTGAAGCCGTAGACCAGCGATGCCAGACCGAGAGCGACGAGGATCGCGCCGGGCAGGTCGTAGCGGGTGTCTCCGTGAGCCTTGCTCTCCTTCACCAGCGGCACCGCTGCGGCGATGGCGAACACTGCGACCGGGATGTTGACCAGCAGGCACCAGCGCCAGTTCGCGTATTCGGTGAGCACTCCGCCGAGGAGTAGGCCGACCGCTGCGCCGCCACCGGCAATGGCGCCGAAGACGCCGAACGCTTTGGCGCGTTCCTTGGTGTCGGTGAACGTCACCGTCAGGATGGCCAGTGCTGCCGGGGCGAGCAGCGCAGCGAACACACCCTGGCCGGCGCGCGCGATGAACAGCTGCCAGCCTTCCTGAGCGAGTCCGCCGATAGCGGAGGCAACGGCGAAGCCTGCCATGCCGACGATGAACGAG
The DNA here is from genome assembly GCF_002258475.1 of Rhodococcus sp. 06-1460-1B. Lineage (NCBI taxonomy): Bacteria > Bacillati > Actinomycetota > Actinomycetes > Mycobacteriales > Nocardiaceae > Rhodococcus > Rhodococcus sp. 06-1460-1B. Next base: position 47,631 of record NZ_NOYS01000006.1, read on the forward strand.
CGCTTGCGTCCCCAGTAGTCGGCGATGCGTCCGCCGAGCAGCAGCAGTGCGCCGAACGACAACGCGTAGGCAGTGATGACCCAGGCGCGGCTGCTGTCGCTGATGCCCAGGTCCAGCTGAGCCTGCGGCAGCGCAATGTTGACGATCGTGCCGTCGAGCACGATCGTGAGCTGCGTGATGGCGACGATGCACAGCACCAGCCATCGGCGCTCGTAGTTCGGATTCAGATCCGGCGCTTCGCGCTCGGAGAGCTGCGACATGTTTCTACCCCACTCGTACTCGTTGATTCTGGGCACGAAAAATGTCCCGAGCAAAAAGGTAGGCGACCCAGAACCAATAGTCAAACGAACTAGTTGGTTGGGGGTATGGTGACCGCCATGAAACCTGACGCCATTGCGACCCGCGCCCGCATCGTCGTCGCCGCCCGGGACGAGTTCTCGGTACACGGGCTGGCCGGGGCCCGCGTCGATCGGATCGCGGCCGCGGCCAAGGCCAGCAAGGAACGTCTGTACGCGTACTTCGGGGACAAAGAAGCCCTGTTCCGGGCCGTCGTCGAGGACGGGTTCGCGCGGTTCATCGACGAAGTACCCTTCGCCGTCGACGACCTCGGCGGATACGCAGCGCGCGAATACCTGCACCTCGCTGCGCATCCCGAGGAGCACCGCCTCCTGCTGTGGACTCAGCTTCAGGGCGGTATGGCGACCTCGGGCACCGACGACATCCACTCGGTCATCGCCGAGCGACACAGGGCCATGGCCGACGCCCAGCGAGACGGACTGATCTCCGACGCCTTCACCGTCGAGGATCTGATCACCATGATGTTCGGCATCACCTCGGCGTGGATGACCGCGCCGAGCCTGCACTGCGAGCCTGCCGACAACGCCGAAATTCAGCGTCGGGCGTCGAAAATCGAAGCCGCCGTGCGTCGACTCTGCGCTCCGTAGCGCTGTCTATCCATATCTAGCATTCGTGCAAGAGTGCGGAATACTGGGGTAGCGGCCCCCACTTCCGCAAACGCGCGCGCGTTTGCCAGACGCGCACAAAGTAGACACCGATCACGTCGCTATTCTGCGCGCATCTGGCAAGTGCGCTCGCGTTTGTCACCCCGGTCGGCGCGTCCTCGACCGCACACACGCGGGACGCCCCACCACGCCGAGTGCACGTGGTGGGGCGAGTCTCGAACTATGGACGGCATCTACGCCGCACTACACCGGGAGTTTCTCGCGTCCGGTTTCCTTGATGGTCAGCACCGTGAGCACGCCGATCACGCAGACACCCATGACCCAGTAGGCGGGTGACATGGCGTTGCCGGTCGACTCGACCAGTTGAGCTGCGACGTACGGTGCTGTTCCGCCTGCGGCGATGGTGCCGATGTTGAAGCCCAACGACACTCCGGTGTATCGAACTGCCCGGGGGAACAGCTCGGTGAACAGTGGGAACGCGGGTACCTGCACGACTCCGTTGAGAACCATGTAGACGAAGTACACACAGCCCACCACGATGATCGACGACGTCGCGCCGAGGATCATGAACACCGGCAACGCAATGACGACATACGCAACGTAGCCGCTGAGCAGTACCGGTTTGCGCCCGAATCTGTCTGTGAGCATGCCGCTGAGTGGGAAGGTCGCACAGGCCAACGCAATTGCGATCGCCGATGTCCAGTAGACCGAGTCCTTGGAGAATCCCAGGTCGTTGATCAGGTACACGCTGAAGTACGTCAGACCGATGTAACCGGAACCGTTCATCGCAATGGCGATACCGACGACACGTAGCACCGACCACGGCTGCTTCTTCACGACATCGCTGAGCGGGCTTTTCGCAACCTCGTTCTTGGCTGCCATTTCCTCGAACTCGGGGCTGTCTTCGAGCTTCAGCCGCACTCGCAGACAGACGAATGCCAGCGGGAGAGCAAGCAGAAACGGAATGCGCCAGCCCCACGACGACATCTGGTCGTCGGTGGTGATGAGGGCGACCACTCCGACAACGGCTGCGGCGACCGCGAATCCGAGGGTGGAACCGACCGGGGTGAACGACCCGAAGAAGCCGCGACGGTTCGGCGGTGCAGACTCTGCGATATAGGTTGCTGCACCGCCGATTTCACCTCCTGCAGAGAATCCTTGGGCGAGTCGGATGATGACGAGCAGAATCGGTGCCAGCACGCCCACACTCGAGTGTGTGGGCAGCATTCCCAGGACTCCGCACGCGATGCCCATGCAGACCACCGTCACGACCAGAGCCTGTCGACGACCCTTTCTGTCGCCGAGGCGTCCGAAGAAGATTCCACCGAGCGGACGTGCGACGTATGCGACTCCGAATACCGCCAGGGTCGCGAGGATGGACACGCCGGGGCTGGTGGACGGAAAGAACAGTGGCGCAATGACTACGGCGAGAAATCCGTAGACGGCGAAGTCGTAATACTCGATGAGCGTGCCGACGCCACCGGCGAGCGCGGCACGGCGCGCGGTGGTGGTGTCGGCTTTCGGTGCGCTGGTGACCGCAGAAGGCTGGTCGACGTTCGTCATCGCGCTGTTCCCTGTCCTGTGAGTGGTTGCTTGCTTCGGTGTTCGGCCAGAAGTAGTTCGTACGATCCGCCGGCCTCGATGACTGCGACAGTACGAGGGCTGGGCGCACTACCTACCAGGGATCGCCCATCGGCAGTGGTCAATGCTGCTCGTCGCCAATCGAGTTCGACGGCATCACCGGTGACGACCGCGCCGGAGACATCCGGAATGGTGATGAGGGGTACTCCGTTGAACGTCTCTCCGCGCCAGAATCCCGGCGAGAACGACTCGGCCACGATGGCCTGGATACCGGCGTTGCGCAGAGCCACCATCGGCGGATAGTGCGGGTGGCCGTAGCCGAAGTTCCGGCCGCCGACGATGATGTCGCCCGGCCGAACGCGATCGACGAAACCCGGATCGTATGCGGTCATGCAGACCGACTTCAGATGCTCGGGATCGTACGACTTGATATTCGCTACGCCGACAACGAGATCGATGTCGAAGTCGTCGCCGAAGACCCAGGCAACTCGGCCGGAGATGACGTCGGGCGGGGGTGGGTAGGCGCTCACGAGCCCACCTGCTGGATCGTGCCGGCCAGCGCGCTGGCGGCGACGGTGTACGGAGAACCCATGTAGATGTTGGCGTCCGAGCTACCCATCCGGCCGGAGATGTTGAGCACGCCGGTCGATATGCAATTCTCGCCCGCCGCCAACGGCTTCTGATAGCCGAAACAGAAGTCGCAGCTCGACACTGCAATGTGCGCACCAGCCGCGCGCAGTACGTCGAGCAGCCCCTCTCGCTCTGCCTGATCGTGCACCTTCTGCGACGTGGGCACGACATTGAGCTCCACACCGGGAGCCACGGTGCGTCCGTCGAGCACGAGTGCCGCGGCCCGCAGATCCTCGATTCGTCCACTGGCACATGATCCGATGAACGCCTTGGTGATCGGAGTGCCGGCGAGTTCGGCTGCAGTGTGGGTGTTGGCTGCACGCGCCGAGCCGGGCTGCACGACCTGCGGCACGATCTGGGCGAGGTCGATGGTGTGCCGAGCTGCGTAGGTCGCATCGGAGTCTGGGTGGACCGGCGTGAACGACTGTCGCGCAACATCGTTGGCGTAGGCGAGTGAGGTTTCGTCCGGTTCGAATATCGCGGACACGGCTCCGGTGAACATCGCCATGCCGCACAATCCCTGCCGGTGATCGATTTTCATCGACCGGGCACCGGGGCCACCGAATTCCATCACCTGGTGTGCGCACCCGTCGGCCCCGACGAGGTCGATGATGGTGTGCACCAGATCGCGACTGTCCACTCCCGGCGCGAATTCTCCGTACAGGTCGAACCGCGTCGTCGCTGGGATATCCACGTAGAGTTGGCCGGTCACCCATGCCTCGATCAGATCTCGGCGGATACCCCAGCCCAACGCACCGAACGCCCCGATTCCGCTGATGTGGCCGTCGAAGTGGACGAGGAAGTCACCGGGGATGGCCAGGCCGAGTTCGGCGGTGAGTTGGTGCCCGATGCCGCGGCCCTCGTGCAGCTCGATTCCGTAGTACTCGCACCACTCTCGGGTGACCTGGTGTACTTCTTGTTCCCGGTCGTTGCGCTTGGTCAACATGTGATCGATGAAGACGACGTACCGAGACGGGTCCTCGAGTGAGGTGATACCGAAGTCGTCGCGCATCTGCCGGAACATCACATCGGTGTACCCGGGAAAGTCGTACGCGATCATCCGCGCCGGTCGTACCGCATGGTTCTCACCGGCACGCACTGGGTCACCGCCACAGGTCCGACCGAGGATCTTCTCGACCATCGTGAACGCGGCCGATGTCATCGGTTCGCCTCTGCAGGAAGGTACTTACGCTGCTGCGCTTCGACTTCGGGAAAACCGATGAGGTCCACGAACTCGTGGTGCTGCAGCGCGTCGGCACTGACGTCGGCGGGAGCTTCGCCTGCGGCCAGGCGACGCAGAGTCTCGCGTGCGGCACCGGTTGCGGCCATCAGCACCTGAGTGGGCAGCAGGGCCAGCCGCACTCCGATCTGTGCCAGAACCTCCGGAGTGAACTCCCGCTCGGTCCAGGTCGACGCGGTGAGCGTGGCCATCAGCGGAACCCCGACCGCTCGGTGACAGTTCTCCCACTGCTCGACGGTCTCGAACGTCTTCGTCACCGGCATGATCATGTCGGCTCCGGCGTCGACGTAGGCCTGTGCGCGCATGATCGCCTCGTCGCCACGTGCGTCGGTGCGTGCGATGAGCAGAACGTCGTCCGGCATGGAATCACGCACCGCCCGAACCTTGCCCGACGCCTCCTCGACGGAGATCAAGTCCACCGGCTCGCCGACGCAGATCGGGCATTTCTTCGGCGACAGCTGGTCCTCCATGAACACACCCTGGACGCCGGCCTCGGCGAACCGCGTCGCGGTGCGCGCGGCGTTGACGGCGTTTCCGTAGCCGGTGTCGATGTCCGCGACGAGGGGCAGAGACGATGCCTCGCGAATGGTCCGGACGGCCTGCAGGTTCTCGGTCATGGTGTACAGCTCGGCGTCGGGCAGTCCGAGCGCAGCCGATACGGCGAAGCCGGACGCGCACAGCGCCGAGAAGCCCGCCTGCTCGGCCAGCTTGGCCGTCAACCCGTCCCAGACGCCGGGCGCATACACCAGGCCTTGTTCGGTCAGGCCTCTCAAAGTCATCGTCACGAGCACTCTCCGTTTCGTATTGCGGAACGCCTTCCGAATTTAGAGTGGCTCGGATCACAAGTCAATACCCGTGGATCGATAGCGCATCGCGCGTCGGTTCGTAGGATGGCGACGACGCTCCACCCGACCGGAAGGAACAACTCGTGGCAGTTCCCACCGAGTCCGACGCCCAGGCCGGCCGCGACATCGTCGGTGCCGTCGTGAAGGCATGCGCTCTGCTCGACCATTTCGACACGACGCATCCTGTGTGGACGCTCAACGACCTGACGACGGCGAGTCGAATGAACAAGACGACCGTGCATCGTCTGATGACGACGTTGATCCATGCCGGCTGGGTGGACAGAACAGCGGAGGGTTCGTACCGGATCGCCATGCCGGTGTTCGAGATCGGATCGTCCGCGTTGACACAGCTCGACATCCGCGGTGCCGCCCAGCCGTATCTGTCGGACATCGCCCAAAAGTTCGGCGACACCGCCTATCTGATGGTTCCCGCTGACGAGGGCGCGGTGTGCATCGACCGCCACGAGGGCAGCAATCCCCTTGTGGTAGCTGGCATTTCGATTGGATCCGTTCTTCCGTATCACGCCACGGCCGGGCCGATGGCGATGCTCGCGTTCTCCGCTCGCATTCGCGACCGCTGGCTCGGCGGAGAGCTTGCTGCATACACGAGCCGAACACTGACGTCACCAGACCAGTTGATGGATCATCTCGACCGGATCCGAACGCAGGGATACGCGCTGAGCAACTCCGACTACCTGGCCGGCGTCGCGGCGGTGGGCGCACCGATTCTCGGACGCGACGGGGTGGTCGTCGCGTCGATCAGCGTCGGTGGCCGCGTGGAGACCTTCGAGGGCGACGCCTTGGCGGACAAGGTGGAGACAATTCTCGCGGCGGCGCGCAGCCTTTCACGTGTCGCAGAGGCTCTACCTGCATCGAGTCAGTAGCTACACGAGTATTCGCTCCTCTAGATTCGATCCTAGAGAGACGAATACTCAGCTACCGACGCGCTCGATGAGTTTCATGGCGTCGAAGGGTGCGTAGCCCTTGATGTCGTTGTCGAAGTACACGAAGACGTCCCGGCCCGCCGACGTCCACTCGGAGATCTTGGTGGCCCATCGATCGAGAGCGTCGTCGGTGTAGCCGCTGGCGTACAACTCTTCGTCTCCGTGCAGTCGCGCGTACATGAAATCCGCTGTGGGGGTGTCGATGTACGGGTACTTTCCGGCGGTGTCGGCAACCACGATCGCAATATCGTTCTCGCGCAACAGTTCCACTGCCTCGTCGGAGGCGAAGCTTGCATGTCTGGCCTCGATACAGTGCCGCAGTGGCCGAGACGACGCAGCCGGCAACAGCACTCGATCCTCGGCCAGTTTGTCGTCCCGCGACTCCGCCAGAGTTACTGCGGCAGAGACAGTTCTGGGCAACAGCGCGCAGAAGTCCGTCATCTTCTGCGCGTCGAACTCGAGATTGGGTGGGAGCTGCCACAAGAATGGCCCCAGCTTGTCACCGAGGGTGAGGACCCCGGTGGCGAAGAAGTTCGCCAATGCCGACTCGACGCCGACGAGCCGCTTGATGTGCGTGACGTACCGCCCACCCTTGATGGAGAACACGAAGTCATCCGGCGTTTCGTCGTGCCACTTGGTGAAGCTCGACGGCTTCTGCATCGCATAGAACGTGCCGTTGATCTCGATCGACGTCAGGTGCTCGGACGCGTACCCGAGTTCCTTGCGATGCGCGAGACCGCTCGGGTAGAAATCCCCTCGCCACGGCGCGTACGTCCAGCCGGAGATACCGATCAGAACCCGAGGGCGATGCTGCGCGGACATGAGCCGACTGTAGCCGGGCAGCCCTGCGGTTTCCGCGGCTCCGGCGCTGGTATCGGTAACCTCGATGGCATGAAGCGCCCATCGGCATTCGGCTCCTTGGCGCTGACCTGTGTGCTGCTCGCCCTCACCGGTGCCGATGCGGCTGCCGAGCGCCGCGACCAGCCGACGCCTCGCCAGGCGGCTGCGGTACCGGGGATCGGTTTGACGACGGTGCCCGCGGCGATCACCACGTCCATGGTCGCGGGTGTCGCAGACGCGCCGAATCCGCCGACTCACGAGGTCGGTGTCGAGTCGTCGACGACGGAGATGCGAACCTCGGGGTGGGACGAATATCCCTATCTCCGCTACACCGCGACGTTCGCGCCGGGTACGGACACGGCGACGCTGACGTGGTCCGGCAGATCGGTGAACACCAACGATCTGGCGTTGCATGTATGGGACCAGTCGGGCAACACGTGGGGCCCGGCCATTGCCACGGCCGACCCGGTTGCGCCCGGCGGTCAGGTGGAATTGAGTGCCGAGATCTCCACCGAGAGAGGCACTGTCGAAGTACTGGTCATCGACAACCCGCGTGCAGATCGTTCTTTCGCAGAAACCAACGCGCGCCCCGACAGCAGCTTCGCCGATCCGAGCACGTACGATTTCGCGCTTCAGCACATCACCGACACGCAGTACATAGCCCGCGACGATCCCGGTGTGTATTCGGAGATGACGCAGTGGACCGCCGACAACGCCGACGAGCTGAAGATCGACTACAGCATGCACACCGGCGACCTGATTCAGAGCTGGATCAGCCCGGGGCGTCCGGATACTCAGGCGCGCAAAGAGTTCGAGGCCGCCAGCGAATCGATGCAGATCCTCGAGGATGCCGGCATCGCCCACGGGGTTCTGCCCGGTAACCACGACAACATCTGGAACGTCGCAGGCAAGTTGGTCCCGGGGGAGCACGAGAAGAACCACGCGCTCTACAACGAGTACTTCGGCCCGCAGCGTTATCGGGATCAACCCTATTGGGGCGGTTCGTTCACCGACGAGGACAATTCGGCGCACTACGACCTGGTCGATATCGCCGGAGCCAAGTTCTTGATGCTGTACATCGGCTACAACCCGCCGGAGAAGGTCATGCAGTGGGCCGAACGAGTTCTCGACGAGAACCCCGACCGCAATGTCGTCATCGGCACGCACTACTACCTCGACGAACTCGGCGAGAAGAAACTGATGGGGTTCGGCGACATCGGGTCGAGCTCCGGCCAACAGATCTGGAATCGACTGGTCGTTCCACACGAGACCGTCTTCCTCGTCCTGTCCGGGCACGTCGACGGCCAGGTCGCGGTCGTGGACGAGCATGTCGGAGAGACCGACCGCTCCGTCGTGCAGCTGCTGGCCGACTATCAGTACTTCGAGGTCGACGGCGAACGCAGCACCGGCTTCCAACGTCTGCTCCAATTCGACATCGACGGTGGCTCGATGGCCGTCACCACCCATTCGCCGTCACTCGACGCGTTCGACGTCGAGAGCTACGACATCAAGAATCGATACGGGCCCGAAGACGGCGAATTCGTCACCGACTTCACGTTGCGCGCCGACGTTCCCCGAGCGGTGATCGCAGACTGACTGGCACGGCGCTCGGCATCGGACCATAATCGATTTTCATGCAGTCGGGTGGGCGAGCGTGGGTACTGACGCTGGTCGCCGCCGGTGTCTGGTTCCTCGCCACGCCGCTGAGTCCCGGAATTGTCGGCACCGACGTCCAGCTGCAGGCCCCCGAGGTCACGCCTGTCCCCGTCGTCGAGCCGCCCCCGCTCACTCTCGAGGACCTCTCGGCGCGAGTGAACCCCACCGTCGTCACGATCTCCGCCACCGCCGGCTACTCCGGCGTCGCAGGTACCGGCTTCGTCGTTGCCCCGGACGGCCTGGTGCTCACCAACTTCCACGTCGTCGAAAACGCGACCGAGATCAGCGCGGTGCACATGGGCAACGGACTGATCTACGACGCCACCGTGCTCGGTTACGACAAATCTCGTGACCTGGCGGTCATGCAGTTGCTTTCCGCGGCCGACCTGCCGGTGGTCGAGTTCGCTCCGGACTCACCTCCCGAGGTGGGGGATGCGGTCACCGCCGTCGGGAATGCCGCTGGCGCAGGTGTTCTGGTGCCTGCGCCGGGTGCGGTGACGGCTCTGGATCAGCAGGTGCGTACCCGTAGTTCGGTGGACGGTTCGCGGAACACTCTGGATCGGATGATTCGAGTCGATGCCGATGTGCGAGCGGGTGATTCGGGTGGCCCACTGTTCGATGCCTGGGGTCGTGTGGTGGGCGTCAATACAGCGGGCCTCTCGGACGAGGCGCGCACCGGCTCCGAGAGCAGGCCTCCGCAGGCCCCCGAGGCGTATGCGGTTCCGATCACGGAGGCTGCTGCCGTGCTCGATCAGGTCGTCGCGGGGCAGTCCGGCGGGACGGTTCATGTGGGTCCGACCCCGTACTTCGGGGTGTCGGTGCGAGATGTGTCCGTGTTCGACAACAAGCCGGCGATGGGTGCCGAGGTGGTGACGGTGGCTACCGATTCTCCGGCCTCGGCAATCGGACTGTCCGGCGACGATGTGATCGTCGCCTTCGACGGTGCCGGTGTCGGTTCGTCGTCGGATCTGGCCCAGGCCCTCATCGGACGTCACCCCGGTGATGTCGCCGTCGTCGAGTGGGTCGATCCTCAGGGCGTACGACGTTCCGCGACAACGGCTTTGGCGGAAGGAACCCCGGCTGCCTGAGCGGTCGAGTTCAGTCCTGCAGCACCGACAACACGTTGCCCGCGGGATCGGTGAACCAGGCGATGAGCGGTCCGCCGTGCCGGAAGATCCCCTTCTCGTCGGTGCCCATGTCCGGATACTGTTGGAACACCACCCCTTTGGCGATCAATGCATCGACTGCGGCCTCGATGTCGACCACCGGGAAGTTGAGGATGGTGTACTGCGCCGGCACGTGACCGGGCCGGGGATAGATGAGTACCGTCGCCGCTCCCAGGTGAAGTTCGAGCATCCCCATCTCGTTCTCGGTCACCTCCAGACCGAGGGTGTCCGCGTAGAACGCGCGAGCTGCCGGCAGGTCGTCGACGGCGAATCCGGAGAACGGTGCTCGGGCCAGATCGATGGTGGTCATGGACGAATTATCGCGCTGTCCCACGTGCTGCGGGCCGATATCCGAGTAGCGTGGCAGCCGTGACTATTCGCCTCGGTTACCAGATGCCCAACTTCAGCTACGACGGTTCGGTCGCGGAACTCTTTCCCCAGGTCATCGCGCAGGCGCGCGAGGCCGAAGCGGCCGGGTTCGACACTGCGTTCGTGATGGATCACTTCTACCAACTCCCCGGAATCGGAAAGCCCGACGAGCCGATGCTCGAGGCCTACTCCGCCCTGTCGGCGCTCGCGACGGCCACCGACACCATCCAACTCTCCGCCTTGGTCACCGGCAACACGTACCGCAACCCGGCGATCCTGGCCAAGACCGTCACCACCCTCGACGTCGTCAGCGGCGGCCGGGCCATTCTCGGTATCGGTGCCGGCTGGTACGAACTCGAGCACCAGAGCTTCGGACTCGAATTTGGTACGTTCACCGACCGATTCGAGCGCCTCGACGAGGCCCTACAGATCATCGAACCGATGCTCCGCGGCCAGCGCCCGACGTTCGACGGCCTGTGGTACCAGGTCGAGAACGCGATGAACGAGCCCCGCATCCGCGATGATCTGCCAATCATGCTCGGCGGTGGCGGCGAGAAGAAGACCTTCGGCCTGGCCGCACAGTTCGCCGACCACCTCAACATCATCTGCGACGCAAACGAATTGCCGCGCAAGATGGCGGCCGTTCAGGCTCGTTGCGAGGAAGTCGACCGCGATCCGAAGGATCTCGAGACGAGCTTCCTCGCCTTCGTCATCATCGACGAGGACGGCGACAAGGCCAAGGAGTTGCAGCGCGAGTTCGTGCTGAAGCAGGGCCTCGATCTGACGAACCTGTCCGAGGAGGACGCAGCGAAGGCCACCGATCGCCACTTCTGCGGAACGCCCGACGATGTCGCCGAGCAGGTGCAGAAGCGCGTCCTCGATCAGGGCATCGACGGCGTCATCATCAACCTGATCACCAACGGACACCAGCCCGGTGCCGTCGAATTGGCGGGCAAGGCTCTGAAGCCTCTCGTCTGACACGGCTGTCGCCTGCTCCGCACGAACGGCGGAGCAGGCGACGAGCAGCAGGACCCCAGCGGTGCTATCGAGGCGGTTTGACCGCCAGCACCGGCTTGGGGCACGAGAGAAGCAACTGCTGGGCGGAGCTGCCCATCAGCAACTTACCCACCGCGGATCGGTGTCTGATCCCGATGACCAGCACATCGGCGTCGTCGGCGTCCATGACGCTGAGCAGCGCGTCGACGGTATCCGGGACCACAGCCTGGTCGAGGACATAGTCGACCCCGGAACGATCGAGAGTCGCGTGCAATTCCGTCATTGCTTCGGAATCGGCGAATCGCGGATCGGCCAAGGAGTCACCGGTGGAGGTATTGACGACCTTGAGGCCGGTACTGCGAAACTTCGCCTCGGCGATTCCGTGTTGGAGTGCGGCTGCGCCGAATTTGTCAGGTGTGTAGCCGACGACGATCATGCATTTTCCTTCGTCTTCTGGAGGGTGGGTGCAGTACGGGGTCGTACGAGCTTTGCCACGAACGGCGCAGCCAGTAGCAGAACGATGACGATGTAGACCACGATGGCGATGGGTTCGGACAGGACGCTGCTCCATTCGCCGCCGCCGAGCTGCAGCGTCTGGCGCAGTTGACGTTCCACTCGCGGGCCGAGGATGACTCCGATGATGAGCGGCAGGACCGGTAGTCCGAAGCGCCGCATCATCAATCCGAGCAATCCGAAGATCAGCAGCAGAACCAGATCGAGCCACTGGAGATTGACGGCGTAGGCACCCAGCACGGCGAAGAACAGAATTCCTGCGTACAGATACGGCCGCGGGGTGCGCAGCAGCTTTGCCCACAGCGGTGCCAGCGGAAGGTTGAGCACGAGCAGCAGGAAGTTTCCGATGAACAAGCTCGCGATCAGCGTCCAGATCAGCAGCGGTTCCTTGTCGAACAACGTCGGTCCGGGCTGGATTCCGTAGGACACGAACGCGGTGAGCATCACTGCTGCAGTGGCGTTCGTGGGGAGACCCAAGGACAGCATCGGCACGAGAGTTCCTGCCGCCGAGGCATTGTTGGCGGCCTCCGGCCCGGCAACACCCTCGATGGCACCCTTACCGAACTCCTCCGGATGCTTGGAGAGCTTCTTCTCGGTGATGTACGACAGGAATGTCGGCAGCTCGGCCCCGCCGGCCGGCAACGCGCCGAACGGGAATCCGTATGCGGTGCCGCGCAACCACGGCTTCCACGACCGCTTCCAATCACTCTTGCCCATCCAGGGACGGCCGACGGGAATCACCTCGGCGGGCTTGCGGCGCAGATGTGCAGCGACCCACAGTGCCTCGCCCAGCGCGAACACTGCAACGGCGATGACCACGATGTCGATACCATCGGAGAGCTGCGCGACACCGAAGGTGGCTCGGGGCTGGCCGGTGAGGAAGTCGATTCCGACGAGTCCGATGGCAAGTCCCAGAAGCAACGAGATGCATCCGCGCAGCTTCGAGCTGCCGAGTACTGCGGTCACAGCGACCAAGGCCAGCAACATGATTGCCAGGTAGGAGGGCGCTCCCAGAGACACCGCGAAGCGCGAGACAATCGGGGCGAACAACACCAGCAGCATGGTTCCGATGGATCCGGCGATGAACGATCCGATGGCGGCCGTGGCGAGCGCTTGAGCAGCCCGCCCGGCCTTGGCCATCTTGTTGCCTTCGATAGCGGTGATCACCGACGACGATTCGCCCGGCGTGTTGAGCAGAATCGACGTGGTCGATCCGCCGTACATGCCGCCGTAGTAGATGCCTGCGAACATGATGAATGCCGCACTGGGACTGACGTTGTAGGTGATCGGAAGGAGTAGTGCGACGGTCATTGCCGGACCGATCCCGGGCAGAACACCCACCGCGGTGCCCAACAGGACTCCGATGCACGCATAGAGCAGATTCATCGGGGTGACGGCTTCGGCAAAGCCTTGCATGAGCCAGTTCAGATTGTCCATCAGAGTATTCCGTCCAGAATGCCTGCAGGCAACGGTATTCCGAGCCCGACGTAGAACGCGTAGAAGCTCAGGAGCGATAGGACGAGCCCGATCGCCAGGTTACGAACCCAGTGTCGATTGCCGAGAATCGTTGCGGCCCCGCCGAAGAGCATCGCCCCGACGATCACCCAGCCCAGAGTGTCCACGAGCACGATCGTCGCCACGAACAGGCCGACGAGCAGTCCGACGGTTTTCCAGTCGGCCGGAGTCGATGTGTCGATGTCTTCACCGCCGTCCTGTTCGCCCCGACTCCCTCTCAGAGTGGCCGCGGCGAGCAGGATGGAGCAGACGAGCATCGCGATCCCGACGACGACAGGGATCAGCTTGGGACCCACGGGGTCGACCTTGGCGAATTCGGCTGTGAGAGAGAGCGCGTCGACGATCAGGAATACGCCGACCACCAGCAGCACCGCACAGACCACGAGCTGCGCGCGGTCCGGACCGACCTGCTCCGACCCGGTCTCGCCGCCATCGTCGGTGCGGTCGACCGTGGCGGTCATACGAGTCCCAATTCTGTGAGTGTCGACTCGACCCGGGCATCCTGATCGCGCAGGAACTGCTCGAAAGCAGGTCCGGTCTCGAATGCGTCGATCCATCCGTTGGTCACGAGCGCTTCCTTCCATTCGTCGGTACCGTGCAGCTCGGTCAATGCCGCAACCATCTGTGCACGAACGTCTTCGGGTGTGCCGGGCGGTGCGAGAACACCGCGCCAGTTGGTGAACTGCAGATCGATGCCGGCTTCGGTCAGGGTCGGCGCATCGATGCCCGGCAGTCGCTCCGCTCCCGATACGGCCAGCACTCGAACCTGTCCGGCCTCGATCTGATCGACGTACTCGCCCAACCCCGACGTGCCTGCGGAGATCTTGTTGCCCAGCAGGGCCGTCAACAGATCGCCTCCGCCGTCGTAGGACACGAAGTTCACGGCCGTCGGATCCACGCCCACCGTGCGAGCGGTTTCCATCGGGAACAGGTGGTCGGGTCCGCCCGGAGAGGATCCTCCGCCGATCGTCACCGACGACGGGTCTGCTTTCCACGCCTCGACGAAGTCGCCGATGGTCTGGAACGGAGAATCCGCGGGGACGAGAATTCCCTCCTGCTCTTCGACGATCTTGGCGAGCGGGGTGGCGTCGGAGACTCGATCGGTCGAGCCGTTGGTGTACATCGCGCCGACGACGCCGAGTCCCATCATCATCATCAGATCGTCGTTGCCTGCCTCGTTCATCAATCGAGCCATGGCGACGGTTCCGCCTGCTCCGATGACGTTGAAGACCTCGACGCGGCCGGTGATGTCGGTTTCTTCCATGATCTTCACTGCGCTTCGTGCGGTGAGGTCGTAACCACCACCGGGACTGTTGGGCACCATCATCCGGATGCGGTGCAGCCCCTCGCCGTCGTCACCCCGCGTGACGCCACATGATGCGAGCGCAAGCACGAGCAGTGGGATCAGTGTCAACACCACTGTCAGCCTTCTGGGCATCGGTCCTCGTTTCGGTTCGGTCTCTGGGAGACTGTGATCGGTAGCAAGTATCGATCCGCCCGTGATGTAAGTCACTTTTGAGAAAACAATGGAAGTTAAGTTCTTTGTGGTCACGACAGAGTCGACGAGCCGTCAGCCCGCGACACACCCTCACCCTCGCCGGGCAATACTTGCTGCTGCAGCTCGCCGTCCTCACCCTCGTACTCGGTGCCGTCGCCGCGATCTCGATCGAGCAATCCACCGACGAGTTTCGCGACCTGCGAGGAGCCCGGATGCTCTCCGTTGCCGAGAATCTGGCGTCGACTCCGATAGTGCGTGATCAGCTGGACGCTCCATTGGTCGAGCGAGTGCTCGCGCCCGACGTAGATCGGGCGGTCGCGCTCTCCGGCGCAACGCTGGCGGAAATTGTGTCCACCGACGGTGACGTGATCGTGTCGACCGATCCCAGCCGAATCGGTAGTGCAGCCGCCCTGGGAGACAGTGACGTTCTCGACGGCCGCGGGTGGTCGGGCGACATCGAATCTGCGGGCATCCGGTCCATTGCCGGCCACGTCCCCGTCCTGGCACCCGACGGTTCGGTCCTCGCCATCGTGACCGTGGCGGAGCGGTACCCGTCGACATGGACGCTGTTGTCCGAGTCCGGAGCTCGGCTGATCCTGTATCTCGCGATCGGCGCTGGGCTGGGTGCCGTGGGGTCGTGGCTGCTCTCGCGGCGCATTCGGCGACACACACTCGGTCTGGAGACAGCGGAGATCGCAAGCCTGGCCGACCATCGAGAAGCGTTGTTGCACAGCATTCGTGAGGGTGTGATCGCCGTCGGGAACGACGGCAAGATCACCGTCGTCAACGACAGCGCCTGCACCCTTCTCGAGCTCGATCCCACCGTCGTCGGCAAGCAGGTGGACGACGTGGGAATCGACGACGCGGTACTGGACGTTCTGAAGTCCGACGGCGAGGTGGCGGACTTCATCGTCACCACGGCGCACCGTGTTCTTGCACTCAACCGCCGCACAGCCACCAGCCGCGGACAGCACATCGGTACCGTCACCACGATGCGTGACAGCACCGAGCTCGCCTCGATGCAGAGTCAGCTGACGTCACACCGAAGTGTCACCGACACGCTGCGCGCTCAGACCCACGAGTTCGCCAATCAACTCCATACGATTTCCGGTCTGGCCCAGCTGGGCAGCTACGACGAGGTGACAGCCCTCGTCGGCACACTCACCCGCAGGCGCGCGGCGATCAGCGAGTCGATCACCGCGTACATTCACGATCCAGCGGTGGCAGCGCTACTCATCGCCAAAACGTCGTTGGCCGCAGAGATCGGCGTACGCCTGACGTTGGACCCGGCGTCCAACCTCAGACCGCTCGACCCCGCGATGTCGACGGACGTGATCACGGTGGTGGGCAATCTCGTGGACAACGCGTTGGACGCATCTCGTGAGTCCGGCGATCGTGCCATCACGGTCCTCATAGTCGACGCGGACGGCTTGGTCATCGATGTCACCGACTCGGGCCAAGGGGTACCCGAACACATGCGACAGTCGGTGTTCTCGCGGGGAGTGACCTCGAAACCCGACCTGCCCGGTGGACGCGGAATCGGTCTCGCGCTCGTCCGATTGGTCAGTACGCAACACGGCGGGACGGCGATGGTGGACGACGCCGCTGACGGGGGCGCTAGATTTCGAGTGCGCATTCCGTTACCGGAGCGAGAGAGCACAGGAGAACGATGATGGCGTTGGCAGGCGTTCTCGTGGTCGACGACGATTTCATGGTTGCCGACATTCATCGACGCTTCGTCGATCGAACGGACGGCTTTCGCGCAGTGGGCGTCGCTCACACCGCAGCCGCCGCTCTCGAGGCGGCCACCGAACTCCGCCCGGATCTGATTCTGCTCGACGTTCATCTCCCCGACGGCTCGGGCCTGGACGTACTGCGCGCCTTGCGTGCGGACAGCAATGCCGTCGACGTCATCATGATCACCGCTGCACGCGAACTGGACACCGTCAGCACAGCATTGAGCGGTGGCGCTGCGGACTACCTGATCAAACCGTTCGAGTACACGAACCTGCGCGACAAACTCGAGGCGTATCTTTCCCGCCGCAAGGCCCTCTCCTCGGACCGGTTGGACCAGGGCGTCGTCGACACCCTGTTCGGTCGAAGCAACGCTGCCGCAGAACGAGCACGATTGCCCAAGGGAATGTCCGCGGAGACGGGAAAATCGGTGCTCGACGTCATCACTCCCGGCATCGAACTGTCCGCGAGCGAGTGCGCCGATCTGGTCGGCATCTCGCGAGTCAGTGCACGGCGCTACCTCGAGCACTACCTGACCCACGAAGTTCTCGACATCAGGTTGCAGTACGGCAAGGCCGGAAGGCCGGAACGGCTGTACCGGCGTCGCTGACAGGCTTTCGATATCGCCAGCAGTAGCCGCGGGGGCGTGAGCAGTGGCATAGTTCCCCCGTGGCTCAGCTGAGGATGAACGGGCACCGTGTCTTGGTCGCAGACCTGACCGGTGACTCTCTGCGCGCGATGTCGGGTTCGATGGTTGCCTACGAAGGCGATGTCGCCTTCAAGAGCGCAGGCATGGGCGGTGGCGGCGGTTTCCGCGCCGCGCTCAAACAGAAGGTGACCGGCGAGTCGTTGTCGCTGATGGACGTGTCCGGCAAAGGCACCGTGTACTTCGCGGTCGACGCCCAGGACATCACTCTGGTCGAGGTGCAAGGCGACAACCTGCACGTCGAATCGTCTCAATTGCTTGCTCTCACAGGTCAATTGAAGACGGACGTGAAGTTCTCCGGCCTTCGTGGTGCGACATCGGGGCAGGGACTGTTCACCACAGTCGTCAGCGGCTCCGGGACGGTGGCGCTGCTGTCGAAGGGTGGGCCGATCATCGCGCTCGCCGTCGATCCGCAGTATCCGCTCGTCGTCGACCCCGACGCCTTCGTCGCCCATCGCGGACAGCTCAACCAGAGCTTCGTCACCGACGTCACGTGGCGCTCCGCCATCGGCGGCGGCAGCGGCGAGGCGTTCTCACTCCGCTTCGACGGCCAGGGCGTCGTCTACATCCAACCCGAGGAGCGCTGACGTGCCGCTCGAACTCGTCAACAGCAAAGTCGTCAAATCCGGTCTGGCACCGAATCAGAGTGTGCTCGCTCGTCGCGGATCGATGCTCTACTACACCGGCGACGTCCGGTTCGTCCCGCATTCCATGGGCGGCGGCGCGGGTGCCATGCCCGGCATGAGCGGCGTCGCGGGGATGGCCGGCCGCATGATGGCAGGCGAGCACGTGGCGATGATGGCCGCCGAGGGTCAGGGCGAGGTCTTCTACGGCCACGCCGGGCTGTACGTCGAAGTGATCCATCTCGACGGCTCGTCCATGCTCACCGTGGAAGCCGACCGACTCCTGGTGCACGACGGCTACCTGCAGAGTTCCATCGTTGCGCTCACCTCTCAGGGCGGGGTTCGCGGAGCAGTGCGCGGTGCCATGACCGGGCAGGGTCTGTTCACGACACAACTGACCGGCCAGGGCAGCGTCGCGGTCCTGTCGCATGGCGGCGCGACTCCGCTGCAGGTCGGGCCCAACAACCCCATGGTCGTGGTCGATCCGCAGGCGTACGTATGCCACATCGGCAACATCAACGTCGACATCTCCGCCAACGTCGGTTGGCGTGACGCCGTCGGCAAGGGCAGCGGCGAGGCGATTCAGTTGAAGATGACCGGCATGGGCACCGTGTGGGTGCAGGCGTCCGAGCAGAAGTTCTAGGGAGCGGCAATGAGTTTGGAGATTCACACCCCGTACACCCTGCCGGTCAACGACAACGTCCCCGGCAACGATTACGCGTTCTGCGTCGAACTCGCAGGCCAGCCGTGGTTCACGTCGAAGGGCGCGATGATCGCGTACTACGGCAATGTTCGCTTCGAACCGCTCGGGCAGACGTCCATGCCCGCCATCGTGGCGGCGCGGTTCTCGTCGCCGCTGTACTCGAACGACTGGGTGCTGGCGCAGGGGCAGGGCAAGCTGATCCTCGGCGATCGCGGGTTCAACATCAACAGCTACGACCTCGACGACGGCAACCTGACGATCCGAGCCGCGAATCTGCTGGCCTTCGAGCCGACTCTGGACCTCAAGCAGTCCATCGTGCCCGGCTTCCTGACCCTGCTCGGTACCGGCAAGTTCCTCGCCTCGTCCAACGGCACGGTCATGTTCGCCGAGCCGCCACTACGCATCGACCCGGAAGCGCTTGTCGGTTGGGCGGATTGCCCGTCGCCGTCGCATCACTTCGATGCCGCCTGGATGCAGAACTTCCTCGGCGCAGCACGCGGATTCCTCGGGGCCAACAGTGGGGAAGAGCGTCAGTTCGATTTCACCGGCGCGGGCACGGTGCTGATCCAGTCGAGCGAGAAGGTTCTGAACGACACCCATCTGTTGCGGCACATCGAATCGCAGACGGTCTCGCTCGGCCAGAACTCACTGCGGGCTCTGCACAACACCATCGGGGCCCGACTGCAGCAGTAGCTTCTCGTCCAATCGGAGAAAGCGCGCATACTGGAGTTTCACTCAGGAGGTAGCGCCATGGCCAACCAGGGACCCTTCGGATTCGGATCCGACGACTTCGACAAGTTCGCGCGTGAAGCAACCGAGGGCCTGCGCGAGGTGGTCGGCTCACTGTTCGCCAACACGGGAGCACCCAAAGCCCCGCCGGAGCCGGAAACCACAGGCCAGAAAGGTGATGGCGTCTGGGCGATCTACAGCGTCGACGATGCCGGCTCGGCGCAGGTCGATCAGCTCTACGCCACCGAACTCGATGCTCTCCGTGCACACAAGGACAACACCGACCCGCGTCGACGGGTTCGTTTCCTGCCCTACGGCGTGAGCGTCAGCGTTCTGGAGGCCTGAATCGGTACCTTTGATTCTCGTGACTACACAGCAGGATGCAATCTCGATTCCGTTGGGCCGACCCGTGTTCGTTCAGGCGCTGAGGTACACCGCACTGTTCGATCAGAAGCCGTTCGCCGAGGCGTTGTTGATCTACACCGACAACGGCGCGTACAAGATCATGTCTCCGGGGGAAGATCATTACGGCAGCTACGTCTCGTACACCGATCCCGCCGAGAGCCCTCGGCACGTGATCTTCCTGTCGTGGCCGTCGGAGGATTGGGGCCGCAACGTCGCCTCGCACACTCTGACGTTCAATCCTGACTCTGCAGCGTTCACGCAGGTACTCGTTCTGCCCGGTAGCCCAGTGCCGCGCTCGCAGTACGGCTATGCGCTGCCGATCGCCGGTCCGGAGAGTGTGGACATGACGGCTTCCTGGGATCAGGTCCGCGACACGTACGCCGAGACGTTCGAGGAGTTGGCGACGCTGGCTACGTAGCCGCGCCGCCGGCATCGACACCGAATGCCTCGATCGCATTCGCGGCCTGGTCGACGCCGCCGTGCGCGCGCACCTCTGCGCTGATCTCACGTGCGCGCGGCGCGAGTCCCCGGGCCTGTTCGACGGCGTCGCGCAGTCCTGTCGCCGTCACCCCGTCGAAGTCGACGTGCACTCCCACGTCGAGTTCGGCGAGCATCGCCGCATTGCCGAATTGGTCGACCGCCTGCGGTAGGGCAACTGTCGGTACGCCGAACCACAGGGCTTCGGTGCACCCACCCATTCCGGCGTGGGTGACGAACACGGTGGCGGCGTCGAGCACCGCGAGCTGCGGAACGTGTTCGTGGACTTCGACATTCGCGGGCAGTTCCCCAAGTACGGCGGGGTCGACGCGTCGGCCGATGGAGATCACCACGTGCCAGTCCGTGTTCGCGAACGTCTCGATGCACAGCCGGTAGAAGTCGGGGCGTTCGTTGTACCCGGTGCCGAACGATACGTAGAGAACGGGCCCCTCGGGCGCGGACCACGATCGGTCGTGCAGTCGCGCCGGATCGAGACATGGGCCGACGAACTGCACCGAGCTGGGGACTCGATCGGCGTTCGGCTGCATCACTTTCGGGATCAACGACAGGCAGTGCTCCGGGTACGTGATCCAGTCCCACGGGTCTGCGTCGATGTCGTTCTCTCGCAACCAGGTCGCATAGGTATCGCGATACGCAACGCCGGTTGTCGACTCGCGGATAGAGGTCATCCCGTCACCGAGATCCTCGACGTAGCCGTCCCAGGCGACATACGTGGGGGAGAGCTGCACGGCCGTCACGCCGTACCGGACGCCGAGAATCGGGGCGGTCAGGCCGCCGATGTCGTAGAGGATCACATCCGGCTGATCGTCGTCGTAGAACGCGGTGAGCGCGGGAAAGGACGCGATCGCTTCGTCGAGGAACACCTGCATCGCCGACGCCGGGTCGTCCGGCCAGGAGCCCTCCCCGTCGGGAAGTATCGAGGGGAACGCCACCACCTCCACTCCAGCGGGTTCGACCAGGTGCCGCAACGACTCGCCGACGGCATAGGTGACGCGATGCCCGCGTCGGACCAATTCGGCGACGACGGCGAGCGAGGGGTAGATGTGACTCGGTGCCGTCGTGCCGATCATCGCGAAGTGCATGCCGCTCACCGTAGGACGCGAAGAGGGCGCGGGGCTACCGGTTTTCGTTGGCGATCAGATCGAGCAGACCGGGGAATCGCTCTTCGAGCTCGTGGCGACGCAGCGTCACTTTGCGACTGTTTCCGCGATCGACCTGAAACACCAGGCCTGCCTCGCGTAGCACTCGAAAATGGTGCGTCAGAGTCGATTTGGTGACACCGAGCTCGAACGACATACACGTCCGCTCGGCTCCGTCGTCGTCGCCGACGAGTTCGGTGACCACCTGGCGACGCAACGGATCGGCCAACGCGGACATCACCGCACCCAGTTGCATTTCCTCGGGCTCGGGATGCCCGTCCTTGTCCGCCATGCGCTCCTCCTACAAGGTACGACTTGCGCCGTACCTTAAAACCTGGTCTAGTACGACAACCATCGTACCTACGGTTCAGGGGGACACATGAAAGCAGTGCTACCGGTCGTACTCGCGGCTCAATTCGTCGTACCGATGTCCATCTCGGGTACTGCACTCGCCCTCCCGGTCATCGCCGGCGACCTCGGCACCGATCCGACGCCTCTGCAGTGGGTCGTCAACGGCTTCAACATCGCGTTCGCGCTGTTCACCGTCGTCTGGGGCGCGGTGTCGGATCGAATCGGTCACCGCACGTCGTTCCGCATCGGGGTGGTGCTGACGGCCGTCGCGAGTGCGGTCAGCGCCGTCGCGCCGTCGTTGTACCTACTCGATGTCGCGCGGGTGTTCGCGGGCATCGGAGCCGCAGCGGTTCTGGTGGGCTCCACTTCCATTCTCTCGCTTCACTTCCACGGCGCGGCCCGAGCAACGGCGTTCGCACTGTTCGGCACCGTGAACGGTCTCGGTCTGGCACTCGGGCCCACCATCTCCGGGCTGCTCGTCGCGGCGTTCGAGTGGCGAGGCGTGTTCGCCGCACAGGCGGCCGTCCTGGCTGCGGCGGCCATCGGAACTGTCGCTCTGCCGGTTCTGCGAACCGAATCGACGGCGCAGCGCCTGCTCGATTTCTCGCTGCTGCGCAACCGCAGATTCCTGGCCCTGTGCCTCGTTCCGGTGGCCGGCGCCATCGGATTCGTCACGCTGCTCACGTATCTGCCCGCTGCGCTGAGCGCTGTCGCGTCGCTGACGCCGGGGCTTGCCGGAGTGTTCATGCTGGCCATGACCATCCCCGTTCTGCTCGCTCCGCTGACCGTTGCCCGCCTGAGCCGCATGTTCGACGCCGTCACCCCCACTCGCGTCGTGCTGGTCAGCCTCGGCTGCCTCGTACTCGGCAATCTGGGCATGTTGGCGCTGCAACCGGGTGTCCCGCTCGGTGCCGTCGTGGTCCCGATGATCGCGTTGGGGCTCGGATTCGGACTCCCGATCGGCTTGGTGGACGGCGAGGCACTGGCTGCGGTGCCGCCGCACAGCAGCGGTACCGCGGCGGGCGTGCTGAACCTGTTTCGCATCGGCAGCGAGGCACTCATGGTGGCCGGATATGCCTGGTTGCTGACCGTCCTGGTCCGCGGCGAGCTACCCGACCGAGCCGACGCCGACGCCGCGGCAGCCGGACGCCCCGGGTTTGCCGACGCCTACGCACACGCCTACACCGAGGTCGTGTCGATCGTCGTCGTAGCTCTCGTCGTGACCGCGGCGGTGATCTTCTCGCTGTTGCGAACACCACGCCGGGACGTATCGTCGGCCAATGTCCTTTCTGCAACCGGTGACCCTCACTGACGACCTCGTGACCCTCGAGCCGCTGAGCCGCGATCACCTCGAGGGGCTGTGCGATGCCGCCCGCGACGGCGAGCTCTGGAATCTCTGGTACACGAGCGTTCCGAAACCGGAAGACATGGCCGCAGAGATCGATCGCCGGCTGGGACTGCTCGACGCGGGAACCATGCTTCCATTCACTTTGCGGCGCAACGATACCGGGCAGATTCTCGGCGCGACGACCTTCTGCAACGTCGATGCGAACAACCGTCGCGTCGAGATCGGGTACACCTGGAATGCGCGCTCCGCCCACGGAACCGGTACCAACGCGTCGAGCAAACTGCTGTTGCTGACGCACGCTTTCGAGGAACTCGGTTGTATCGCGGTGGAATTCCGCACCCACTGGATGAACCTCCAATCGCGGACGGCCATCGCGAAACTCGGAGCCAAGCAGGACGGCATTCTGCGCAATCACCAACGCATGGCCGACGGTTCACTGCGCGACACCGTCGTGTTCTCGATCATCGAATCCGAATGGCCCGCCGTGCGCAACGAACTCCGTCGACGTACCGCACGGTAAGTTGAGCCCATGCGCGTGGATGGGCGGGACGTTCCCGTAGCGGGAAACCTGCTGCAGCCGCTGGTGAGAAGAACCAGTGACATCATTCGGGTCGTTGCCGCCTCGGTGTTCTTGAGCTTGGTCATCGCCGGCTCGCTCATCACCCGAAATCAGTGGGACGCACTCGAACAATCGGTGTCCAACATCGTCGGCGTGCTCAGCCCCGATCAGTCCAACGCCGTCTACATCGTGTACGGCGTCGCGATCCTCGCCCTCCCGTTCGGAGTGTTGATCGGGCTGATCGCCGGACGCAAATGGAAACTGTTGGCCGGGTATGCGGCAGCAGCTCTGATCGCCGCGCTGGCTCTGTCCATCACCGGTACCGGAATCTCGACTCCGACGTGGGACCTGGACGTGCCCGAGCGACTCGACACGTTCCTGTCACAATTCCTCGACGATTCGCGCTGGATCGCCATGCTCGCCGCGGCACTCACGGTGTCGGGCCCGGGCCTGCCCGCGCGGTGGCGTCGAGCATGGTGGGCACTGCTGCTCGCCTTCGTACCGATACACCTGGTGGTGTCCACGGTGGTCCCGGCCCGTTCGCTGCTCGGGCTGGCCGTCGGTTGGCTCGTCGGTGCGATCATCGTGCTGCTGGTCGGCACTCCGGCACTGGAGGTTCCACTCGACGCGGCCGTGCGCCTGTTCCGCAGCCGGGGCGTCGACGTCCGCAGCTTCACCGTCGTGCGCCCTGCGGGCCCGGGCCCGTTGGTGTTGAACGCACACACCCCGGACGCCGATGTGGTGGTCGAGCTCTACGGGCAGAACCAACGCAGTGGTGGTGCGCTGCGCCAGTTCTGGCGATGGATCACCCGCCGCGGCAGCGAGACAGCGCCGTTGCACGCGTCCATGCGCCGTGCCGTCGAGCATCGCGCATTGATGGGCCTGGCCATCAAGAGTATGAACGCCGCAGGCAGCGACCCGTTGGCGGTAGCAGCACTCGACCG
This sequence comes from Rhodococcus sp. 06-1460-1B, assembly GCF_002258475.1. Classification (NCBI taxonomy): domain Bacteria; kingdom Bacillati; phylum Actinomycetota; class Actinomycetes; order Mycobacteriales; family Nocardiaceae; genus Rhodococcus; species Rhodococcus sp. 06-1460-1B. Next base: position 72,125 of record NZ_NOYS01000006.1, read on the forward strand.
CGGCTGGACGTTGTACGCGCACAGCCAGCCCATCGGCGATCCCATCGAGGCCGAGCTCGACGATGCCGCGCTCAGAGCTCTCTGGTCGGCTCTGAACACGTTGCACGAGAACCAGATCTCGCACGGTGACCTGCATCGGGGTGAACTGCGGCTCCACGACGGTGCCGCACTGTTCTGTGGGTTCGGGCACGCAGAACTCGGCGCGTCGGACGCCCAGATGCAATCCGACGTCGCACAGCTGTTACTCACCACCGCAGACCTTTTCGGCTCCCATCGCGCCGTGGCCACGGCCGTCGAGGTACTGGGAATCGACGTCGTGATCGCGGCGTCCGGTCGATTGACCAAGTCCGCCATCCCCCTTCGGGTGCGTCAGTCGGTTGCCGATGCCGGAAAGACGATGAAGTCCGTCCGGCTCGAAGTGCTCGAACAGACCGGTGCCGCGAGGATCGAGGCCGAGCAGGTCACTCGATTCAGCCGCAACCAGATCATCTCGCTCGTGTTGCTGATCGGATTGGTCTACGTCGCGTACCCGTTCATCAGTGCAGTTCCCGCGTTCGTCGTCGAATTGGGCTCGGTCGACTGGTGGTGGGCACTTCTCGGTCTGGCCGTTTCCGCACTGACCTACATCGGTGCGGGTGCCGCATTGTGGGCCTGCGCATTCGGCAAGGTCAGCTTCAGGAATCTGACGATCATGCAGGTAGCGAATACTTTTGCCGCGACCACGACACCTGCGGGTGTCGGCGGCCTGGCCCTGAGCGTTCGCTTTCTGCAAAAGGGTGGATTGGGTACCGTCCGCGCGACGGCCGCTGTGGCACTGCAACAGTCGGTTCAGGTGATCACCCATGTCAGCCTGTTGATCTTCTTCAGCGTCGTCGCCGGAACGTCGTCGGGGCTGTCCAACATGGTGCCGGGCAACACCGTGCTGTACCTCATCGCCGGCGTCGCATTCGGAGTCGTCGGGACCTTCATGTTCGTGCCCAAGCTGCGACTGTGGCTGAAAGTGGCCGTCCGGCCCCAGGTTGCCGAAGTGCTCACCGAGCTCGGCGAACTCGCCCGCGACCCGAAACGGTTCTCGATCATCATCCTGGGTTGCGCCGCAACCACTTTGGGTGCTGCGCTCGCCCTGTGGGCGAGTGTCGAGGCGTTCGGCGGCGGAACGACGTTCGTGACGGTGACAGTGGTGACGATGATCGGTGGCACATTGGCCTCGGCCGCCCCGACGCCGGGCGGTGTGGGGGCCGTGGAAGCAGCCCTCATCGGTGGGCTTGCCGCGTTCGGTCTCCCTGCCTCCATCGCAGTCCCGTCCGTGCTGCTCTACCGCGTACTGACCTGCTGGTTACCGGTGTTTCTCGGCTGGCCGACGTTGCGCTGGCTCACCAAGCACGACATGGTCTGAACGGCTGTATCCCCACTACGGGACCAGGTGTGGGTGCTAGCGTTCACGCAGGTTAGTGGCTGGTTCTACGGAGGGCGTCACCATTTCCGAACCGGGAGACTTCGCACCCACCGCGGAGGAACGCTGGGTGCGGCTGTTCATCAGCGGAATGACGCTCACATTCGGCCTCGCCGGGGCCCTGATGGTCCCCGCCGGTCAGTTCTCCAACCCCATGTCGATCGCCGTGCTCCTGGCGTCCGTCACCACGGTGCCGGTGGCGATTGCCTGGTACCTCCGGCCGTGGGCATCCCCGAGAATGGCGATCGTCTACATCCTCTACGCCGACGTCGGTATCGTGACCGTTCTGTTCGCCTTCCAAACCCACTTCGACGCGATGCCGGGCTGTGCGATGTTCTCGATCGTCGCAGCGTTCATCGTCGTCGCGAGCTCGCACCGTGTCATGTTGATTCACTTGGCAATCGGCGCACTCACCCTTGCGGGCCTCGCCGCTCTGGCTGTCTCGGAGGGCGCCGATCCATGGTCCACCACTTCTCGAATGGTCACCATCGGATCCCTCTACGCCGCACCCTTCATGATCAAGTCGTACATCGGTCAGCTGCGAACGAGCGCGGCGAGAGCATTACGAGATCCGTTGACCGGCCTGTGGAACCGACGTGGGCTGCTCGATACCGTCGACTCGTTGCGCCTGTCCCCAGCAGAGGATCGCGCACAGCAAGCGGTCGGAGTGACCGTCCTCGACATCGACCGGTTCAAGCACATCAACGACAAGTTCGGCCATCCCTCCGGTGACGCCGTGCTCGTCGAGGTCGCCCGTCGCCTGTCCTATGCGGTGGGGGACAAGTCCGCGGTCGCACGACTCGGCGGCGACGAGTTCGTGGTCGTCAGCGTTGGAACCAGAGAGTCGATCGCCGAATCGGACAACAGGATTCGCGCATCGCTGGAGGAATCGTTCGACGGCCCGCCGTTCACCACCAGTGTGGGCTCGGCCGTGGAGACGCCACCCGCCGACACCGGCCTACACGTACTGGTACGACGGTTGATCGCTCTCGCCGACATCGAGATGTATCGCTTCAAAGCACGGACCTCGGGAAAGTTTCCGGAGACGGGCCTGTCCGCAGCGGATGCCCGCGAACAGGCCAGGCACAGAATCGATGCGCTCATCGAATCCGGCGGTCCCGACATTTTCTTCCAGCCCATCTGCGACACGGTCACCGGTTCGACCGTCGGCTACGAGGCACTGTCGCGGTTCCCGTTCGGCCACGGATCGCCCCTGTCGTGGTACCGCGACGCAGCCGAGGCCGGCGTCGGTCCACGGCTCGAACGCGCAGCGCTGGAACAGGCACTGGCGGATGTTCACCTGCTGCCACCGGGGCCGTTCGTGTCGCTCAATGCGTCGGCCGACACCATCCGCACGACCGACCTACTCGACCGGTTGCGTCCGCATCTGGCAACCCGAACCTTCCACCTCGAGATCACCGAGCACGAACGCGTCGACGACTACCGTGCGGTGACCCGCGCCATCGAGAATCTGCGCGACGCGGGGGTTCAAATCTCCATCGATGACGTCGGAGCCGGATTCGCCGGTATGCGCCACATCGTCGAGCTCAGGCCCGACACCCTCAAAATCGATTACGCACTCGTGCACGGAATCGACCGGGACTCGTTCCGTCGCGCCGCGGCCACGGCGATCATCGACTTCGCCCGACAGATCGGTGCCGGCGTGATCATGGAGGGTGTCGAGACCGACGCGGAATTACGGGTGGCGGCCGATCTCGGTGCCGACATGGTGCAGGGGTTCCTCACCGGTCGACCACAACCGGCCACCGTGGCCGGTGGCCGGATCGACGAACCCGCTACACCGAGGAATCGACGGTGAATTTCGTCAACGACGGTGCTGCGGCGAGCAGCGGCGGCAATTCGACGATCTTGCCCGGTCCGGCGCGGAACTCGCGGTACTTCGCGTCGGCCTCCGCCGACTCCCACGTCTCGTGCGCGACGACGTGCGCTTCGTTCTCTTCGTCGACCCACACCTCGACACCGAGGCACCCCTCGAACGCGCGGGTGTCCGCGAGAACGGTCCGCAGCAGCGCCCGTGCTTCGGCAAGGGATTCGGGCTTGAACGTCAGATCCAACAGTGCAATGAGAGCCATACCGTCACCCTAGACCCGCTCCGCGAACGCGTCGCAGACTCATCTCAATCGCAGTGCCAGATAGAACTCGATCCGGTCCTCGAGGCGCGACAGGTCCCGTCCGGTGAGTTCCTCGATGCGCGCGATTCTGTATCGGACCGAGTTGACGTGCATGTGCAGGTGCTCGGCGCACCGTGTCCACGCACCATTGGTGTCGAGATACATCGACAGCGTGGCGATGAGATCGGTGTGGTGTTGGGCGTCGTACTCGGTGAGCGGGGCGAGCAGGCGAGCCGTGAACATGCGTCGAACGTCGTCGGGGACGTTGGCGAGAAGTATTGTCAACGTGGCGAGTTCGTCGTGCCCGACGACGGCGCAGTCGCCGCCCCGACGCTCGGCGAGGCGGCGGCCGTAGCGTGCCTCTTCGATCGCGCTCCGCAGATCACCGGGCGCGGCGGGAGCACTGACACCGATCGAGATGCCGCTTCCGGCCAACCCTGGCATCAGAGCACGGACCGCCGACCTGACCGCTTCGGTCCGGTCGGCTGCGGCGTCGATCAGCGCGATCGCCTCACCGTCGACAGTGGCGACGGTGATGTCGAGCGGAGCCACGATTTCGCCGAGCAGCGGTCGCAGCTCACCCAGCCGAACCGTCTCTCCCGATGTTGCGGCAGCGATTGCCGCATACCGAGTTTCGACGTCGAGACCGATGATGCCCATCTGCGCCACGATGTCGGTGGGCAACGCGCCACCGACGATCGATTTGACGAACTCCTGCGCCAGGATGGCCGAACCGGTGCGACGGTCATCGGCCCGGCTGCGTTCGACCGCGACGATCGCCGCCAGCTGCCCGGCCAGCGAGATCCTCGGCGCATCCCATGTCTGCCAATCACTTTCGAAGGCGACGAACCAGTCCACCACCCGAGGTGACGCCTCCCCGTCGACCGGAAAGATCGACACACGATGCTCTCGGCTGAATTTCGGTAGCCGAGCGGCGGTCATGAACTCCTGCGCGAGCGCCTCGGTGTCGGGTGGGCCGTCCGATCCGGCGAGGACGCGTCCCGACGACGTGACGACCCAGCACTTCATGCCCAGATCCGAACTCACCATGTCCAGCAGCGGACCGAGGCCTCCACCTGGCCCGGCGCTCGCCACCAGGCGACGATGCCGATCCAGCACGAGGCTCAGATCGGATGCTCGTGCCGTGGACAGCTGCCGGACGACGCTCTCGGTGACCGTCGCGAACGCGATGTCGGCCGGGACCCGGAACAGCGGCAGTCCGTGCTCGCGGCATGCGGCGACCAAGTCGTCGGGAACGACACCGCCGTCGGAGGCCGCCAGTGCCGACACGCCCGCCTTGGAGACCGCCCGGACGAAGGTCTGCGAATCCGCGGGCCCGGTCCGCCACATCAACCCGGTCAGCACCAGTTCTCCGCCGTTGAGGTACCGACTCGGATCGAGCATGTCGGTGGTGACGACCCACCGGATCGTCGGGTCGAAATGATCCGGTGTGACGATCGGCTGGAGCATCAGGTCGGGCAAATCGGCCAGATCACGCAACCGCACGGTGACATCGACCTCGCTCTTCGTAGGATCCTCCAAAAGTAGCACTGTGATCGTCGTCATACTTCGTCGTTCCTGTCCCTCGTTCGCAGCACCTCCGGCGGCTGTACTGGGTGAACACGACCGAAAGACACGTGAGCGGAGAGCAGCACGATGGAATTTCTACGACCACAGACCTGGAGCGACGCGTTGGCCGCCAAAGCCGACGACGTCGACGTCGTCCCTATTCAGGGCGGCACCGACGTCATGGTCGAGATGAACTTCGACCTGCACCGGCCGGGCGGATTGCTCGACCTGAACCCGATCACCGAACTCACCGAATGGGAAGAGCTCGCCGACGGCACCCTGCGCGTCGGGGCAGGCGTGCCGTACGTCCGCATCATTGCCGAGCTCGGCGATCGCCTTCCCGGGATAGCGCAGGCGTCGCGCACCGTCGGATCTCCGCAGATCCGCAATCGTGGCACCGTCGGCGGCAATCTCGGGGGCGCGTCACCGGCAGGCGATCTGCACGCGCCCCTGCTCGCTGCAGGCGCGACTGTGGAAGTGGAATCGGCCGAGCGCGGGGTGCGGATGATCCCTGCCACCGAGTTCTACGTCGGCGTCAAGCGCAATTCGTGCGAGCCGGACGAGTTGATCCGAGCCTTTCACGTTGCGCCGGCTGCTGGGCCGCAATACTTCTCGAAGATCGGCACCCGTAACGCGATGGTCATCGCCGTGTGCTCGTTCTCCATCGCACTGTTTCCACAGGACGGCCGCGTCGGCACCGGTCTCGGCTCCGCTGCGCCGACGCCGCGGCGGGCTTACGATGCCGAGAACTACCTCGCGGCCGAACTCGAGTGGGACGGTGCCCTCGATCCTCGGGTATCGGAGGGGTTCGGTCGGTTGGTCAGTGCGGCAGCAAGTCCCATCGACGACGTACGTGGCACTGCCGATTACCGCAAGCACGCCCTGTCCGTGATGGCCCGGCGAACGCTGGGCTGGGCATGGCGAGACCTGACAGCCGCACGGAAGGTGGCCTGAACATGCGAGTCAACTGCACCATCAACGGAAGAGACATGGAAGCCGACGACGTCTGGGAGGGCGAAAGTCTGCTGTACCTACTGCGCGAGCGCATGGGACTGCCCGGATCGAAGAACGCGTGCGAACAAGGGGAATGCGGTTCGTGCACGGTCTATCTCGACGGTATCCCGGCGTGCGCCTGCCTGGTGGCCGCCGGACAGGTCGAGGGCCGCGAGATCCGTACCGTCGAAGGCCTCGCCGACGGCGACAAGCTGGACCCGATGCAGGAGGCGTTCGTCGAGTGCGGAGCCGTCCAGTGCGGCTTCTGCACCCCCGGACTCGTAGTCCAGGCGCACGATCTCATCGAGCGTGTTCCCAACCCGTCGGACGTCGAGATTCGTGAGTCTCTCGCCGGAAACCTCTGCCGCTGTACGGGATACGAGAAGATTCTGGATGCAGTTCGGCTCGCTGCGACACGAAAGGCCGAGGCAAAATGACCACTGTCATCTCGGGTGCGTACATCGCACCCATCGTCGGTGACGAAATCCCGAACGGCTACCTCGTCGTCGAGGGCACCACGATCAGCGCCATCGGATCGGGCACGGCACCGATCATCCCCGGGGCCGAGACGATCGACGCCTCCGGCTGTCTCGTCACCCCCGGCCTGGTGAACACTCACCATCACCTGTACCAGTGGGCGTCCCAGGGCCTGGCCAAGGACAACACTCTCTTCGAATGGCTTGTCGCACTATACAAGCCATGGTCCAAGATGGACGCCGAGGTGGTCGGTGGTGCTGCCGCAGCCGGGCTGGGATGGCTCGCGAAATCGGGCTGTACCACCAGTACCGATCATCACTACATCTTCCCCCAGGGACGAGGCGACCTGTTCGCCGCCGAGATCGACGCGGCCCAGCGCATCGGTGTGCGGTTCCAACCGTGCCGCGGCTCGATGGACCGGGGTGTGTCCGACGGCGGATTGCCGCCGGACGAGGTGGTCGAGTCGCTCGACGACATCCTCACCGCTACCTCCGACGCCATCGACACCTATCACGATGCCTCCTTCGGTTCGATGCTGCGCATCGCGGTCGCGCCATGTTCGCCGTTCTCCATCAGCAAAGAGCTACTTGTGGAGTCCGCCGGGCTCGCTCGCGCGAAAGGTGTTCGGCTGCATACCCACTTGGCCGAGACCCTCGACGAGGAGGAGCACTGCCTGGCCCAGATGAACTGCACCCCGGTCGAATACATGGAGCAGGTCGGCTGGCTCGGTGACGACGTGTGGTTCGCCCACGCGGTCCACCTGCACGACTCCGACATCGCGAAGATGGCGGCCACCGGCACCGGCACTGCGCACTGCCCGAGTTCCAATGCACGTCTGGGCGCAGGCATCGCGCGGATCTCGGACCTGCTCGCGGCCGGCGCACCCGTCGGCCTCGGTGTCGACGGTTCCGCTTCGGCCGAGATGGTGCCGCTTGCCGGCGAGGTCCGCCAGGCGATGTACATGCAGCGAGCCAAGTACGGTCCGACAGCACTGACCGCGCGTCAGGCACTCGAGATCGGAACTATCGGCGGGGCAACGGTACTGGGCCGTCAGAGCGAGATCGGTTCGCTCGAGGTCGGCAAGCTGGCCGATATCGCGATCTGGCGCACCGACGGGTTCTACTCGGCCGTCGACGATCCCGTCGTGGCATTCGCGTACGGGCAGACACCTCCACTGGCTCGGTTGATGGTGGGCGGTCGAACGATCGTCGAGAACGATGTTCTGACCAGCGCCCCGCAGGACGAAATAGGCCGCGCCGGTGCCGATGCGCACCGTCGCCTCATGAAACTCGCGGAGGACGTGCTGTGAGCGCCCCGACCACTACACCCCGGCAAGTACCCGCCGATATCCCCGCCCCGGGCCGCGGTCGCGTAGGCGACAGCCCGCTCCGGCCCGACGGAACGTTGAAGGTCAAGGGCGAGTTCGCATATTCCTCGGATCTGTTCATCGACGGCATGCTCTGGGGCGCAACGCTTCGCAGCCCACATCCGCGTGCGAAGATCGTTTCGGTCGACATCTCGAAGGCGTTGGCAACGCCCGGCGTCGAGGCGGTGCTCACCCACGAAGACGTACCGGGACGCAAGTGCTTCGGACTCGACCACACGTGGGACCAGCCGGTACTGGCCTTCGACGAGGTACGGCACGAGGGTGAGCCCATTGCTCTGATTGCGGCCGATCATCCCGAAACCGCCAGGCGCGCAATGGAAAAGATCGTCGTGGTCTACGACGTGCTCGAGCCACTCACCGATGCTCGCCGCGCCGCTCTGGATCCGAACTACCCGAAGGTGCAAGAGCGCGGCGGAGTGGCGCGCCATCAGCCGGTGCGCGTCGGCAACGTCGCCACCGCCCGTGCCCGCGCGGATGTGATCGTCAGCAGCGACTTCGCCGTCGGGATCCAGGATCAGGCATTCCTCGGACCCGAATCGGGACTGGCTGTTCCGGCCGAGGACGGCGGAATCGACCTGTACGTCGCGACCCAGTGGATGCACAACGACCTCGCCCAGATCGGCCCGTGCCTCGGACTGCCCGAGGAAAAGATCAGGATGACGCTCGCCGGTGTCGGCGGAGCATTCGGTGGCCGCGAGGACCTCTCGATGCAGATCCATGCGGCGATGCTCGCCATGCACACCGGCAAGCCCGTCAAGATCGTCTACAACCGTTACGAGTCGTTCTTCGGGCACGTACACCGGCATCCGGCGCAGATGCATTACGAGTACGGCGCCACCCGTGACGGCAAGCTCCTGTTCGCCGACGTCGAGATCATCCTCGACGGCGGGGCGTACACCTCCGCTACCCTCAACGTCGTCGGCAATGCGGCATCGCTGGGCGTCGGACCGTACGTCATCCCCAACATCGAGATCGACGCGTACGGGGTGTACACCAACAACCCGCCGTGTGGCGCGATGCGCGGATTCGGCGCAGTGCAGGCATGTTTCGCGTACGAGTCGATGATGGACAAGCTCGGTGAGGCCTGCGGCATCGGACCCGTGGCGATCCGGCAGATCAACGCCGTCAGCCAGGGATCGATCCTGGCCACCGGCCAGGTCATCGAAGCACCAGCCCCACTGGCCGAGATGCTCGCGCGAGCCGAGGCCATGGAACTGCCTGCCCCCGTGGATGCGTCGGACATCCGTAATCTGCCGGGTGGGGCATCGCAGACCACCCACGGCGAAGGCGTCGTGCGCGGGATCGGATACGGCGTCGGCATCAAGAACATCTGCTTCTCCGAGAACTACGACGACTACTCCACCGCCCGCGTTCGACTGGAGGTGATCGGCGGTGAGGCAACAGCATTGGTCCACACCGCTGCCGCCGAGGTGGGCCAGGGACTCGTGACGCTGGAAGCGCAGATCGCGCGCACCGAACTCGGCGTCACGAAGGTCGTCATCCACCCGGCCGACACCAAGGTCGGCAACGCGGGATCATCCTCGGCATCGCGCCAGTCGTACATGACCGGCGGTGCCGTCAAGACCGCGTGCGAGGCCGTCCGCGAGGCGGTATTCGTCCTCGCCGGCCTCTACCTCGGACGTGCTGTGGCCGACCTGAGCCTCGACGGCGGCAAGATCGTCTCGACCACCGACGGCGTGCTGGCGACGATCGAGGATGTACTCGGCGACCGCGTCATCGAGCAGACGCGCGAATTCCACCATCGCCCCACCAGCGGAATGAATCCGGTGACCGGGCAGGGCGCGAGCCACACCCAGCTCGCCCTGTGTGTGCATCGCGCCGTGGTGGACGTCGACGTCGATCTCGGGCTCGTGAAGGTGGTCGAGATGGCCGCCGTCCAGGACGTCGGCAAGATCCTCAACCGACTCTCGCTCGAAGGCCAGATCCACGGCGGCACAGCCCAGGGACTCGGTCTTGCGGTGATGGAGGAGATCGTCGTCGTCGACGGTTTGGTGAAGAACCCGTCGTTCACCGACTACCTCATCCCGACGATTCTCGACATGCCGCCCATGAAGCTGGACATCCTCGAGAATCCGGATCCATTGGCACCGTATGGTCTTCGCGGTGCGGGCGAGCCACCCACCCTCTCGTCGACGCCGGCCGTCGTCGCTGCCATCCGAAACGCCACCGGGCTCGCGTTGACGCGCGTTCCTGTTCGACCCGAACACATCATCAACCCCTGATTCATTCGACGAAACCTTCCAGGGCACAACCGCACCGACGCCAACTCCCCCGGCACGTCGGCCCGGCCCGACGCCCGGCAAGGTTGATCACGCCCTGGGAGGGCCGATCATGACCGATGTACACATACCCAGCACCCGTCGGAGCGGACGAGGTCGATCCCAGATCGACAAGTTCTTCGACATCACGGGACGTGGCTCCACCATCTCGCGCGAGATCCGCGGTGGTGTGACCACATTCGTGGCCATGGCGTACCTGATCGTTCTCATTCCGTTGATCATCGGCGATGCCCGTGACGTCACGGGTGCGACGCTCGATGCGGCACAACTGTCGACGATGGTCGCTCTGTCCGCCGGCCTGACGACGATCCTGATGGGAGTTGTCGGAAACGCGCCCCTCGCGATGGCAGCCGGACTCGGTGTGACGCCCATCGTGGTGTTCCAGGCAGCGCCGTACATGACGTGGCCGCAGGCGATGGGTCTGGTGGTGCTGGAAGGCGTCGTCATCGTCGTCTTCGCACTCACCGGGGTCCGGCAGCTCATCATGGACGCAATTCCCCTGGTGCTCAAGCAGGCGATCGGGGTCGGCATCGGTGCGTTCATCGCCCTTATCGGACTGGTCGACGCCGGTTTCGTCGGTCATCACGAAGCCGCCTCCACCGCAGTCACTCTCGGCACGTTCGGCAAGTTGGCCGGGTGGCCCGTGTTCGTGTTCTGCGTCGGTCTGATCCTGATGATCATGTTGTTCGTCCGCCGAGTGCCCGGTGCGATGCTGATCGGGATCTTCGTCGCCACCAATCTGGCGATCGTACTCAATGCCGTCTTCGACATCGATCCGAAGGCGTGGGGGCCGGTCGTGCCCAAGGTGCCCGATTCCGTCGTCGCCACACCACAATTCGATCTGTTGTTCAACGTCGACTTGTTCGGCGGGTTCGCCCGAGCAGGTGTCGTGACGGCCTCGGTCGTCCTGTTCACGCTCGTACTCTCCGGATTCTTCGACGCCATGGGCACTATCCTCGGAGTCGGGGAAGAAGCGGGCCTGGTCGACAAGCAGGGCAAGATGCCAGGGTTGAGCCGCATTCTGACCGTCGACGGCATCGGAGCCATCGTCGGCGGTGCGATCAACGGTTCGGCGAACACCGCCGTGGTGGAATCCGCGGCCGGTGTGACCGAGGGTGCGAGAACCGGTCTCGCCAGTATCGTGACCGGTGGCATGCTGACTAGCTTGATCTTCTTCACGCCACTGGCGGGGGTCGTACCGGTGGGTGCAGCCGCTCCTGCTCTGGTTCTGGTCGGTGCACTGATGATGACGCACGTCCGCAAGATCGATTGGCAGAACACCGATATCGCGATTCCTGCCTTCCTGACGATCGTGCTGATGCCCTTCACGTACTCGATCACCGTGGGAGTTGCCGCTGGCGTCATCTCGTACACCGTCGTCCGGCTCGCCAAAGGCAAAGCACGCGAGACGCATTGGTTGCTGTATCTGATGTCGGGAATCTTCCTGGTCTACTTCGCCCTGCATCCCATCGAAGAAGCGTTGGGAATCTCGTAACGTGAAAGAGATCGTCGATCGTCTGACCGCCTGGGACCACGCAGGCATTGCCTACGCGGTGGCGACGGTCATCGCGGTATCCGGAAGTGCCCCTCGGCTTCCGGGTGCCGCGATGGCGGTGTGCGCCGACGGGGAGGCAGTCGGCAGTGTCTCCGGTGGCTGCGTCGAAGGCGCTGTGTACGAGCTGTGTCGCGAGGTTCTCGAAACCGGCGAGTCCAAGCGAGAGTCGTTCGGCTACAGCGACGTCGACGCTTTTGCGGTCGGGCTGACTTGTGGGGGAGTGATCGAGGTGTTCGTTCGCCTCGGGCCTCCGCGGGCCGTGTTGGCAGCCGTTGCGTCGGACACTGCAGTGGCGACGGTGACGATGCTCGCCGGGGCCGGGCAGTCGCTTGCGGTCTCGTCCTCGGCAACCATGGGTACCACCGGTTTTTCGGACGTCGATGCAGTTGTCGTCGGCGAGGCGTTGGCGATGCTGGAGTCCGGGGGTACCGGCATCCGCTCGGTGCGGTGTCGGCCGGATCTCGACGTGTTCGTGCAGTCCTACGCCACCGCCCCGCGGCTGCTGATCTTCGGAGCCATCGATTACGCCGCAGCGCTGGCGCGTGTCGGAAAGTTTCTCGGATACCTCGTCACGGTCTGTGATGCACGACCAGTATTCGCCACTGCTGCACGATTTCCCGATGCCGACGAGGTGGTCACCGAATGGCCGCACAGCTACTTGGCACGTACGACTGTCGATGCCCGCACGGTGATCTGCGTACTCACTCACGACGCCAAATTCGATGTGCCGCTGCTCGAGGTGGCCCTGCGCCTGCCGGTGGCGTTCGTAGGGGCAATGGGATCGCGTCGGACCCATGAGGATCGCGCGGCCCGATTGCGTGACGTCGGATTGACCGAGCAGGAGCTCGCACGATTGAAGTCGCCCATCGGCTTGGACCTGGGAGCCCGAACGCCCGAGGAAACTGCGCTGGCCATCGCGGCGGAATTCGTCGCGGCCAGACGCGGGGGTAGTGCGCTGCCATTGACGCACACCGCCGGCCCGATCCACCACGACGCCGAGACTGCCGAATACGCTTAGGCCCACATCACACCCCCACGCACTCCGCCCGGACAGAGCGCCTGCTCAAAGGCCTGAGTCAGGCAAATCTGTTTCTTGTCGGTAGGTCGAGATACGCTTTCCCCAGTTCGAACACATGTTCTTAATTGTTGCTCACCGGGGGGTGAAAAATGGGTGCAGTACCGACCGTGTCGCTGGAGGCGTTGACCGCTGCCGCGCGGGAAGAGAATCGGCATGCGGCCCGAAAGATCGCTGCCTGCTACGACTTCCACCTCACCTGCATCGCGCAGGATGCGAAGCATCGGCAGTACAGCCGGTACGGACGCACCGAACTCGCTGTCGCGTTGGGATGCTCGGCGACGGTCGCCGAGGCCTACATCTCTGCCGGGGTTGCCCTGCGCACCCGTCTGCCGAAGCTTCGGGGAGAATTCGAGGCCGGGGAGATCGACCTTCCGCGAGTGAGGGTGGCGTGCCGGATTCTCGACAACCTCTCCGACGACATCGTGAAGTCGGTCGAGGACGAGATCGTCGAGGCGGCCCGCCGGTCGTCACCGGGTCCACTGGAGAAGGAGATCTGGGACATTCTGCTCCGGGTCGCACCGGAGGAAGCGGCAGCGTTGCGGGAGTTCGCGAAGAAGTTCCGCAATGTTTCGTACGCCCCAGCTGGGGAATTGGCCCGGATCCGAGCAGAATTGACCGCCCCCGAAGCCGCAGCCGCATGGCAGCTCCTGGAGGAAATGGCCGACACGCTCTGCCCGAAAGACCCCCGCGGCAAACAGGAACGACTGTGCGATGCGTTCATGGCCCGGATGCACGGAGAACCCCGGCTGGCATGCCTGTGCCAACGCGCGGACTGCCCGAAGACCGAGACCGAGACCGAGACCGAGACCATATTGCCGGATCGTCGGGTGCCGTTGACGATGATCACCGTCGACATCGCCACTCTCATCGGACTGTTGGCGAATCCTGCGTATCTGGCCGGGCACGGTTCCATCGATCCTGATCTGGCACGAGAGTTGGCCCGCAACAGCCAGTGGCAGATCCTGCTCACCGAAGCAGTGACCCTTGCAGAGAAACTCGGACTGGCGGTGCAGAACTCGGAGACCGGGGAGTGGGAACGACGATCGAACAGTGAGAAGGCGGGAGCTGCAACAGGACCCGAGACGGGAACAGTGGCGGAAACCGACGAAGACGCGGACGCGGACTCGGCTGCAAATGCTGATGCTCATGAGGGAATGCGGTCGGCCACGGATTCGGGTAGGCAGGCTGATTCCTCGACCGAACCGACTTCTGCCAGTTCACCTGCCCCTGCAACAGACAGCACTTCATCACCGGCACTGTCAGACGATGTCGACGAGTTCGGCGATGCTGGGGTAAGCAACGAGTCCGACGAGTCCGCACCCGTACCTGCAGCCGACCCATCGATGACTCCCGACGCAGGTGCGGCCGATCCTGTACGGAAGCACGCAGCAACACGCGCAGGGGCACAGGTGACCGACCCGCTAGCGGAGGCAACATCGGAGACCGGCCATGAGGGAGCTGCGTCGTCCGACCAGCGCCGCCAGGCATCGCTGGCCTCCGCTGCAGCCCTGTTCTGCACCCACACACCCGTCGGCAAAGGCACACGGCACAGCTCTGCCCTCGATCTGCCCTCCGCGATCCAGCGCAGCAACCGGACAACCCCCGCAGCAGGCCACGCACCCGCCAACCGCACGCCCTCCGGCATCTACCTCGGCAACGCGTCCCTCGCCGCGGCCCTCGAAGCCGCCATCGCCGCTGACCCGGCCCTCGGAAAGTCCGTCCGACGCGACCCACTCACCGACCGCGCCCTGATCTATCGGCCCGACGCCCTCACCGCCGCCGCAGTACGCCTGCGCGATCGGCACTGCCGCTTTCCCGGCTGCCACCGACCCGCGGACCGCTGCCAACTCGACCACGTGATCCCGTTCGACCACGCCAACCCGTTGGGCGGCGGCTGGACCACCGTCAACAACCTTCAATGCCTGTGCGAGTTCCACCACAGCGTCAAGACCGCAGGCTACTGGAAGGCAGTCATGCTCCCCGGCGGTGCCATCTTGTGGACATCGACATCGAAGAACACTCGAATCACTCTGTCCGCCAACGGAACATCCGTACCTATCCTCGGCAACGGCCTCCGGCCCTGCATCCCTACCAAACCCAGACGATCCGGCATCATCGCCTATCCCGACCCACCCGACAATCTCGAGCCGGAGCCGGTGCCGGACCCGAATAGCGAAGGGCCTCCACCATTTTGAACGGGTTCACACCAAGAAGAGAGGTCTATCGCGACAGCAATCTACCCGTCGAAAATTCCGAACCTGCGATCCACGACCGTCTCACCACACCCGACAGTCCAAGCCGATCGTAGGCACTCACCGGGTTGCGGTGGTACAGGCGATCCACGTCGACGGTGAACGTCTCGTCGGGCGCGAACACCACAAGGTCTGCAGCGCAACCGACCTCGATGCGTCCGCGATCAGTCATGCCCACCTGATCGGCGGTGTTCGTGGCCATCCACCGCACGATGTCGGTCAGCGCGAACCCACGGGCACGCGCCTCGGTCCACACCGCAGCAAGCGAGACCTGCAACGACGCAATCCCACCCCAGGCATCGCCGAAGTCACCGGTATCGAATCGCTTGAGGTCGGGCGTGCAGGGGGAGTGGTCGGTGACGATCGTGTCGATCGTGCCGTCGTGAAGACCCTGCCACAACGCCTCGCGATTACCGGCCTCGCGGATCGGCGGGCAGCATTTGAACTGAGTCGCGCCCGCCGGCACGCCCTCGGCGTCGAAACACAGGTAGTGCGGGCAAGTTTCGACGGTCACCCGCACGCCGTCCCGCTTCGCCGCCGCAATCATCGGCAGGGCATCCGCGCTCGACAAGTGCAGAATGTGGACCCGACACCCTGTCTGACGGGATAGCTCGATCACCTGCTCGATGGCCCGGTTCTCGGCCGCCCGAGGACGCGATTCGAGGAATCCCGAGTACTCACGGCCCACTGCCGCCGGAGCCTCGGCTATGACCTCGGCGTTCTCGGCATGCACGATCATCAGCCCGTCGAACGACGCGATCTCGATCAGCGCCTTCTCCAGTTCCGGCAGCGTCAGCGGTGGGAACTCGTCCACGCCCGATGCCAACAGGAAGCACTTGAAACCGAAGACTCCTGCGTCGTGCAGCGGTCGCAGCTGCTCGACGTTGCCAGGAACTGCCCCACCCCAGAATCCGACGTTGACGACCGACTTCTCGACCGCCACCCTGCGCTTGATCTCCAACGCCTCAACATCGACCGTCGGCGGAATGCTGTTGAGCGGCATGTCGACGATGGTCGTGATCCCTCCCGCGGCCGCAGCTCGGGTTGCGCTGGCAAAGCCTTCCCATTCGGTTCGGCCCGGATCGTTGACGTGCACGTGGGTGTCGACCAGCCCGGGCAGCAACACCTCGCCCGGCCCGAGCTCGACCACCGTCTTCGCAGATACGCCGGCATCCAGGGAGTCGATTGCGACGATCCGGCCGTTCGAGACAGACACAGTCGCCGCCACCTCACGCCCATCGATCACCGCGCGGGCAGCCCGAATGACCAGATCAGACTGCACTGGAGGCACTCTGGAGCTCGGCGGATTTCCATGCGACATCTGCCGCGTCGAGGGCATCGGCGTCCAGTTCGCCGAACAGTCGCAATCGGGACAAGCCGCCATCGGGATACACGTCGAGCCGCAGGTGTGTGTAGGCCTCGTTCGCGTTGAGCAGGAAGCGGTGACGCGTGTCCGGTTGCACCGCGGTGCGCTCGAGGATCTCGGTCCACGCCGTCGGGTCGGAGGTGTGTCGGCGACGAGAATCTATGGCGCTGAGCCGAACCCACCCCGGGGCGTTGCCGACGTAGTAGCTGGTGTCGACCTCGACGAAGCGCGGAGCGCCAGGTGCCGCAAGCTCGAACACTGCGAAGTCGTTTCCGCCGCCACGTCGGCGGGAGTTCTCCCATCCCTCACCCATGTTGCGTGCCCGCCCGGGCAGGATGATGTTGGCGGGGGAAGAGTAGAAGGCGTCGGAGCAGTCGGTGAGCCTGGCACCGTTCTCGGCGGCGAGCAGATCGATGGTGCCGCCGAGGAAGCGCGGATCCTGCACAACCTCACCGTGCACACGGAACCGGGCCACACCGCCGTCGGGGTAGATCGACAGACGCACATGCGTCCACCGGTGCCGATCGGCTACCTCGTAGGTATTCGCTGTATCACCCACTGCCGCAGACTTGTCGACAATGGTGTGCCACTCTGCCTTCAGCACATCGTCGATGGACGGGTAGCCCTCGATCGACGCGGCTTCGACGGAGACGAACGGCGGGTAGTTTCCGGTGAAGTGTGCGGTGTCGACCACTACACCGTGGACGATTCCCGGCGCACCGAGCCGGACGATCGCCCAGTCGTGGCCGCCCTCATCACGTCGGCGTCGAGTCTCCCAGCCGTCGTACACCTTTCCCTTGTGGCCGAAGTCCGCCGGATCGAACAGCGGGGCGTCGGGCTTGATCAGGTTCTCGCGCTGCGCGAACAGTTCGTCGTTCGCCGCCGAGACGCTGCCGCCGAGTGCCCGCGATGCGAGATCGGTCAGGGAGGTGAAATGAGTGGTACTCATGATATTCCTTCCGAAATGTGTGTGGTGGCCATCGTTTTGCCTACCTCGTGGAGCAGCGCGGCCGCGTCGCGCATGGAGATTCGAGGGTCCGGCTCTAGATCGGCCAACGCATAGGAGGCAACGATCCCGTGAGTGCGCAGCCGGTCCAGGCCGATGACGCTGCGCCCGGCTATGGTGATCACCGGAACACCCGCTTCGCGCGCTGCGTGCGCGACTCCGATGGGTGCCTTGCCGTAGAGGCTCTGCTCGTCCAGCGAGCCCTCGCCGGTGACGACCAGATCGGCCGACGCCAGAGCGCTGCCGAAGTCGATCAGCTCGAGCACCGTCTCGATCCCTGGCTTGGCAACCGCACCGAGTACAGCCATGGCACCGAACGAAGTTCCACCTGCTGCGCCGGTGCCGGCGAGCCCACTGACATCCCGGCCGATCGCGTTGCGCACAAGATGCGCCCACTGCCGCATCCCGTGTTCCAGATACAGCAGCTCCTGCGGTCCGGAACCCTTCTGTGGTCCGTATACCGCTGCTGCTCCGGTAGGGCCTAGCAACGGATTGTCGACATCGCACGCCAACTCGAACACCGCATTCCGAGCCGAAGGCACCAGGCCGGACAGATCGAGGTGAACTGCACCGCGCAGTGGACCACCGCCGAGCGCGACGTCGTTGCCGTCGGCATCGAGGATCCGCGCACCGAGTGCGACGAGCATTCCGGCACCGCCGTCGGTGGATGCGCTGCCGCCGAGCCCGACGACGATACGCCGCGCACCTGAAACAGAGCCGGCACCGAGAGCATGCGCGATGACAGTCCCCAGTCCGAACGTGCTGGCTCCCAGCGCATCCGGCCGTCCGTCCGGCAGGAGCTCGAGTCCGACTGCAGATGCCAGTTCGACGACGGCGGTATCACCGCGACGGGCGTACGACGTCTCGACCGGCTCACCGGTCGGTCCCGAGCACGTAACTGCGATCCGGTCCCAGCCGGCGGCAACGGCTGCGTCGACAGTGCCGTCACCCCCATCGGCGACGGGTAGGCACACCGTCTCGAGGGACGCATCGCCCGCGACCAGACCTTCGGCCAACGCCCGAGCGACCTCGGCCGCGGACAGCGAGCCCTTGAACTTGTCGGGAGCCAGCAGAATTCGCGTCATCTCTAGTCCAGCAGGAGCAGTGCAGTGGGCGCGTCCGCCGACGTGTTGGCCAATTCCTCGAACTCGCCGACGTTGTCGATCTCGGTACCCATCGAGATGTTGGTGACTCGCTCCAGGATGATTTCCACGACGACGGGGACCTTGTGCTCGTTCGCCAGAGTCCTGGCCCGCACGAGTGCCTCACCGATGAGTTCGGGCTCGGTAACACGGAGCGCTTTGCAGCCCAACCCTTCTGCCACCTGCACGTGGTCGACGCCGTAGCCCTTGGGGATGCCGGGCTCAGTGTCCAACGTGTCCTGGTGGTTGATGTTGTCGAATCCCAACTGCACGCAGAAGTCCATGTCGAAGGCGCGCTGCGCCTGCCGGATCAGCCCCAAGTACGAGTTGTTCACCACCACATGCACGTACGGCAGATTGAACTGCGCACCGACAGCCAGCTCCTCGATCATGAACTGGAAGTCGTAATCGCCGGACAGGGCAACGACATTCGCAGTCGGATCAGCAGCTACCGCACCCAGTGCCGCGGGAATGGTCCAGCCGAGTGGGCCGGCCTGCCCGCAGTTGATCCAGTTTCGAGGGGAGTACACGTGCAGGAACTGACCGCCCGCGATCTGCGAGAGCCCGATAGTGCTGATGTAGCGGGTATCGCGATCGAAGACCTTGTTCATCTCCTCGTACACGCGCTGCGGCTTGATCGGCACGTTGTCGAAGTGCGTGCGCCGATGCATCGTGCGCTTGCGGGTTGCGCAGTCGTCCACCCAACCGGACAGATCGCGCAGTGACCCTGCAGCACGACGCTCTTCGGCGACGGCGACGAACTGCTCGAGGGCTGCCTTGGCGTCGGAGATGATGCCGTAGTCCGGTGCGAAGACGCGTCCGATCTGGGTCGGCTCGATGTCGACGTGGACGAACTTCCGGCCCTTGCGGTATGTGTCGAGTCCGCCGGTATGCCGGTTGGCCCAACGGTTTCCGATGCCGAGCACGAAGTCCGAGGCCAGCAGCGTTGCGTTGCCGTATCGGTGCGCGGTCTGCAGACCGACCATGCCCGCCGCGAGGCGGTGATCGTCCGGGATGGTGCCCCAGCCCATCAGCGTCGGGATGACCGGCACGTCGAGGATCTCGGCGAGCTGCACGAGCAGGTCCGACGCATCGGCGTTGATGATGCCGCCGCCGGCCACGATCAACGGGCGCTCGGCAGCCAGGAGCATGTCGATGGCCTTCTCGGCCTGAGCACGCGAGGCGACGGGCTTGTGCACGGGCAGCGACTGGTACGTGTCGGGATCGAAGTCGATCTCGGCCAGCTGCACGTCGATAGGCAGATCGATCAACACCGGACCGGGGCGACCGGACCGCATCAGATGGAATGCCTGCGCGAAGGCACCGGGAACCTGGGCCGGCTCGAGCACCGTCATCGCCATCTTGGTGACGGGTGCCGCGATCGACGCGATGTCGACGGCCTGGAAATCTTCTTTGTGCAGCCGCGCGACCGGGGCCTGGCCGGTGATGGCGAGGATCGGAATCGAGTCGGCCATGGCCGAATACAGCCCGGTGATCATGTCGGTACCGGCCGGACCGGAGGTGCCGATACAGATGCCGATGTTCCCCGGTGCGGCCCGGGTGAAGCCCTCCGCCATGTGTGAGGCACCTTCGACGTGGCGGGCCAACACGTGGCGGATGCCACCGTGATTGCGCATCGCCGCGTAGAACGGGTTGATCGCAGCACCGGGTAGGCCGAATGCGGTCGTTGCACCTTCGAGTTCGAGAATCTTCACTGCGGCATCTGCCGCGCGCATCTTGGCCATGTCAGTTGTCCTTGCTTGTGATCGGGGAGCCCGAGAGGCGAGCGACACCGCGGTACAACGCCGAATGATCAAGTCCACCATCGCCGTTGGCGCGGGCGGAGGCCATCAGCTGCGCCAGCACTGCACCCATGGGAATCACGACGCCCGCTTCACGCGCAGCCGAGGTGACGATGCCGAGATCCTTGTGGTGCAGGTCGATGCGGAACCCGGGCTCGAACGACCGGTCGAGCATCTTCTGGGCCTTCTGGTTCAGCACGGCCGAACCAGCCAGGCCGCCGCCGAGAACCTCTACCGACGCAGCCAGATCGACGCCGTAGGCCTCGAGGAACGCGATCGCCTCCGCGAGCACCTGAATGTTGCCGGCCACGATCAACTGGTTGGCCGCCTTGACCGTCTGCCCGGATCCGCTCGGACCCACGTGCACGACGGTCTTACCGACAACGTCGAGAATTGGTTTGGCCGTGTGGAAGTCGTCCGCGCTGCCACCGACCATGATCGACAGCGTCGCGTTCTCGGCCCCGGCCTGGCCACCGGAGACCGGGGCATCGAGGATCCGGAAGCCGCGCGCAGTCGCGTCGGCGGCCAGTGTGGCGGTGACGTCGGGACGGATGCTGGAGAAGTCGATGATCAGCGCGTCGCGTCGAGCATTGTCGAACACACCGCCTTCACCGGCGAGAACGTCCTGCACATCGGGGGAGTCGGGGACCATGATCGCGACGATGTCGGCGTCGTGGACGGCCTTGGCGATCGAATCGGCAGCGGTGCCGCCGGCCTCGACCAGAGGACCCGTGCGATCGGGGGTCAGGTTGTAGCCGACCACCTGGTGGCCGGCCTTCGCGAGGTGAACGGACATGGGACTGCCCATGATTCCGAGGCCGATGAATGCAATGGTGCTCATGTGAAATCCCTACTTGGTAGTGGTGGCCAGTTCGAGCCACGCGAACGGATCCGGCTGGGTGGCCTTGTATTCGAGTCCGACGTAGCCGTCGTAACCCCGTGCTGCGAGACCGGTGAGCTGCCCGCCGAGATCGAGGCTGCCGGTTCCCGGCTCACCGCGGCCCGGGGAGTCGGCGATCTGTACGTGCCCGATCAGGTCGTGGTGGGACTCGAGTGATGCGGGAACGTCGTCTCCGTTGACGGCGAGGTGGTAGAGGTCTGCAAGCAGGCGGAGGTTGTGTACGTCCTGCTCACGGGCGACACGTCTGATGGTCGCGACGGCACCGGCGGCGGACTTCAGCGGGTAGGCGGGTGCGCCGCTGACCGGCTCCACCAATACGACGCCGCCGATCTTCGCGGCGGCTCTGCCTGCGGCGGCCAGGTTCTCGATCGCGACCTCGTCCTGATCCAGCGGATCCACACCGTCGATGCGGTTGCCGTACAGGGCATTAAATCCTTTGGTGCCCAGCTGCTCGCCGATGCCGACGGTGACGTCGATGTTGTCGCGGAACGCCTGTACCTGCGCCGGATCGGAGAGAATTCCGCGATCACCGGCCGGCATGTCTCCTGCGGCGAAGTTCAGGCCGGTCAGCTGTACGCCCGCATCGCGGACGGACGACACGAATGCATCGACGTCGGCATCGGACGGGACCGGGTTCGAGAACGGCCACCAGAATTCGACGGCCTCGAAGCCGGCGTCGCGGGCACGCTGCGGGCGATCGAGGAGGGGGATATCGGTGAAGAGGATCGAACAGTTGACGGTGTACTGGAGTCGAGAATCAGCAAAGATATTCATGCGCAGTGCCTTTCAGTTCTGAGGTTGCGGCAGTCCGCGGTATCGACGCCAGCTGCCGGCATAGGTGATGTCGGTCAGCTCGTCCGGTTGCGCGTCGAGCACCCCGGGGCGGAGACCGACGCCGAGGACGGAACGCCCGTCCTCGAGCGCAACCACGGTGAGCTCGAGCTCCGGCGGTTCGTCCGGGAGGAATGCCGTACGGATGTCGTCGAGCGGAATGTCGTACAGCTCTCCCTCGATGGCCGCGCCGGCGGTGTGGTCGAGCAGCAGCGCCGGGAATTCGTCCCGCACGGAGAAGAACCGGTAGTTGGGTGTGGTGCGCACTGTCCCCACGAACGGGTGGGACGAGACGTTGTGGTGCAGGCTGCCACCGCGCATTGCGCCACCGTTGCAGAAGAGTTCCGTCATGAAGTGGTGCCTCCTAGGGGACGACTATTCATAGCTAAAGTCCGTCATGCGGAATATTGATTCCGTAATGTGTTTCGAGTGTGGCGTGCACCACGTCGCTCTGTCAAGACCCGTACGCCCAGGCGGCCCTCGCGAACCGCCGAGTTCCGCAGTGCAGCAACACCGAAGGGCTCGACATGGACTGCCATGGATCAACCCTTGACAGTCGGTGTGATCGGTGTCACGCTCGTTTGGTGGAATCAACATTTCGTAATACGGAATCAGAGGCACACGGAGCCGTTGCCGATCTGAACACGGCCTCCGAGGCCGATGCGGTACGCACGCTCTCGCTCTGCCTCGACGTGCCTCGCTGGGTCGAGGGAGTTATCAGCGCCCGCCCGTTCACCGACATGCAGGCCCTGCGTCACGCCGTTCATCACGCTGCCGCACCCTTGACAGCCGACGAAGTACACCGCGCACTTGCGGTACATCCGCGCATCGGCGAGAAACCCGTCAATCACGATGCGAGTGCGGACTACGCGAGCGCCGAACAATCCGGCGTCGACGTCTCCGACGCGAGCGTCGAGCAGCGGCTACGAGCGGGAAATCTGGCCTACGAGAACCGCTTCGGGCAGGTCTTCCTGATCAGGGCCGCCGGCCGGGATGCCGACGCAGTTCTCGACGCTTTGCAGACCAGGCTCGGCAACGACCCCGAGACCGAGGCAGCCGTCGTCGAACACGAACTGCGGGAGATCGCCGAGATTCGCGCAACGGGAAGCCTCGGCAATGCCTGACCCGAGGAGCCACGTGACCGCTCACGTGCTCGATGCTGCGAACGGCGTCCCCGCGCAAGGGATATCGATCTCCCTGGCCGACGCTACAGGTACACAGACAGCCCACGCCGTCACCGACGAACAGGGCAGAGTCTCCTCACTCGGACCGAGCGAACTGACGCCGGGCACCTACCGGCTCACCTTCGCAACCGGCGCGTATTTCGCGGCCCAGCACACCGAATGCTTTCACCCCGAGGTGGTCGTCACTTTCGAGATCACCGCACCCGACCAGCACTACCACATCCCACTTCTGTTGAGCCCGTTCGCTTTCACCACCTATCGAGGGAGCTAGAACCCATGACCATCGTGCTCGGAGCAAACCAGTACGGCAAGGCCGAATGCAGGCTCGTGCGTATCGACCGCGAGACTCCTCGCCACCGCATCACCGACGTCAGCGTCACCTCGCAGCTGCGCGGCGACCTCGACGCCGTCCACATCGAAGGCGACAACGCCCACGTCGTCGCGACCGACACTCAGAAGAACACCGTCTACGCCTTCGCCCGCGACGGCATCGGCGCTATCGAGGACTTCGCACTCCGTCTCGGCGCGCACTTCACCGGCAACTTCCACTGGATCACCGGCGGTCGCTGGGAAATCGAGCAATACCAGTGGTCGCGTATCGCGAACGGTCAAGACGGCTACGACCATTCCTTCGTCAAGGCCGGCGACGAGAAGCGGAACACCATCGTCACGGTCGACGGCGACAACATCTCCATCGTCTCCGGAATCAGCGACCTCGTGGTCCTCAACTCGACGGCGTCGGAGTTCTGGGGTTACCCGAAGGACCGCTACACCACGCTGAAGGAAACCACCGACCGAATCCTCGCGACGTCGGTCAGCGCCCGCTGGCGGTACCTCACCACCGATCTCGATTTCGACAAGACCTTCGACGACGTCCGTTCGATCATGCTCGACGCCTTCGCATCGACTCACTCTCTTGCGTTGCAGCAGAGCCTGTTCCAGATGGGCAAGCAGGTACTCGAGGCGCATCCCGAGATCGGCGAGATCAAGTTCTCGATGCCCAACATCCACCACTTCCTCGTCGATCTGGAGCCGTTCGGACTCGACAACCCCGGTGAGGTCTTCTATGTCGCGGATCGCCCCTACGGTCTGATCGAGGCCACGGTGGAACGCGACGATGCCCCGGACGCAGGCCGCGCCTGGGATACCGTGCCCGGATTCTGCTAGGAGCGAGCCGACATGAAGCTGACGAAACGCGCGTCGACCAAGACCCATGCGCCGCACGACCCCGCCCGTCCCGAGGACGAGCGTTTGTCGATCGGCAGGTCGTACGTCTACGGATTGCAACACATCCTGACGATGTACGGCGGCGTCATCGCACCACCTCTGATCGTCGGCGGCGCAGCGGGATTGACCGGCACCGAGATCGCGCTGCTGGTCTCGGCCGCGTTGTTCGTCAGCGGAGCGGCCACGTTGCTGCAGACACTCGGAGTGCCCTACTTCGGTGCCAAGCTACCTCTGGTACAGGGAATTTCGTTTGCATCGGTGTCGACGATGGTGGCAATCGCAAGCGGCCCGGGTGGACTGAACTCGGTGTTCGGAGCCATCATCGCCGCCGGTGCCATCGGCATCCTCATCACCCCGTTCTTCAGCAAGATCGTTCGCTTCTTCCCACCGGTGGTGACCGGCACGATCATCACCGTCATCGGGATCTCGCTACTGCCCGTTGCGGTTCGGTGGGCGATGGGCGGTGATCAGCAGGCCGCCGACTGGGGCTCGATGTCCAACATCGGTCTCGCGGCGTTCAGCCTCGTGGTGGTTCTGCTCGTGAGCCGGCTCGTACAGGGCACGCTCTCGCGCCTGTCGATCCTCATCGGCATCATCGTCGGCACCCTGTTCGCTGTCCTGGTCGGCAAGGCCGATTTCTCCGGCGTGAGTGACGGTGCCATCTTCAGCTTCCCCGAGCCGTTCGCGTTCGGAGCACCGACATTCCAGGTGGCAGCCATCATGTCGATGGTCGTCGTCATCCTGGTGATCATGACCGAGACCACCGCGGACATCCTGGCCGTCGGTGAGATCGTCGGTACCGACGTCGATGCCCGACGCGTCGGCGACGGACTTCGAGCAGACATGGTCGCCACCACCATCGCTCCCGTGTTCGGCACCTTCCCGGCCAGTGCGTTCGCCCAGAACGTCGGACTCGTGGCCGTCACCGGCATCAAGAGTCGCTACGTCGTCGCAGCCGGCGGCTCGGTGCTGCTGTTCCTCGGCCTCTTCCCCGTCCTCGGGCTCGTCGTGGCATCGGTTCCACTGCCGGTACTCGGCGGCGCGGGCATCGTGTTGTTCGGCTCGGTGGCGGCCAGCGGTATCCGGACGCTGTCCAAGGTCGAGTTCGACGGCAATCTCAACCTCGTCATCGTGGCCGTGGCGATCGGGTTCGGGGTCGTTCCCATCGCCGTGCCGGGCTTCTACGCGGCCTTCCCCGACTGGGTCCACGTGGTGCTCGACTCGGGCATCAGCGCCGCGAGCATCGTGGCCGTCGTGCTGAACATCCTGTTCAACGTCATCACGAAGGGTCAGAAGCCCTCGCCCTCGGTGGTGACCGCTGCACCGCCGGTGGCGACGCGGCATCACCAGTAGAGTTCTTCGGGACGGGTACGACTACGACGGTGCGAGGTGGACTGTGGCGGCAGGCGGCGGGGTGCAGTCCGTGGAGCGAGCGTTCGAGTTGCTCGACATCATGGCCTCCTCGGGCGGATCCATCGGCATCAGCGAACTCGCCGAGGGCACCGACCTGCCGATGCCGACGGTGCACCGACTGATCGGCACCCTTGTCTCCCTCGGCTACGTCAGGCGTTTGCCGTCACGCCGATATGCATTGGGCACCAAACTGATTCGATTGGGTGACAGCGCGTCCAAGCTCATCGGTGGATGGGCCAAGCCATATCTCGCCGAGCTGGTGCGGATCACCCACGAGACCTCGAACATGGCATTTCTCGAGGACGACATGGCCGTGTACGTCGCGCAGGTCCCATCGGAACACGCGATGCGGATGTTCAACGAGGTCGGTCAGCGCGTGTTACCGCATTCCACGGGCGTCGGCAAGGCATTGCTGTCGCAGTTGGACGACGACGCCGTCCGCGCGATCGTCGGCCGCCTCGGCATGGCCCCACGCACCGTCAACACCATCACCACACTCGATGCGTTGCTCGAGGATCTCGCACTGATCCGCGAACGCGGGTACGCCGTCGACGACGGTGAGCAGGAAGTGGGAGTGCGCTGCTTCGCCGTTCCGGTGATCGGCGCTCCGACGCTCACGGCGATGTCCATTGCTGGGCCCACCGCTCGGGTCACGCTCGAGTCGGCAGAGCAGTTCGTACCCCTGCTGATCTCGGCCGCGGAACGCCTGGCGAAAGATCTCGCGAGCAACATCCCAGCGCCTT
Organism: Rhodococcus sp. 06-1460-1B; assembly: GCF_002258475.1. Lineage (NCBI taxonomy): Bacteria > Bacillati > Actinomycetota > Actinomycetes > Mycobacteriales > Nocardiaceae > Rhodococcus > Rhodococcus sp. 06-1460-1B. The sequence goes on from NZ_NOYS01000006.1 coordinate 98,936, forward strand.
AATCTTTCAACACTCTCGCGTCGCGGGCGAAAGACCGCACCTGCTCGGTCAACCACACATGCGCCGGGACTGCTCCGCCGAGAAGCTCCCGCGCCAGAGCCGGGGAGTCCCCGATCGGGACGTCACTGCCGGCAATGATGATGTTGCCGTAGCGCCTGCCCTTGAGCATCGCCGGATCGGCGACGATCGCCGTGTGCGGAAATATACTTCCGATGGTCGACGCCTCTTGCTTCGCGAGCGAGAGATCGCGTCGATCACCGCAGTTGACGACATACATGCCGCCGGGCGAGAGAACGCGTCGAACATGCTCGGTGAACTCGGCGGTGAGCAGCGGGGTCGGAGTTGTGGCTCCGGAGAACACATCTCGCACGATCAGGTCTCGGCTGTTCTCGCTCAGCGTCTCGGTGACGGCCCGTGCCTCGCCGACGCGGATACGCAGCAGCGGTGCCCGAGGGAGGTCGAACCATTCACGAACCAGCTCCGAGAGCTTCCCGTCGAGCTCCACGACCACCTGACGCGCACCGGGGAATTCGGCGGTGAACGAGCGCGCCAGTGTGCACGCTCCGCCCCCGAGATGCAGAGCCCGCAGCGGGAAGCTCGAATCCCATTGCGCTCGAACCAGTCCCGAGATCCACCGCATGTACTCGAACTCGAGGACTGTGGGGTCGTTCATGTCGATGTGCGAGCTCGGGACGTCGTTGACGTTGACGACCCAGCCGTCGTCGGAGAACGTATCGCGCACCAGTTCGCAGGTGCCCGAGTCGATTTCGAACAGGCCGGGCTTCAGCCCTCCAGCGGACTCACGCTTCCTACCCATGGGAGTCCTCGAGCCGGAAGTCCTCGAAATCGAATCCCGGGGTGACGGTGCAGCTGACCAGGCTCGGCTCCTCGCCCATCGGACGCGCCCGCTGCCACACCGACGGTGGCACGATCTGCTGCGGAGATTCGGGTGCAACCAGCAGCGAAGTCACCTCACCCGGCTGGGTTCCATCACTGCCCAGGTCGAGTTGCACCGGACTGCCCCGGTGATAGAGCCACATCTCGGTGCCGCGAACGGTGTGCCAGGCCGACTGCTGACCGGGCATGAGCAGGAACAGAATTGCCGTCCCTGCCACGCGGGGACCGGGATAGCCGTCGGGCAGAGCTGCCTGTGGAATCGTGACCTCGCTGCGCCAGGTCTCCTTGAACCATCCACCCTCCGGGTGGGGTGCAAGGTCCAGGCTCTGAGCCCAGTCGGGCAACGATGTCATGCCGGCAAGCCTAGTCAGTCCGTGGCGACCTGAACCCGGAACCGGTCGCGCACGGTGTGCAGGCTCCACAGCTGCTCGGCGAGAGCCTCCGGGCTCTTCTTCGGATCGCTACCGTCGATGGCACCACCGATGATCAACTGCGACACCTGGATTCCCTCTTCGGCCAACTCCTCGTTGAGCAGCTGCGCATAGGCGGCCTGGCCTGCGAACGCGATGGATGTGCCGGTGACGGTACGACCGGGCTTGACGGCAGAGCCGCCGTTGACGAACAGGATCGTGCCTTTGTTCTCGCCGAGGAAGCGCATTCCCGGCAGCACCTGGTGGACCGCGGCGATGGGTCCGTAGATGGAGAACTCGACCGGACCGACCATGTCGGCCGGGGTGGTCTCGAGCACGGGCCGCATGAAGTCCTTCTGCGGAAGCGGGCTGTACTGCAGCACCTCGATGGGGCCGAGCGTTTCGGTGACCTGCTCGAGCGCTGCGGCGATCGAGGCCGGATCGCGCACATCGGCGACGAATCCCTTCGCGGATACACCGTCGGCCGCCAACTGATCAGCGAGTGCGTCGACACGGGACCGGTTGCGGGAGATCAGGCCGACCGAGAAGCCCTGCGCTCCGAACTTACGCGCCACTGCTGCTCCGAGACCTGCACCTGCTCCGACTATTGCTATCGATGTCATGTCGAATGCAAGGAGCGAGAATCCTCGACTATTCCGCCGACCGTCTCGAGCAGGGCTTCCGCACTCTCGTGCAACGCGGTGACATCCGCGGTCCAGCCGAGCACCCGCAGGGCGGCCTCGGCAATCCCCGCCGCATCCACCGTCGGGTCGCGCCGTCCGTTCTCGCGGTCGGCACGCGCGTTCACCACGGTCTCCACCAGACGAAACGGCAGGTCTTCCGTGCCCGGTCGGCGCTCGGAGCCGAGCTGAACCACCGTGTCCGACGCGATGGCGGCATACAGGCTCATCAGTGTGTAGCGGTGGTCTCGAAAGGCCTCGAAACGCTCACTGCGCAACTCGGGCAGCAGGTAGAGCGCACCCAGATTCCAGGTGGACGCAGCCAGCTGCCCGGCGTCGAAGTAGGCGAGGGCGTACATCTGGGTCGGGGCCTCGGCGCCGGAATCGCGGATTCGCTGCGCAACGGCCAACGGCGCGTCGACGGTGCCACTGAGCAGTGCGTCGAGGATGTCGTCCTTGGTGGCGAAGTGGTGATAGAGCGAGGCCTGACGCAGTCCGACAGCGTCGGCGATGACGCGGGTCGAGGTGTTGGTGAATCCGCGAGTGGTGAACAGCTCAGCCGAGGCGTCGAGTATTTCCTCGCGAGCGGTGTCTCCTGCCCGCTTCTTTGTGCTCAGCCGTGGTCTGCCTGCGCCGGTCATGACTGCATCTTGTCAGGTCCACGTGACGGTGAGATTTCTGTCATCTGATCGAAATAGACGAAACGAGCTTGTTTCACGACGGACACCACCCGGGAACGGCGGTGCCGAAAACTATCAACTGACAGAAACCCGCCTCGGCGATGCAGCGGGCGGTCACTCACCACCCACCTCGCCCGTAGGAGTGAACATGAGCTCGACAACACTGCCGGCCCCCGGCGCGGGATCGGAACCGGTTCGTACGACGGACCATTCGGATCTTGCTGCCCTCGGGTACGACCAGCAGCTGCACCGTAGCCTCGGCAAGTACGCGTCGTTCGCCGCCGGCTTCTCGTTCGTCTCTATCCTCACCACCATCTTCCAGCTCTTCGGCCTCGGCTTCAGCTTCGGCGGCCCGGCCTTCTTCCTCACCTGGCCGTTGGTGTTCCTCGGCCAGTTCATGGTCGCCTTGAACTTCGCCGAACTCGCCGCGCGCTATCCCATCTCGGGGGCCATCTACCACTGGTCCCGGCGCATGGGCGGTGAACTGGTCGGGTGGTTCGCCGGGTGGTTCATGATCATCGCGCAGATCGTCACCGCCTCCGCCGCCGCAATCGCGTTGCAGGTGGTGCTGCCCAGCATCTGGGGCGGATTCCAGTTCATCGGTGAGGACACCGCGCTGACCTCGTCGAGCGGAGCAGCCAATGCCGTTGTGCTGGGATCGATTCTGCTGGTACTCACGACCACCATCAACTGCATCGGCGTGAACTGGATGTCGCGCATCAACAGCATCGGCGTCACCTGCGAGATCGTCGGCGTCATCGCTCTCGTGCTGGTGTTCTTCACCCATGCCGAGCGCGGCCCGCAGGTGGTCTTCGACACCGGCAGTGCCGGAGCCGATCCCGGCTACATCGGGGCCTGGATCGTCTCGGGTCTGATGGCCGCCTACGTCATGGTCGGCTTCGGCTCGGCGGGCGAGCTCGCCGAGGAAACCCGCAATCCCCGACGCGTCGCACCGCGCACCATCCGCCTTGCCCTCTCGGCATCGGCTCTCGGCGGTGGCCTGATGATCGTCGGCGCACTGATGGCCGCACCCAGTCTCACCGACGGTCAGCTTGCGACGCAGGGACTTCCGTACGTCATCGATTCGATTCTCACCTCGCCGTGGGGCAAGGTCCTGCTCGTCGACGTCGCCATCGCCGTGTTCATCTGCACCCTCGCCATCCAGACCGCAGCCTCCCGATTGATGTTCTCCATGGCCCGCGACGGACGACTGCCGGCATCCGCTGCACTGGCCAAGGTCAACTCGCGCACCGGAACTCCCATCGCACCCTCGGTGCTGATCGGCCTCGCCTGCGTAGCCATCCTCGCCGTCAACGTCGGGAACTCCGCGATCTTCACGACCCTGTCGAGCGTCTGCATCGTGCTCATCTACCTCGCCTACATGATGGTGACCGTCCCGCTGCTGATCCAGCGACTCAAGGGCTGGCCGCACGGCGGCATCATGCACGACGCCGACGGCGAGAAGCTCTTCACCCTCGGCCGCCTCGGCCTGCCGGTCAACATCGCCGCAGTTCTCTACGGCGGGCTCATGGTGGTCAACCTCTCGTGGCCACGAGCCGAAATCTTCGACCCCACCGGCGAATTCCCACTGCTGCGCTGGGCCGCACCCCTGACCGTCCTCGCAGTGATCGTCGTGGGCATCGCCTGCCTGCCCCGCGGCAAAGCCCACCCGAAGCCCGTCACGATCGGAGCCTGAACCACCATGAGCACAGCAACCACCCATTCGGCCAAGGAACACGCGCGGTCCCAGGCGACCCTCGCACCGGCCCCCACAGCACCGGAGGGCGTGTCGGAACTGACGTGGGCAGAATCGGTGCCCGGCGGCAGCTACACCACGAAGGTTCTGGCTCGCGGAACCCGCTTGCGCCTCGTCGACGTCGACGGTGCCGCCTGCGCCAACCTGCTGCTCTATCGCGTCGACGCACCGTGGGAGCGCCTCAACACCGCGGACACCGTCAAGGTTCCGTGGCAGGCGTACCTGAGCGCGGGCCACCCCCTGCTCTCGGATCAGGGCCGCGTGCTGGCGACCATCGTCGCCGACACCTCCGGTCACCACGACGCGCTGTGCGGTACCACGTCCACGGCGACGAACATCGCCAAATACGGAGTGAGCGGACCGCATTCGTCCGCTCCGGCCGGCCGCGAGCTGTTCACCCTTGCCGCGGCCAAGCACGGACTCGAGCCGCGCGACGTCGGACCGTCACTGTCGTTCTTCCATGGCGTCACCGTCGCGGCGGACGGGAGCCTCGTCAGCACCGGCTCGGCCGGACCGGGCTGCTCGGTGGATCTGCTCATCCACCTGCCGGTGATCGTATTGCTCGCCAACACCGCTCACCCACTGAACCCCAGTCCCGAGTACGACACGACGACACTCGACGTACTGGCCTGGCGCGCACCGGAAGAGCTGCTCACACTCGACAACACCGAGCCGGAATACCAGCGCGCAGTGCAGAACACCGAGAACGCATGGAAGGCAGCGCAATGACTACCAGCACAGTGAACACGGTGACAGTGAGAGACGAGATCGCTCCCGCGTTCGGCCCCTGGTCGGCAATCGTCGAGGCCGGTGACATCCTGACCATCGTCGACCTCTACGGCAATCAGGCCGTCGACACCCTGCTGTACGCCGCACACGACCACTCGCTCCGGTACTCCGCGGCCGCGACCGTCACCGCGCAACAGAACCTGTTCCTGACCACCGGAACCGTTCTCCGCAGCGATGATTCGACACCTCTGATGACGATCATCGACGATGAGGTCGGCAACCACGACACCGTCGGCGGTGCGTGCTCCAAGGAATCGAACACCCTGCGCTACGGCCATCACACCCAGCACCAGCACGCGTGCGTCGAGAATTTCCTCATCGAGGGTTCCAAGTGGGGACTGGGCAAGCGAGATCTGGCCCCCAACATCAACTTCTTCATGAACGTCCCCGTCGACGCCGACGGCACCCTCGGCATCGTCGACGGTCTGTCGGCCCCCGGCAAGACGCTCTCGCTGCGCGCCGAGATCGACACGCTGGTGCTGGTGTCCAACTGCCCGCAGATCAACAACCCCTGCAACGGGTTCGACCCCACCGCGGTGCAGATGATCGTGACGCGATCATGACCGCTGTGAACAGTACGGCCGCCAAGATGACCGTGCAGCGGCCCGGCATGATCACGACGGTGCAGGACTGGCCGGGACGCGTCGGATATTGGAAGGTGGGCGTGCCGCCGTCGGGTCCGATGGACGATCTGTCGTTCCGGCTCGGCAACACCGCGCTCGGCAATCCCGAGGGTGCACCGGGACTCGAATCGACCATGGCCGGGCCGGCATTGACGTTCGACGCCGATATTTACGTCTGTGTGACCGGTGCCTCCGTTCCGGTGCGCATCGACGGCCGATCGGCCGCGCAGTGGAAACCGGTTCTGGTACCTGCCGGAGCAACATTGGACGTGGGTACCACCACCGGACACGGTCTGCGGGTGTATGTCCTGATCCAGGGCGGCCTCGACGTCGACGACTACCTCGGCAGCGCAGCGACATTCACGCTCGGTAAGTTCGGCGGACATCGCGGCGGCATCCTGGGCGAGGGAGACATCATCGGACTGGCCGGCCGCTCCGACAACTCCGCCGTCCTCGGACCGATCCCGATGGAACACCTGCCGGTGCTCACGTCCAACTGGGACATCGCCGTCACCGAAGGCCCACACGGAGCACCCGAGTTCTTCACCCGCGACGACATCGACACCCTCTACGCCACCCGCTACGAGGTCCACTTCAACTCCGATCGCACCGGAGTTCGGCTGATCGGACCCAAGCCGCAGTGGGCTCGCGCCGACGGCGGCGAGGCCGGATTGCACCCGTCGAACATCCACGACAACGCCTACAGCGTCGGGGCATTGGACTTCACCGGCGACACCCCGATCCTGCTCGGCCCCGACGGCCCGAGTCTCGGCGGATTCGTCTGTCCTGTCACCGTTGTCGCGGCCGAACGCTGGAAGCTCGGCCAGCTTCGGCCCGGTGACACCATCCGATTCGTGCCGGTCCGGGCTGCAGCCACCGCGCCGCTGGGATCGCTTGGCCTCGCTCGGCGCGCATCACTACCCGCGGTCTTCTCCGCCGGCGGTGACGGGGACGACGGCGTCATCGCTCGGCGTGACGCCGATACCTGCGTCACCTACCGGCGATCTGGGGACGACAACGTGCTGGTCGAATACGGCGACATGAAACTCGACCTCACCCTGCGAGCACGGGTGCACGCGCTGCATCAGCGTGTCGAAGCCATCGCGCCCCGAGGCCTGTTGGATCTGACCCCCGGCATCCGCTCACTGCAGGTCAAGGTGAATCCCGATGTGCTGTCGATCGATTCGCTGATGGGTCTGCTCGCCGAGGTCGAGGATGATCTTCCTGCCGCCTCGGAACTCGTGGTCCCCAGCCGTCAGGTTCGGCTCCCGCTCTCGTGGGACGACCCGTCGACCCGCGAAGCAATTCAGCGGTACATGCACGGCGTGCGTGCCGACGCCCCGTGGTGTCCCTGGAACATCGAATTCATCAGGCGGATGAACGGACTCGGTTCCGTCGCAGACGTTTTCGATACCGTTTTCGCGGCGGACTACATGGTGCTCGGGCTTGGTGACGTGTACCTCGGTGCCCCGGTGGCGACTCCGCTGGATCCGCGTCACCGCCTGGTGACGACGAAGTACAACCCGGCACGCACGTGGACGCCGGAGAATGCCGTCGGCATCGGCGGGGCATACCTCTGCATCTACGGCATGGAGGGTCCCGGCGGATACCAGTTCGTCGGCCGAACCACGCAGGTGTGGAACCACAGTGCCACGTACAGCGGAGGCCCGTTCGAGGAAGGAACCCCGTGGCTGTTGCGGTTCTTCGACCGAATCTCCTGGTACTCGGTCGAACCCGAGGAGCTGATGGACCTGCGCGCGGATCTCGCGGCAGGCCGAGGCGGTGGAGTCGAGATCACCGACGGTGAGTTCTCGCTCGCCGAGCACGAGAACTTCCTCGAGTCCAACGCCGAATCCATCGCGGAGTTCCGCGCGACTCAGGCCGTGGCCTTCGGGGCCGAGCGGGACGCGTGGTCGGCAGCCGGAGAATTCGACAAGAGAGGCAAGATCGATGCTGCCTGAGGTACGAGAACGAGTTCTGCAGGCCTACAAGCGAATAGCGGAGGTCGACCGACCCGAGGTGTGGATCACCCTGCGCGACGAGGACGACGTACTGGCCGAGGCGGTGTCGCTGGACGAGGCGCTCGCGGCCGGTGCAGATCTGCCGCTCGCCGGCGTGCTGGTTGCCGTCAAGGACAATATTGACGTCGCCGGTCTGCCCACTACTGCGGCGTGCCCAGAATTCGCCTACACACCAGCAATCTCCGCCGTCGCCGTCGAGCGATTGACGGGCCAGGGCGCTCTGATACTCGGCAAGACCAACCTGGACCAATTCGCCACCGGACTGGTCGGCACCCGCAGCCCCTACGGAGCAGTGCGCTGCGCCTGGGACCCCACGCTGGTCTCGGGCGGGTCCAGTTCCGGCTCGGCAGTGGCGGTGGCACTGGGGATCGCGGACATCGGAATCGGCACCGACACAGCCGGATCCGGGCGAGTCCCCGCCGCGTTCCACGGACTCGTCGGCATCAAGGCGACACTGGGGATCGTGCCGAACACCGGCGTCGTTCCCGCCTGCGCCGACTACGACTGCGTCACCGTTCTGGCCCACGATCTCGACAGAGCCACGGCAGCAATCAAAGTCATGACCGGTCCGACCACCACCGATCCGCGCAGCCGGGCCTGGCCGGCCGACGTTCGACTGGCCGCGTCACCGGAACCCCGGGTCGCCGTTCCGCGTGCCGCGGATCTGGTGTCGCTGAGCCCGGCGTACCGTCGGGCATTCGAGGAGACGGTCGCAGGCCTGGCCGAGAAGGGCTTCACCCACATCGAGGTCGATATCTCGGGGCTGCTCGATGCGGCGACACTGCTGTACGACGGAGCCATTGTGGCGCAGCGCTATTCGGCCGTCGGAGAATTTCTCGACGCCGCGCCGGACGGTGCCGATCCCACGGTCGCTGCCATCGTCCGCTCTGCAGCCGGCCCGTCCGCGCACCGGTACGTGGACGATCTGGGCACACTCACCCAGGCCAAGACTGCTGCCCGCGAATTGCTACGAGACGTCGACGGTCTGCTGCTGCCCACCACCACCGAACACCCGAGCATCGCTGCAGTGCAGGCAGATCCGCTCGGCATCAATCGCCGACTCGGCACGTTCACCAACTTCTGCAATCTGCTCGACATGGCCGCGGTGGCCGTCCCCGGTGCCCCGACGCCCGAGGGCAACCCGTTCGGAGTCATGTTCGTCGTGCCTGCGTTCGAGGATCAGATCGCCATCGACCTGGCTGCTCGGCTGAGCGAAGCGCCGTCACCCTCGTTGATCGACGACGGCATCGAGGTGCTGGCCGTAGGGGCACACCTACGCGGGTTCCCGGTGCACAGCCAGCTGACCGATCGGGGCGCACGGTTCAACGGCGAGGTGACCACATCTGCGGACTACCGACTCGTGGATCTGCACACCACACCGCCCAAGCCCGGTCTGGTGCGGCGGGAAGGGGACGGCGCACCCATTGCCGGAGAGCTGTACCGGATGTCCGCTGCCGCGCTCGGCACCTTTCTCGCCGGGTTGCCCGCGCCGATGGGCCTCGGTCCGGTCGAGTTGTCGGACGGACGCTGGGTCACCGGGTTCTGCTGCGCCCACGACGCGGCCGAGAAGGGCACCGACATCACCGAATTCGGCGGGTGGCGCACGTACTGCTCACGCGGGAACGGGCCTGCTGCCGTCGGTGGCGACGCGGACAGCCAGTAGCCCGAGCACGGTGCCCATGAGGTAGCGCTGCATCTTCAGCCAGGTGGGCCGGACGGCGAGGAATCGGGCGATCGATCCGGCGAGCACCACGATCGCCAGGTTGACCACCACGGCCACGGCGATCTGTACGCCGCCGAGCGTGAAGCCCTGCAGCAGAAGGCGGCCGGCCGCAGGATCGACGAACTGCGGGATGACGGAGATGTACATGATCGCGATCTTCGGGTTCAGCAGGTTGGTCAGCAGACCCATCGCGAACAGTCGACGGTTCGAGTCCTGTTGCAGCGCAGTCGGCTCGAAAGCGGAGGCCGTTCCGCGTAGCGCCTGTACGGCAAGCCAACCGAGGTAGACCGCACCGGCAAGCTTGACCGCGATGTACAACGCGGGCACGGCCGTGAACACCGCTGCCAGGCCGAGATTGGTGGCCGTCAGATAGACCAGAAAGCCGACAGCCACACCTACGAGGGACACCATCCCCGCCCGCCTGCCTTGCGAAATGCTGCGCGAGACGAGGTAGATCATGTTGGGACCCGGTGTCAGAACCAACACGAGGGCGACGGCGAACACGCCGAATACTGCGGACCACGAGACCATACGGTCGACACTTCCCGATAGTCGAACGCCCGGGTAGAGCCAGTTACCTTCCCGTGGACACCTATTCGCTTCGCACGATCGAGGCGACCTCGTCACCGATGGCGGCCATGCCGGCTGCCGTCGGGTGCAGTGGCGCAGCGGGGTTCTCCGGGATGACGCCCTCGAAGTACCGTTGATCGACTGCCGCACAGACATCGTGGGCGACGCTGAGTGCCTCGGTGTCGACGAACTCGGCCCCGTGCTCCTCGGCCTGTGTCTTCAGCGCCTGGTTCATGGCGGTGATGCTGCTCTGGATGTAGTCGGCGTCCTCGGGGAGAACCGGCTGGGTCGGGAAGCAGCCACCGTCGGGGAGATACGTTCCGTATCCGACGACGAGGATCCGCGCGTCGGGCGCACGCTCGGCCACCGCGTCGAGCATCGCGCCCCAACCCGGAGCCTTGTCCGCGATGGCGGCGGCGACGGTGTCGACACCGCCGGCGGTGAGCCGGTCCTTGCAGACGTTGCCTGTCGAGGAATTCGCGAACGTCAGGCAACCCACCGCGGTCGAGACGAGCCCGATGTCGTTGCCACCGATCGTCACCGTGACCAGATCGGTCTCGGGCGTCACCGCGTCGAGTTGGACGGGCTGATCCCCGCTGGAGGTGCTCTGGGGCGTCGAGACGAGGTTCTCGGTCACGGCCCCGCCGCACGTGACGTCGACGAACGACGCGACCTCGAGCTGAGCCGCGACGACGTGCGGGTAGTTCGAGTCGGACTGCTCACAACCCGGTACGCCCACCTGCTCCGGGATACGTGGCCCCGACGCCGCCGAATCACCCAGCGCCACATAGTTCAGTGAGGCCGAGGCCGGGACGTCCGGGACGTCGGCGTCGGGTGCACTGGGCGAAGAACACGCCGCCAGCAGACTCACGGCAACAACAATCCCGACGTAGATCCCAGGGTTCCTCACAGGCTCGACGCTACCGCGGCCGGTAACCTCGACCGGGTTGTCCCACGAGTACGTCTACACATCGAAGGAAAGGAACATCGCATGATCACCAACTTCATCAACGCGATCCTGGCCGGCTTCGGCTCCATTTCTGCTGGTAGCAGCGGCTTCGAGCTGGCACCGGGAACGCTGCCCTTCGGACTGTAGGACCGGCAGTTCGCCATCCGTGCGGTGCCGACGGTTCGTCCGGCACCGCACGGGTACACCGCACACATGACTGATCCGAAGCACGACGAGAACTCTGCCCCCGACGCCGACAAGGACGTGCAGTCCGACCCGGCTGCGGACGCAGACACCAACGACTGGTCCAGCGAGGGTGGGGCCATCGAAACCGGCCCGGCCATTGACGACGAGCGAACCGACGGCAGCTAGCCGAACAAGCGGCGAGGTGCCGACCGCACCGTCCGGACGTCACCGTCGGCCACGATGTGCTCCACCGCTTCTCCGCGCGCTCGCATCGACGGGTCGGCGGTGAAGTCCACTCGGGCGTCGCCGAGCCAGTCGATGCCTACGACGATCCCCACGGTTCCCTTCGGAATGCCGCTTCGCCAACGCACGCGTCCCAGATTTCTGATTGCGACGACCGTATCCCCGATTTCGAAATTCCCCATTGCGCCCCCAAATTCTTCCTGCCGATCAGTAGACCGCACCCGAACGGCCTGTTCAAGCGGTAGATCCGCGCTTACTGCCACCGATGGCAACCGTCGGTTCGGCCGACGCGGGGACAAACAGGGCAGCTACCTCGTTTTGTCTGCGCGAGTCGGAGCAACGGTATTTTCGTCTTCGACAAGTTGCTGTCCTGGCAATATTCCTTGCCAACCATGCAGTCCTGTCCGCACACTGCAGACATGACTTCAGACAACGCACACCCAGCCCCCGTCGAGAATGTCCCCGTCGACGCGATCATCGTCGGCGGCGGAGTCGCGGGGCTCAGCGCAGCCGTGGCTCTCGGACGCTCCCGCCGATCCGTGGCGATCGTCGACGCCGGCGATCCACGCAACGCTCCGGCCGCCCATTCCCACAACTACCTGACGCGCGACGGCGAATCTCCGCTCGAGCTCGTCCGTCTCGGCCGTATCGAGGCCGAGCACTACGGCGTCCGCATCGTCCACGGCAACGCGACCTCGGCTGCGCGGACCGACTCCGGGTTCGAGGTGTCCCTCGCCGACGGGACCGTCGTTCGAGGCCGTCGCCTCCTGGTCACCACCGGTCTCACCGACATTCTTCCCAGCATCCCCGGGCTCGCCGAGCGCTGGGGCCGCGACGTACTGCACTGCCCGTACTGCCACGGATGGGAAGTCCGAGACCGGGCGATCGGCATCATCGGCAGCGTCATGTCCGGACATCAGGCTCAGATGTGGCGTCAACTGTCGGAGAACGTCACCGTATTCACCCACACCGCAACGGAATTGAGCCCCGAGGAGCTGACGCGGATGCGCGCCCGCGGGATCGTCGTGGTCGAAGAAGAGATCACGCGAGTCGACGTCGAGAACGACGCCATCGTCGGCGTCACGTTGGCGAACGGCGTCGCCGTCGCGCTCGACGCCGTGGTCGTCGGCCCCAACTTCACTTCCCGCGCAGACGTTCTCGAGTCATTGGGACTCAAGACGACCGAGATGGTGATGAACGGTCACGTCTTGGGCACCTACATCGAGGCCGACCCGGTCGGCGCGACGTCCGTGCCGGGGGTGTGGGTGGCCGGCAACGTGGCGGCACCCATGGACACCGTCGTCGCGGCGTCGGCGGCAGGCGTGAAGGCCGGTGCCGCGATCAACGGTGACCTCATCGAGGAGGACGTACGGTTCGCCGTGGAACGGGCCGAAGCAATGGCCTCCTGACGTCGGACATCAGCTTCCCAGCGCGGTTGCCAATCCGCTCTCGATGGCGTCTTTGCGAACCCCGAGTTCGGCCAGGGTGGCATCCTCGTTCTCGAGCAGCGCCAACAGGATGTGCTCGGTGCCGATGTAGTTGTGCCCCAACCGAAGCGCTTCACGGAAGGTCAATTCCAGTGCCTTCTGGGCACCGGCGTCGAAGGGGATCAGCGCCGGCAGGGGATCGGCCGGTTCGGGCAGCGTCGCCGTCACCGCGGTACGGATCTGCTCATCGGTGAGCCCCTGCGCACCCAGTAGCTTCGCGGCGAAGCCCTCGGGCTCACCGAGCAGGCCGAGGATCAGATGGCCGGTGGTGATGTGATCGTTGCTCGTCGCCCGGGCCTCGTTCTGGGCCCCCACCACCACATTTCGTGCGCGTGGAGTGAAGCGCGAGAAGCCCTGACTGGCGTCGAGTTCGGCCGGGTCGTCGCCACCCTTGGCCACGAAGCGCTTCTGTACCGCCTGCTTGCTGACGCCCATGGACGCGCCGATGGCAGTCCAGGACGCACCGGACCGACGCGCTCGATCCACGAAGTGGCCGATCAGATGGTCGGCGATGTCGCCGAGCGCATCGGCGGCGATCACCGCGTCGGAGAGTTGATCGAGTGCGTCGGTGTGCACCTTCTCGATGGCGGCGATCAGGTCGTCGAGTCGGACTGGATTGGTGATCTTCGTCGATTCGGTCATACGTCAACTTTAGGTTGACGCCAACCTGCCGTCAACCCCCGGTTGACGACTCTGTGCCGATGGTCGATGGAGTCGAAGTTTGTTCGGGGGCAAATAGTGACCCTGATCACCGTTTTTGCTGGCAAAGACGTATATTCACCGATGAAGGCGTCAGTCGGGACGGTGCGAGTCCGCACGCGAGGGGAAGTGGGGTCCTTCGATGAATGCGAAGGCCTCTGTGCCCTTCGCCGTGCCGTCGGTGCGGACCGCGTTCCTGGCTGCGGTGGCCGTCATCGCGGTGACGGTGTTCGTCCAGGGCAGTGCCGACGTGCGTGCCGGCGTTCTGGCCGTCGTCGCCGTGGGATCGGTCGTGGCGATCACTGCGGCAATTCGTCGCTACCGCCCGACCGACGCCCGATGCTGGTGGGCTCTGTTCGGAGCCTCGGTGCTGTTCATGTTCGGAGTCTCGTTTCGCAGCGACCCGAACGCGCTGGATCGATCGTTCTCGCTGCTCCCGGATCTGTTCACTCTCACCGGGTACGCCCTGGTGGGATACGCCCTGTCTCGGTGGATCCGAGACCGCCGATCGATCGACGACATCACCCCACTCGTCGATGCAGGCCTGATCTTCCTCGGCACGCTGTTCCTGTCGTGGTTGCTGCTGATCTCTCCGGCCCTCGACCTGCCGCGTTCGTCCGTGTCGACGGTGGTGAACGGGATTTATCCGGCGATCGACGCGGCGCTGATCACGTTGACGACATATCTGCTCTTCTCCTCGAAACCCCGCTCCGCCGCGCTGTTCTGGGCGCTGCTCGCCCTGGTGGCGACATTCGTCGGCGACGTGTCCTACGCCTTCGCGGCGACGACCGACGACGCTCCGTCCTCAGGGTTGCTCGACGGCATCTACCTGTTCGCGTACCTGTCGCTGGCGATGGCAGCGCTCGACCCGTCGATGCGCACGGTGTCGCACCGGCAGACCCCCGCGCCCGCCCACAGCAGCCGTCGGGTGGTCTTCGTGGTGTTGATGTTGGTGGTCTGCGCGACCGTGCCGCTGCTCGGTTCGGCGGTCTCCACCGGCGACCTGATCGTCCGCTCGCTGTTGCTCGCCTCGATCCTGGTGGGTGCCTTCCTGCGCGGTGAACGCGCCCTGGCCCGAGTGCAGACCGGCGAGGAGCATGCCCGATACCTCGCGGCACACGATCTGCTCACCGGCCTGCCGAACCGCACGACGCTCGACGCGGAGTACGCCCGACACGAACGCGCTCAGCGACCCGGACGCACCTGCACTCTGTTCGTCGACCTCGACAACTTCAAGATGGTCAACGATTCGTACGGCCACCGCGTCGGAGACGAGTTGATCGTCGCCGCGGCACGTCGCATCCGCGCGGCCGTCGGTGCCGCCGACACCGTCGTTCGGTATGCCGGCGACGAGTTCGTGGTGCTCACCCGCCGCGACCGTTCCGGTTCGGAACTGTTGGCGCGCCGCATCATCGAACGACTGAGCGAGCCGTTCCCGCTCAGTGCTGCCACCGCCTACGTCTCGGCCTCGGTGGGCATCGCCGACGCCGAACGACTGCACGACGCCATCCGCGAGGCCGACACCGCGATGTATCACGCGAAATCTCTCGGGGCGTCTCGCTACGCGTTCTTCGACGAGTCCTTGCGTGCGCGAGCAACATCGGCGATCGAGACCGCCACCGCACTTCGCGGCGCGATCCGGCGCGGGGAGCTCGAGGTCTACTACCAACCGATCGTCGCGACGAAGTCCCGCAAGACCGTTGTCTACGAGGCGCTCGTGCGCTGGAACTGGCAGGGCCGAGTACGGACGCCGAACGAGTTCATCCCGATCGCCGAATCGACCAATCTCATCGAGGAGATCGGTGAGTGGGTACTGCGCACCGCGATCTCCGATCTGGTGACACTGCGCGCGAACGGGCAGGACGTCACCATGTCGGTCAACGTCTCGCCGATGCAGTTGCGCGACGACTCGCTGCCGGGCATCGTCCAACGGGTGCTCGATACCTTCGGCGTCACCGGTGCGGACCTGGCGCTCGAGATCACCGAAAGTGTTCTGATCGACGACATCGGCGCAGCGAAGACCGTGCTCGATCGGCTCGCCGCCATGGGCGTACTCATCGTGCTCGACGATTTCGGTATCGGCTACTCCTCGCTGAACCGGTTGCGCAAGATGCCGATTGCGCTGCTCAAGATCGACAAGTCCTTCGTCCACGAGATCGGCGTCTCCGATTCCGACGTCCAGCTGATTCGCGCCATCACCGCCATGGCGTCCGCGCTTTCCGTGACGACCGTCGCCGAGGGGGTCGAGACCGAGGAACAGGCCGCGATCATCGAGCAACTCGACTGCCGTTTCGCGCAGGGCTATCTGTACGGCAGGCCCGCCCCCATCGCGCATTGGCTTCTCGAATCCGCGCAGCAACGGTGACCACGGTGTTAGCGTCGAGCGGTGTCTGCAACCGGAATGCGCCCTGTTCGCTACACCGCCCTCGCCTGTGCTCTCCTGCTGGTGCCGCTCGTCGCGTGCAGCAGTAGCGACGACGCCGGTACCGACACCGCCGCGGCGGACAGTTGCGTACTCGGTGCCAGTGGCGGCACCCCGGTAGGGAAGGCCCCGAGCACCGGCTCGGGTGACATCTCCACCAATCCGGAAGTGGCAACCGGATATCGGTCGAACATGACTCCGGTGGAGACGCCGTCGTACTCGGTCTCCACCGCCAACCCGGTCTCCACGGAGGCCGCATGCGAGGTACTACGCGACGGCGGCACCGCGGCCGACGCCCTCATCGTGGCGCAGACCGTGCTCGGGCTCGTCGAACCCCAGTCGTCGGGAATCGGCGGCGGCGCTTTTCTGATGTACTACGACGCCGCGTCGGGCGAGGTGCAGAGCTACGACGGCCGCGAGACCGCGCCGATGAGTGCCACCGGCGACTATCTGCGGTACATCGACGACGTCAACCGCACTGTGCCGCAACCCGATGCGCGGTCCAGTGGCCGATCGATCGGCGTGCCGGGCGTTGTGCGCATGCTCGAGCAGGCGCACGAGGATCACGGTGACAAGCCGTGGGGGGATCTGTTCCGACCCGCGATCGAGCTCGCCGACAACGGAATCGAGATCAGCCCGCGCATGGCCTCGTCCATCGCGGACTCGGCACCGAAGCTCGCACTCGACCCAGCGTCCAAGGACTACTTCCTGCAGCCCGACGGTACCGGTAAGCCCGCCGGCACGGTGCTGAACAATCCGGCGATGTCGAAGACGTTGTCCACCATCGCAACCGACGGTGCCGATGCCTTCTACACCGGCGACATTGCCCAGGCGATCGTCGACGCGACAGCAGATACCACCGCCGGCCGTACCCCGGGGCAGATCACGGTGGACGACCTAGCCGGCTACGAGCCGAAGACCCGTACCGCAGTGTGCACGCCGTACCGCGATCACGACATCTGCGGAATGCCGGGGCCGTCCTCCGGCGGCATCGCGGTGGCGTCGACGATGGGCATTCTGTCCAACTTCGATCTGGCGCAATACGCCCCGACGGACATGGACGCCAACGGCGGCAAGCCGACCGCCGAGGCCGTGCACCTGATCTCCGAGGCCGAGCGTCTGGCGTACGCCGATCGCGACAAGTACGTCGCCGATCCGGATTTCGTACCCCTACCCGGCGGCTCGCCCGACGCCCTGCTCGACCCCGAGTACCTCAGCAGCAGAGCAGGACTGATCGACGAGGGCAAGTCGATGGGTACCGCGAAACCGGGCGACTTCGGGCCCGTGCAATTCGCCTCGTCCACCGATCCCGAGCACGGCACCAGCCACATCTCGATCGTCGACGGCGAGGGCAACGCGGCCTCGATGACGACAACTGTCGAGTCGGCCTTCGGCTCGTTCCACATGGTCGACGGCTTCCTGCTCAACAATCAGCTCACCGACTTCTCCGCCGCGCCGGTGGCCGAGGACGGAACTCCCATGGCCAACCGCGTCGAGCCAGGCAAGCGCCCGCGCAGCTCGATGGCCCCGACCCTGGTGTTCGATCGCAGCGACGACGGCACACGCGGAGATCTCGTTCTCGTCGCAGGCTCACCCGGCGGGTCTGTCATCATCCAGTTCGTCGTCAAAACACTGGTAGGACTTCTCGATTGGGGAATGGACCCGCAGCAGGCGGTGTCGATGGTCGACTTCGGAGCGGCCAACACCCCGTCCACCAACTACGGCGGCGAACATCCCAACGTGACCGGAGAGAACGATCCGGTCGTGGTGACGCTGCGCGAGAAGGGCCACCAGGTCTCGGTTGCCGACCAGTCGAGCGGGCTGAGCGCGCTGCAACGCACCGACGGTGGCTGGATCGGCGGAGCGGACCCACGCCGCGAAGGTGAGGTACTGGGTGGGTAGGTGCGGGCGCGGGTAGCGCTCAGCTCACGAATCGATAGCCCATGCCGGTCTCGGTGATCAGATGCACCGGTGCCGCCGGGTCTCGTTCCAACTTCTGGCGTAGTTGGCCGAGATAGATTCGCAGATAATGCGTTTCGCGTTCGTGCCCGGGTCCCCACACGGTACGCAGAATCTCTTTCTGCGACACCAGTTTCCCCTCGTTGCGGACGAGCAGTTCGAGGACGCCCCATTCGGTGCGCGTCAGGTGCACGTTCTCGCCCTGTCGAACAACGGTTTTGGCGGCGAGGTCGACCGTGAAGTCCGCGGTCTCGACGATGGGGTCCGGCACCGACTGCGGACCGCGGCGCAGGGCCGCGCGGAGTCGCGCCAGCAGCTCGTCCATGCCGAACGGCTTGGTCACGAAGTCGTCCGCCCCGGCATCGAGTGCCTCGACGGTGTCGGCCGAGTCGGTGCGCGCCGAGAGCACCAGAATCGGCACATCGGTCCATCCGCGCAGACCTGCTATGACGTCGATACCGTCGATGTCGGGCAGACCGAGGTCCAGAATCACGATGTCCGGGTGGAAGTTCGCGGCCACCCGCAGCGCTTCCCCACCCGTAGCCGCGCTGACGACCTCGAATCCGCGGACGTTCAGATTGATCCGCAGCGCCCGCACGATCTGAGGTTCGTCGTCGACGACGAGCGCCCGTACCTTCACCTGCTCGCCGCCTTCAACTCGACCGTCATCGTCAGCCCTCCGCCGACGGTGTCCGACGCCGTGACGGTACCGCCCATGGCCCGCACGAATCCTCGCACCACCGACAGGCCGAGTCCGACCCCCACCGAGTTGTCACGGTCGCCGAGGCGTTGGAACGCGTCGAACATGGTCGCTTCGGCCCCGACGGTGATGCCGGGGCCGTGGTCGACGACGGAGATGGCGGCCATGTCACCGTGCACTGCGGCGCGCACGGTGATCTCGCCGGTGGGGGCGTAGCGGGCACTGTTCGCCACCAGGTTCGCGAGCACTCGTTCGAGCAGACCCGGATCGGCGAGCACTTCGACGTCGCCCACCTCGACCCGCACGCGCTCGTCGACCCCCACCAGGGCGCCTGCCAGTACGTCGTCGACGAAGACGGGACGCAGACTGGGTTGGACCACACCGGCTTGCAGCCGCGAGGAGTCGAGCAGATTGGTCACCAATGCCGTCAACTGGTCGGCCGACTCGTCGATCGTGGCGAGCAGTTCGTCGGTGTCCTCGGGCGAGAACTGAACGTCGGTGCTGCGCAGCGACGACGAGGCTGCCTTGACCGCCGACAGCGGCGTCCGAAGATCGTGGCTGACGGCCGAGAGCAATGCTCGACGCAACGCGTCGGCCTCGGCCAGTGCGTTGGCGCGGCTGGCTTCCTCGGCCAAACGGGCTTGGCGCACCATGCCCGCGGCTTGGTTGGCGACGGCTGCGAGGACGCGGCGATCGTGGGCGCGGGTGCGTTCGCCGACGAGCAGCAGCGTGAAATCGCCCGCGTCGATCTCGGTGTCGGCCCCGTTGCGATCGGTCGGCGGGTGTTCGCCCGAGCTGCCCACGATGGATCGGGACTGGTTGTCCCACAATGCGACGCCGGACTGGCGGTACGTCTCCCGTGCGCGCTCGAGCAGCGCGCCCAGATCGGCACCGCGCAGGACGGACCCCGCGAACAGGGTCAACAGTTCGGCCTCCTGCGTCGCGCGCCGTGCCTGACGCGTCCGCCGAGCAGCCGCGTCCACCAGGGCCGCGACCGCGACAGCGACCAGCAGCAGTACGACTGTCACGACGAAGTTGTCCGGCTCGGCGATCGTCAGGCTGTATCTGGGTGTGGTGAAGAAATAGTTCAGCAGAAATCCTGCGATCAGCGCCGAGAGTGCCGCCGGTGCAACACCTCCCAACAGAGCCACACACAGCACCACCATGAAGAACAGGGCGCTCTCACCGCTGGAATCGAAGTCCGGACCGACCGTGCTCAGCACTGCAGCGGCCAAGCAAGGCACGAGAACCGCGGCCAGCCAGGCGATCACCCGTCGACGCCCCGAATCGACCTGCAGACTCCGCCGACGGGCCTGCTCGGCGTGAGTGACCATGTGCACGTCGATCTTTCCCGAGTTCTGCACCACGGCCGCACCGATACCCTCGTCGAGGATGCGGGCGGCCCGTGACCTTCTCGAGGTACCGATCACCAACTGCGTGGCGTTCACTCCGCGCGCGAAATCGAGCAGGGTGGTGGGCACGTCGTCCCCGACGACGCTGTGCACACTCGCACCGAGGCCGGCGGCGAGCTTGCGCACGGAACCCATCTGCGGTGCGGACACGCCCATGAGGCCGTCTCCGCGAACGATGTGCAGGACCATCAGTTCGGCACTGGACTTCGAGGCGATCCGGCTCGCCCGCCGCAGCAGGGTTTCCGACTCGGGGCCGCCCGTCACCGCGACCACCACCCGCTCGCGCGCCTCCCAGGTATCGGTGATGCGATTGTCCTTGCGGTACTTCACCAATGCGGCGTCGACCTGGTCGGCGATCCACAGCAGTGCGAGCTCACGCAGAGCCGTCAGGTTGCCGCCGCGGAAGTAGTTGCTCAGCGCGGCGTCCACCTTGTCGGCGGCGTAGACGTTGCCGTGCCGCAGCCTGCTCCGCAGCGCCTCGGGTGTGATGTCGACCAGCTCGACTTCGTCGGCGGCCCGAACCACGCTGTCGGGAACCGTCTCTCGCTGCGGAACACCGGTGATCTGCTGCACCACGTCGTTCAGAGATTCGAGGTGCTGCACGTTGAGGGTGGAGATGACATCGATGCCCGCGTCCAGCAGCACTTCGACGTCCTGCCACCGCTTGTCGTGGACGCTGCCCGGAGTGTTGGTGTGCGCCAGCTCGTCGACGAGCACCACCTCGGGGCGACGAGTCAGGACCGCGTCGAGATCGAGTTCCTGCGCAGAGGATCCGCGATAACGGACGGTGGCCATCGGCAGGACTTCGATGCCCTCGAGCGCCTCGATGGTTCGCGCCCGGCCGTGCGTTTCCACGACGGCCGCGACCACGTCACGTCCGCGATCCTGCAGCCGACGAGCTTCGCCGAGCATGGCGAAGGTCTTGCCGACGCCGGGCGCGGCACCGAGGTAGATCCGCAGCTCACCCCTGTCCGCCACAGCCTGTCTCCTCACCCGGCCGGTATGCGTCCCGCAGTGCCAGGTTCAACTCCGGGACATTCACCGCTTCGGCACCGAGTACACCGTACTGCGGGCCGCGGGTGTACTTGTCGACCAGAGCCTCGACATCGTCGACCGACGCTCCGTTGACCTGGGCCACCCGGGCGACCTGGAGGGCCGCGTAGGCGGGACTGATATCGGGATCGATACCGGATCCGGAGCCGGTGACGGCGTCGGCCGGAATCGTGGACGGGTCGACGTTCTCCCGGGCTGCGATGGCGGCTCGGCGCTGTTCGACGAACGACGCGAGTACCTCGCTCGACGGGCCCTGATTGGTCGGTAGCGCTGCGGCCGGATCTCCCGGCGCGAACGCGTCGTCGTCCGATACCGAGCCCGTGACGCGGGTGTGGAAGAACGGATCCGGCTCTCCCGGAGCCACCTGCGGATCGACGCCGATCAGCGAGCTGCCGACGACACAGCCCTGTGCGTCACGCAGCGGCGACCCCTCGGCGGAGTCGGTGCCGATGCGGCTGATGCCCCAGACCACAGCCGGATACGCGATGCCGAGGATCACGGTGAGCGCCAGCAGCACTGCGAAGCCTGCAACGACCTGACGGAGAAATCCCTGTACGAAACGCATGGTCAGCCAATCCCTGGAATGAGTCGAACGAGCAGGTCGATGAGCCAGATACCGACGAACGGACTGATGACGCCGCCGACGCCATAGACCAGTAGGTTCCGCCGCAGCAACGCAGCTGCGGACGCCGGGGTGTATCGAACACCTTTGAGTGCCAACGGAATCAGCGCGACGATGACCAGCGCGTTGAAGATGACCGCAGACAGGATGGCCGATTCCGGCGTCGCCAGGTGCATGATGTTGAGCCCGCCCAGCTGGGGATAGACGGTGGAGAACATCGCCGGCAGAATCGCGAAGTACTTCGCCAAATCGTTGGCCAACGAGAACGTCGTCAGTGCTCCTCGAGTGATGAGCAACTGCTTACCGATCTCGACGATTTCGATCAGTTTGGTCGGATCGGAATCGAGATCCACCATGTTGCCGGCTTCCTTGGCCGCCGAGGTGCCGGTGTTCATCGCCACGCCGACGTCGGCCTGCGCGAGAGCCGGGGCGTCGTTGGTGCCGTCGCCGGTCATCGCAACGAGCCTGCCGCCTTCCTGCTCCTGCCGGATGAGCGTGAGCTTGTCCTCGGGAGTGGCCTCGGCCAGGTAGTCGTCGACACCTGCCTCGGCAGCAATGGCTTTGGCGGTCAGCGGATTGTCACCGGTGACCATCACGGTTCGGATGCCCATGGCCCGCAGCTGAGCGAACCGTTCGGCAATGCCGGGTTTGACGACGTCCGAGAGTTCGACGACACCGAGAGCGCGAGCAGCAAAACCGGTTTCGCGTACCGCGACCACCAGCGGAGTGCCGCCGTTCTGCGCGATGTCGTGCACGGTGCCGTCCAGATCGGCCGTCCCGCCGCCGTCGCGAATCCAACTGTAGACCGAATCCGCTGCACCCTTGCGGATCTCCATGCCCGGTAGATCCAACCCGCTCATCCGAGTTTGCGCCGTGAACGCCACGAACTCCCCGCGCTCGGATTCGCCTTCTGCCGTGACGGAGTCGAAGTCGCGCTCGACCAGTTCGACGATGCTGCGTCCCTCGGGGGTGCCGTCGGCCAGCGACGACAGCCGAGCTGCGCGAGCCAATTCGGCGGCGTCGATGCCCGTCGCCGGATGCAGGCCGGTGGCGCGGCGGTTACCGAAAGTGATGGTCCCGGTCTTGTCCATCAGCAGGGTGTCGATGTCGCCTGCCGCCTCCACTGCCCGGCCGGACATTGCCAGTACGTTGCGCTGCACCAACCGGTCCATGCCCGCGATACCGATGGCCGAGAGCAGTGCCCCGATGGTCGTGGGGATCAGGCAGACGAGCAGGGCAATCAGCTGGATTGGATCCTGTTGCTGTCCAGCGTAATTCGACATCGGACCGATGGCGACGACAGCGAAGAGAAACACGATGGTCAGCGACGCGAGCAGGATGTTCAGGGCGATCTCGTTCGGCGTCTTCTGCCGCGCCGCGCCCTCGACGAGTGCGATCATCCGATCCACGAACGTCTCGCCCTGTGCTGCAGTGATCTTCACGACGATCTCGTCGGACAGCACGATTGTGCCGCCGGTGACGGCCGACCGGTCGCCTCCGGATTCACGGACCACAGGAGCCGATTCACCGGTGATCGCCGATTCGTCGACGGTCGCAATGCCCTCGATGACATCGCCGTCGCCGGGAATGACCTCACCGGCCGAGACGACGACCTCGTCGCCGACCTTCAATTCGGCACCGGCCACCTCGGTGATCACGAACTCGGCACCCGACGCCGTGCGTCGTCGAGCAGTAGTGTCCTGCTTCACCTTTCGCAGGCTGGCCGCCTGCGCCTTGCCGCGGCCTTCGGCTACGGATTCGGCGAGGTTCGCGAACAGCACCGTGAACCACAGCCAGCCGGTGACGAACCAGGCGAACACCGACGGCTGAGCGATCGACAGGATCGTCGTGACGATCGAGCCGAGAAAGACGACGAACATGACCGGGTTGCGGGCCAGGTGACGCGGATCGAGTTTGCGAAACGCGCCGGGTAGAGCGGTGTTCAGTGACAGGTTCATTGCATGGCCTCTGCTATGGGTCCGAGAGCAAGTGCGGGGAAGAAGGTGAGGGCCGCGACCAGGATGGAGGTACCGATCAGCAGCGTGCCGAACAACGGTCCATCGGTGGGCAGCGTGCCCGCGTTGGGCGCGCTGCGTTTGGTCGTCGCAAGCGAACCGGCCAGGGCCAACACGAAGACGATCGGCAGAAAGCGGCCGAGCAGCATCGCGATACCGAGGGAGATCTGGAACCAGTCGCTCGTCACGGTCAGGCCGCCGAACGCGCTGCCGTTGTTGTTCGATGCCGATGCGTAGGCGTAGAGCACCTCGGTGAAGCCGTGGATGCCCGGGTTGCCTTGATAGCTCGTCGTCGATTCGAGTATCACCGTGATCGACGTGCCGACGAGCACGAGGATCGGCATCACGAGAACCGAGAGCGCGGCCATCGTGATGGCCCGTCGACCCAGCTTCTTGCCGAGGAATTCCGGAGTTCGGCCGACGAGCAGACCACCGACGAAGACGGCGATGACCGCGAGCACCAGCAATCCGTACAGACCGGTGCCGACGCCACCCGGCGCGATCTCGCCGAACAGCATGTTCAGCAACACCGCTCCGCCGCCCAGCGCAGACATACTGTCGTGGGCCGAATTGACTGCGCCGGTGGATGTTCCGGTCGTCGACACCGCGAACAGCGCAGACGCCGGGATGCCGAAGCGAACTTCCTTGCCTTCCATCATCGCGCCCGCAGCCGTTGCTGCCACTCCACGGGTACCGGATTCGGCGAACAACGTCACCGCCAACAGCGTCGCCCACAGCGTCGCCATCACCGCCAACAGAGTCAGGCCCTGCTTGCGGTTGCCGATCATCGTGCCGAACGTACGAGTGAGGGCCACCGGAATCAGCAGCAACGAGATGATCTGCACGATGTTGGTCAGTGGTGTCGGGTTCTCGAACGGGTGCGCCGAGTTGGCCGCCAGAATGCCACCACCGTTGGTGCCGATCTCCTTGATAGCCTCCTGCGAGGCAACGGGCGCAAGCGCATTGGTGACCGTCTGCCCATCGAGACCGGTGGAGGTGAAGCCGGACGAGAACGACATCACCGTGCCCTGAGTCAGCATGATCACCGCGACGAGCACAGAGAGCGGCAGCAGAATACGGAGCGTCCCGCGCGTGAGGTCGACCCAGAAATTGCCGAGCTCACCGCCCGTCGACACCCGAACGAAGCCGCGCACGACGGCGATCGCCACCGCGAGACCGACTGCAGCAGAGACGAAGTTCTGCACCGCCAGCCCCAGCGGCTGCGTCAGATTCGACAGCGTGGTCTCGGGAACGTACGACTGCCAGTTGGTGTTGGTGACGAACGACGCCGCAGTGTTGAACGCCATCGCCGGACTCACCCCCGACAGGCCACCGTTCAGCGGGAGCACACCCTGAATTCGCTGCAGTACGAACAGGAATACGACCCCGGCGAACGAGAACCCCAGCAGGCTGGTGGAATAACCGACCCAGGTCTGTTCCGACGACGAGTTCACCCGGGCCACCCGATAGAGCAGACTCTCGACGCGAGTGTCGTGGGTAGAACCGAACACTCGGGCCATGTAGTCACCGAGCGGCACGTACGCCGCCGCCAACACGACTATCACGATGCCGATCTGAAGACCGGCAAGCAGAGCAGGATTCATGGCGCCGTCAGAACCTCTCCGGATCGAGGAGAGCGACGAACAGGTAGACCGCGACGAACGCGGCCACCGTGAGACAGAGCAATTCGGTCATTGCTCGATCTTGGATCCCACCAGCGAACGAAAACGCGTTCCTTACGCTTTCCTACGCTCACGACCTGCGGTCATGACGGAGTTTTTACGCTGGCCACGCTAGCGCTCCTCGGGCAATCGCGATCCGCTAGCGCTCCTCGATGTCGTCGACGCGGATTTCGACCGCATCCCTGCCGAGGGTGACGCCGAGCAGGTCCGCAACCACGTCGATGGCGATCGATGCCAGTTCTTCGCCTGCCGCCTGCAGATCGTCGCCGTACACGCCGATCACCGCGACGAACAGACCTGTGCAGGCGTGATCCTCGAGATCGAGGTCGATCTCGGTGGGCTGTGCACCGTGTACGCCCGCGAGAGCACGGCGCAACGTCGTCTTGACGATGTGATCGCTGATCCGCAGTGAGTCCCGTGGATCGGCCGCTGAACCCGCCGGGAAGACGCTGTCGATCGGCCAGGTGCGGCGCGTCGTATTGCGCACTTTCGCAAGGATGGACGAGCTGATGTCCACCCAGTTCGGTTCCTGCGGTGCCTCCCGAAGCTCGGTGGCAGCACGCGCGAGAACCGCATTCGGTTCTACCGGGTTCGCCATGACGCCAACCTTTCGCTCAATGTTGCTCGTGCTCTGGTCAATTGACCTCGTACTGCTCCTGCGGACAACGTCATGATCGCGCCGATCTCCGGATGGGTCAGGCCCTCGACCTCCCGAAGCAACCAGCAGGCCCGTTGCCGATAGGGCAACTCCGCCAGTGCCAAACCCAATTCGGCCATGAAGCTGTCTGCTTCGACGTCCGCCTCTGGATCACTTCCCGCGCCCGTGCTCTTGCGCTCGAATACCCAGTCTTCCGCAGGAGGAACGCTGCGACGCCGGCGATGATCTATCACTTTGTGCGAGACCAACGAGAACAGCCAGGTGCGCAGAGCCGAATCGCCACGGAAGTTGTCGAGCCCCTTCCACGCTGCGACGAACGCGTCCTGCACCACCTCCTCTGCTGCACCCTGATCGGACAGCATGTTTCGGGCGTACCGAAACATCTCCGGTCCGTATCGGCCCACGATCTCCTCGAACGCATCCGTCTCGCCGAGCGCGGCTGCGCCGACGAGTACGCGGTCCGACGCATCTCTCCACTCCATCGGGCCCCCAGACGTAATCTATGACGTAGGTCACTTTATTTGTACGTGCGTTTCGGTGATCGAGCTACGACCAACTCCTGACACACACTGTGCACCACTACTCAGCGAAGAGAGGCAGTCATGAGCTCCACGACGGACACCAAGGCAACCGTATCCGCAGCAGGCGAAGGCAAGACCGACATCACCACGAAGTCGGATTCCGTGCTCGTCAGCTCGCAGGGCCGCACCACCATTGCCGATACCGTCGTCTCGAAGATCGCCGGCATCGCCACCCGTGAGGTCCAGGGCGTACATGCCGTCGGCGGCGGAGCGAGCCGCGCGATCGGTGCCCTGCGCGAGCGTATCCCGGGCGCCCGCGTCAACCAGTCGCAGGGCGTCTCGGTCGAGGTCGGCGAGCGTCAGGCAGCGGTCGACATCGACATCGTCGCCGATTACGGCGTCTCGATCGCAGACCTCGCAGCAGGCATTCGTCGCAACGTCATCAACGCCGTCGAGCGCATGACGGGCCTCGAGGTCACCGAGGTCAACATCGTCGTTCACGACATCTACCTGGACGACGGCTCGGACGAAGAGGAGACCACCGAGACCGCCTCCACCCGAGTGCAGTGACCGACCCGAACCCGACGGACCGTGACAAGTCCGAGGACATCGCCGACGCCGTACAGGCGATCGACGGTGTCGTCGGGCTGCACGGCGGCATGTTCGGCGAGGCTGCGACCTACCTACCCGGACGCCGCGTCGCCGGCATCCGGATCGCAGACGACGGCACCGAGGTACACGTCACTCTCCAGTTCGGCTACGCCGTACGGGAGACCGCCGAGGCAGTGCGTAGCACCGTCGCGGCAATGGTAGACGGGCCCGTGCACGTCACAGTCGAGGATGTCGTGCGGGTCTGAATTGTGCGAGTCTGACCAGGTGAACGAGCATTCAGCGCACGACCGGGCCGCCGAGTACAAGGCGGCCCGGCGCGCTGTGGCCCGAGAACACCACCCCGACATCGGTGGTGATCCCGCCCGGTACATGGCAGAGCTCGCGGAAGTCGACCGCCGGTTCGCCGTACTTCCGTCGACTCCGATCAACACTGCCAGCGCACCGACAGCGTTCCGTTCGTCCTCGGTACCGACGCCACTGCGCACACTGCCGAAACGCATCGCCCGGCTCCGCAAACGCGTCACTCGACGCAACTACTTCGACATCTGAACCCTCGACATCCGAACACTCTGACTGGAGATCAAGACCATGACCACTGCAACCATCGGTTTGTTCGTGGGACTTCTGCTGGCCATCGCCGCAGCAGCCGGCGGCTTCACCGGCTTCCTCATCGCCATCGTCCTCGGCGGACTCGGTTTCTTCGTCGGCCGCTACATCGACGGTGAACTGGATCTGAACTCGATCATGCGTGGTCGCGGTCGTGACTGACACAGCAGCAGCCCCCACGACCCCCGGGACACCGGCAGCAACCCCGGGGTCACTCGCGGACCCCGGCGATCGCGGTTCCCTGGAGATCAAGCACAAGGCAGTCGAACGCCTGGCCGTTCTGGCGGCCCGCGGCACCGACTCCGTCACCGACCGCCAGCCCGGACTGCACCTCCTCGGTGGGCGTGATCTGCCGAAGGCCGATGTGACGATCACCGGCGAGCGCGTGCGAGCGAAGGTCTCCGTCGGAGTCACCTGGCCCTCGCCGTTGGCGAAAGTGGCTGCGAACGTTCGCGCCGCCGTGGCCAGAGACCTGTCCGAACTCGGTATCTACACCGTCGACCGAGTCGACGTGACGGTCGAATGCATACCGGCCGAGCCCACCAGCGAAGAAGGGAGAGTGCAGTGACAGAGCAAGCAAGCAAGAAGCCGGTGGCCAACCCCACCGCAGCTGTTCCGGCCGTCCTGTTCGCTCTCGTTCTCATCGCCGCAGGAGTCGTACTCGGCCGCGAGGCGCTGCTGAAGCTGGGCGCTCTCGACGGCTCCGAGTGGGTCGGCCCGGCCGCGTCGAACCTCGACGGGCTCACCGCTCAGCAGTGGATGCTGCCCGCAGGTATCGCCGCCGTCGTCATCGGATTCGTTCTCGTGTTCGTGGCAATTCGCCCACGTCGTCGCACCCACCGTGCTCTCACCGAGCAGGGCGTCTGGCTTCGTAAGGGCGACGTCGCTGCCGTCGCGCGATCTGCCGCCCTGGACAGTGTCGGCGTCGACACCGCGTCCGCCAAGGCGGGCAACAAGAAGGTCACCGTCGCCGTATCCACCGTGGCCGGTACCGACACCTCGGCTCTCAAATCCGCGGTCGTGACGTCCGTGGACGACGCCCTCCGCCCACTCGCGTCGGCACCCAAGGTGCGCACCCGAGTGCGAACGACAGGACAGGCCTCATGAAAGGACAGCAGCTGTGAAACGTGCAACCGCATCGCTCGACCGCACCGGCACAGCCGTCGTCGGGCTGGCTCTGATCGCTCTCGGCGGCGGAGCCATCGCGTGGGAACGCGGCGAGCTTCCCGGCCGCGAGCGGCTGGACGCCGCGTTCGTCGACACCGCCGTCGACGCCGGTTGGTGGCCCTGGGCTCTCGGCGTAGCCGCTGTCGTGCTGATCCTGCTGGGTCTGTGGTGGTTGCTCGCGCACCTGCCGCGCCGATCGGTCGGGACCGTGGCCTTCGGATCCACGTCGGCCGAGGTCACGAACGTGGACGGAGAGCAGGTCGACGGCAGGCTCAGCGTCGACCTCGGCACCGCCGCCCGTAGTGCAGCCAAGTCGCTGGCAGGTCACGATGGAATCGTCTCGGCCTCCGGTCGCTCTGTCTCGGACAGGGGACAGCGCGTGGTCGAGATCGTCGCGACGCTCGACCCAGCCGTAACGACCCTCGAGCAGGTCTCCGACGCCGCAGCACGGACCCGTGACGACATCGTGACCTCACTCGACGGAACTCCAGCCAAGGTGCGAATTCTGTTGCAGTGCGGCAAGTCTCGCAAGCAGTCGGCGCGCGTCAGCTGACTCCGGCGAACTCGATCTCCCCGATCAGACCGTGGTGGTCCGATCCCGGGAGGTCGATTCTTTCCAGTGATCGGGCGTGCCCGGAATTGGTGAGAATGTGGTCGATGCCGACGACGGCCGGAGTGCCTTTGTCCGTGGGATAGGTCGGTATCAGCCCCATCCCCAATTGTGCTGCAGCGTCGGAATATCCGGCATCGAGTAGATTCCTGAACTTCTTGTGCGAATACGTGGTGTTGAAATCACCGCTGACGATGACGGGACCGCTCGCAGACACCGCCTCGAGATCGCTACGGAGCGTGTCCAACTCGGCGGTCCAGATATCGGCCGGGGTGACGTATGCGGGGCCGGGATGGACGGCCAGCAGCGTCACTGGCTCCGATCCGGGAACGTCGACGGAGGTGGCCAGGTTCACCGGCCCGTAGCCGGCGAGTTCGCGGTTGTCGGACAGCGGTGTGCGACTGTAGATTCCGGCACCTCCGCCACCCGTCGGCAACGCTCGCAGGTAGCTGTACGGAAAGAGTTGCTCCATGCCGGCATCCCGTAGCCCGAGCACCGACGCATCGGTCAGCTCTTGGATCGTCACGACGTCGACGGCGTTGTCGCGTGCCGATCCGACGACCACCGACGGATCGGCGCTGCCCACCATCAGGTTGGCCTGCATCACCCGCAGCCGGACGGCATCGCCGCTCGCCTCGTCCTGGGATGCCGCGTCGGCCACGTACAGAGGTGCGTACGCCACTGCGGCTGCTGCCAACACGACCGCGGACACCGCCGCCAGAATCCATTGCCTACCGATCAGCGCGACGACGGCACCGACCACGACGGCGACGAGCATCAGGGGAACGAACGATGCCAGCGCGATCAGAACGTTGATGCGGGTGTCGGTGTAGTACGCCCCCATCGCGACGAGTCCGGTGACGATGCCCAGCGTCGCGATCGTTCCGGTGAGAATCCGTACCCAGGTTCGCTGCATCGCACCGAGAGTAGCTACGCCCTGACGCCGACGGTCAATGCTCGGACGGTTGTCCAGGTCAGAGACATCAAGCCCCGTACAGCCGCGAACGAGAACGCCGTCGACCACACCGTTCTGGTCGCCGGTTCGGCAACAGGAAGGCCGGCAAAGCGATCGGCCAGCCAGTCGAGGGTCAGGGGCGCACTGAGCGGATGCAGCGACAGGTGCTCGCTCAGCCGATCTCGCAGGTAGGTCACGTGTGCGCCGGCTTCGAGATACCGATCGACCTGGCCGTCGACGTCGTCGACGGCAATGATCTGGTCGTGCACGGCCTGCACGACCAGCAGCGGCACCGACGGCGCAGTGCGACCGGGCTGGATGTCCTGGAACACCTGCACGATCTCGGGTAGGGCGAGCAGGTCGGCAAGCGGAATGTCGATGTAGTTGTCGAGATCGTGCCGAGCCAGCCGCCTGACGGCGCGAACCGTCGTCATCGATTCGACGGAATCGAGAATGCGCATTCCGTCCTCGCTGACGTACTGACGCACCACGCGATCGAGATCGGGGTAGGTGCGTCGCAGTCCCGCGACAACAAGCGTCGGCAGAGCCGCGTGCAGCGTCGCGTTGAGCCTGGTGAACGCAGAACCCGGATCGCCGACGGGGGAGCCGAGGGCGGCACCGACGAGCTCGAGCTCCGGTGCGTATTCGGGGGCCATCTCCGCGGCCCACGACGTCGCGAGCCCGCCGCCCGAATATCCCCACAATGCGACGGGTGTGCTCTCGTGCAGTTCCAACGACTCGAACGACAGCGCCGCGCGGATCGCGTCGAGTGTGCAGAATCCTGGTTCCTGCGGCGACCCCCAATGTCCGTCCGGTCCCTCGTGGTCGGGGATCGAGATGGTCCATCCGCGGCGCAGGGCATGCAGAACCAGCAGAAACTCGAACTGGGGAACTGCGCCGAGGGCCTTCGAGCCGCGTCGAAGCGCGTAGGACGGAAAACACGAGGACGCGACGCCGTCGATGGCGCACTGGTACGAGAGCAACACCGGTTCGCCATTCTGCGGTCGCAGCACCGTCGTCACACTGGCCTGCGGTATACCGCCCAGATCGGCGGTTCGGTAGAGCAGCTGCCATGCGTCGACTCGCTGTCGCACGTGGCCGAACATCGCGACCTCGACCGGCCTCACCTTGAGAATCGTCCCCGGTAGAGCCGTTTCGTAGCCCTCGGGCGCGGCGTAGAACGGGTCGTTCTCCGGCCTGGTCGCATCCTCACAGCTCGGCCATTGTTCCACCGGCCAGGACTGTTCGTCCGCCATCGATCTGTCGACGCTCATATCCCACCGCTTCTTGTCCGAGTCTCTTCGTCACACTAACTTGCCCTGAACGGCCCCTTTTCATGCAGCCTGCTGCCAGTTGGTGATCAGAACGTCGGTCGCGTAGCTCAGGTCGAGGCCTTCCCCGCCCCAGTTCGGGACAATGGCGTCGGGTTCGATGTGCTGATATTGCCGCCGGAGGACCTCCGCGTCTCCGGACAGCGCCGGCGCATGAACCATCTTTGCTCCCGATGGGTGCCGGAACGTGAATCGTTGGTTGCCGAGGGATTCGATGAGGAAGTAGCCGTCGTGCAGTGCTCGATGGTGTTCGCCGCACAGGAGAACCAGGTTGTCGAGCGACGTCGCACCTCCCCGCGAGCGGTAGGTGACGTGGTGAGCATGCAGAAACCGGGTGCGCCCGCACCCGGGCACCGAGCAGCATCGATCGCGAATGATCAACTGACGCAACTGGGTTCGACTCGGAGCTTTGGCCGTGGTACTCCACCGCACAGTTTTTCCCAGCCGGCCGTGACCGACGACTCGCATGACCGACGAACACAACACCTGGGCGAGAGTTTCGTCGTCCAGACCAGGTCCGTCGTCGAAATGAGCATGATCGCACCCTGCTTCGCTGCTGTCTCCGAGGTGTACCAACACTTCCGCGGCAGGTGAGACGACCGGCGAATCGATGGCGTCACACACCATCTCCGCCATTGCGACGAGCGCAGGGGCGGGGTTCGGCGGTGCCGGGGCCGACCGGTCACCCTCGGATTCCACCTCCGTGCGAGTGCGCTCGTACTCGGCCCTGGTCACGGCGGCCAGAAATCGCTTGCCGTCCTCGGGCCGAAAGCGCGCCGTCACCACGAGCGAGCCGTCCTCGTCGTCCCAGCGCCACCGTCCCACACACGGATCGAGGTCGACACCGTTGCCCCTGGTCGGCCTCATCGCCTTCTTCAGACCACGGCAGAGACGTTCGATGTGCGCGGCGGGTGCATCGAGCGCCTTCTGCAACAGTGACGCTTCGTTGTCGGCAGTAGCGACACGGGTCATCGCGCGCACCTTCGAGTACGACACCGTGCCGCTCAGGTACGCAGAGGTGATCAGGGGCAGCTCTCGCATCGCCTTGGCCACCCGTACCTGCTCACGGGCAGTGTGCAGATCGACTCCCGCGCGCCAGGACAACCAGTGCGCACAGGACCTCGTCTCCCACGCGGCCCACCCACGTCGAGCATCGAACTCACCGACCAGGATCAGATACTGCGCAGATGCAGCCGCGATCTGGCCCGCCAGCGCGCATATCTCCGTCTCGATGTCTGCAATCTCGACCATGAATGCCCCCACTCGTCGAATGTATGTTCGACGAACAGTACGACGAGGCACCGACAAGAACGGCGAGAAACCGACGCACCCGTCCCCGCGGGGACGTCGTCGGGGTTGCTTTCTCGCCCACGGGCCCGATACTGAGCAGCAGATGCTGGATCCGACGGAAAGTGGGTGTGGCCATGAGCGGTTCGGAACAGGAAGGGGAACTCGCCTCCACACATCCGGGACGGGTCGGGCAGCGAATGCCATACATGGCCGACGCACCCAACCCGCTCGCGCGCTTTCGCAGTCCGCTGCGCAGCACGTGGTTGACGTCGGTGTTCGGCGCGGTGCTGCTCGTTGCGCTGCCGATCGTGATTCTGACGGGCCTACTGTCCTACAGCGCGTACGGGCCGCAGTTCGGCCAGGCCAAACCAGGTGCCGTCGGGTGGTTGCGCTTACCGTTCTTCGACTGGCCGACGAACCCAGCCTGGCTGTACCAGCTGACGCAGGGCGTGCACGTCGGGCTGGGCCTGATCATCGTCCCGCTCGTCATCGCCAAGCTCTGGTCGGTGATGCCCAAGCTCGTCGAACTGCCGCCGGTGCGGTCGCCGGCACATGCACTCGAACGACTGTCGCTGCTGGCACTCGTCGGAGGCCTGCTGTTCGAGATCGTGACCGGCGTGCTGAACATCCAATACGACTACGTGTTCGGCTTCGACTTCTACGCCGCTCACTACTTCGGTGCCTGGGTGTTCATCGCCGGATTCCTGGTGCACCTCGGCCTCAAGGTGCCGCTGATGTGGCGGACCCTTCGATCGGAATCGTTGATGGACGTCTTGCGCGCCCGCAACGAAGCGCCGAGCCGGCCACACCAGACCATGAGCCGACGCGGTGCGATCGGATTGGTCGCCGCCGGAATGGGTTTCGTGGCCGTGTTGACGGTGGGGCAGACCGTCGGCGGCGTCCTACGCAAGGCAGCAATTCTCCTTCCGCGGGGACGGTCGTACGGCGACGGGCCCAACGACTTTCAGATCAATCGCACTGCCGAGGCGGCCGGGGTCACCGAAGAACAGACGGGCGCAGACTGGACACTGTCCGTCGAAAGTACTTCGGAGAACATGGAACCGGTGGTTCTCTCCCGCGGCAGGCTGCTGTCGATGACTCAGCACACCGCCGAACTTCCCATCGCCTGTGTCGAAGGATGGTCGACCACGCAGAGTTGGACGGGCGTTCCGTTGGCCGAACTCGCAGCATTGGCAGGTGTACCCGCACCCAGGTCCGCGGAAGTCATCTCGATAGAACAGGGTGGCCCATTCGGTCGTGCTGTGCTGCAGGGTATTCAAGCGCTCCATCCCGATTCACTGTTGGCATTGAAAGTCAACGGCGTCGATATCTCGCTCGATCACGGCTACCCGGCACGTGTCATCGTTCCCGCGCTTCCCGGTGTGCACAACACCAAGTGGGTGGCGCGCATCGTGTTCCGTTCGTGACTTTGCAAAACCGCCCGGATGGTCGAGAATCTTTCATCGGTGGCCCGCGGGGCTGCCGACGAAGGAATGCTCCTTCGCCTGGACGAGTCCAAAAGGTCATGCCACGATGCACGCACTATCTCGAGGCCTTCTCGCCGCGGGTGCAGCCCTCACGCTGATGCTCGCCGCGGGCTGTTCGTCGTCCGACGCCGGCACCGCCGTTGCCGCAGACACCACCGCCTCCAGCAGCTCCGCAGCCCCCACTACCACCGACAACGTGTCCGGCCAGGAAGGCATCGACGCCGGTGGCTCCACCGACATCGACGTCGAGATCGGCCAGTGCGTCAAGCTCGGTGGCACGATGACGGCCGCCGAAATCGACAACGCCGAATGCGGCAGCATGGAGTCCAACTACAAGGTCATCGCCAAAGCCGCAGAGAACGAGCAGTGCCCCACCGACGTCAATCAGACGTACTACGAGACTCTGAACGGTGTCGAGCAGGGCGCACTGTGCCTCGACGTCGACTGGGTGATCGACGGCTGCATGAGCGTGCCGAGTACCGGAATGGACGAGCCCGCCCGCGTCGATTGCGCAGACCCCAGCGCGACGAGCGTCGAGAAGGTCACCGAGATCAAGACCGGTACCGCGGACCCCAACGACTGCCCCGAAGGCGGATTCGCCTACGAAGCACGGCAATTCGTCGTCTGCACCACGACGGTGGCCTAGCCTCGAGTCGCCGTCATCATCTGCGTGACGTACTGATAATCCAGGTGGCCGTGGCTGTCGATAGCCCCATGAACCGCTCGGAGCACTTCCTGCCGACGTGTGTCGGTGAGAATCAGGTGACTCGAATATGTCGCGGCCATCGCGCAGAATTCGTCCGCGGAGTAACGCTGAACCCACTCGTACGTCGACGTGGACCAGGGGCCGAAGCCGGCCGCGCGGGGTACCGCGGTCTCGGATTGCACGCCGAGGGAGTGCGCCAACAGCGGTGCGGCGTCCGGCTCGGTGGCGATGTACGCAGCGCGTACCGACTCCCACACCGGGCCGTCGAGCTGACCGGGCATGTTCCACCACAACCGAAGTGATCCCCCGGGGACCAACGCACGAGCCGCCACCGCGGCTCCTCGATCGGGGTCGACCCAGTGCCACGCTTGAGCAGCCACGACGACATCGAACGATGACGGCGCGCAGACGAAGTCCTCGAACCGGGAGACCCGAACATCGACGTCCATGTTCTCGGTGCGGCGTCGGATCACCTCGGCCATACCCGAATCCGGCTCGACCGCAACCACCGAAGCGCCACGTTCGGCCAACGCGACGGTGGCTTTTCCGGTGCCGGCTCCCGCTTCCAACACGCGGGTCGCACCGCCGGCAAGAACATCCGTGTACAGCGCCGCCGGGTATCCAGGGCGAGCCCGGTCGTACTCCTCGGCGACTCTGCCGAAGCTCAATCCGCGGGGTCGTTCCGGCTCGTCCGTCACGTTAGCCAGAGTACCGATTATTCGGGACTACCGATGTTCGGCCGATTCCAGTTGCGACCGCAATGTGGACTCGGTGTGCCGAATCGCCTGCCCGACGACGGGCTCCACGACGGCCCCGAGGACTTTACCGGCGATGCCCCCGGGCAAGCTGTAGCGGAAGATGACGTCGAGACGGGTCCGGCCCTCATCCAGGTCCGTGAAAGACCAGGTCGAGGAGTTGGACAGGCCTTCGACCGATTCGAGCGTGAGTCGCTCGTTCTCGACCCATTCGGTGACGCGAACGATCGAATTCAACGACTTGGGGCCGATCTGCATGGTTGCGTCGTACGTCGCCCCGAGACCGGAGGTGGTCTCACTCCTCGGCTCGAACCGCGTGATCCCGAACATCCACCGCGGGACGTTTCGATAGTCGTCGAGGTAGGCGAAAGCCGCATCGCGGGGTGTCGACGCGACCGCCGAATGGTTTATCTCACTCATTCCACCGACACTAATACACGCGACGGCGTGTTACACATAGATTGACGTCGGCTTCTACCGGCGGACGTAGCCCGCCTGCTTGTCCACCACATTGACCAGGGACTCGTTCCGCCGGTACCTATCGAGATTGTCCTCGAACAGCGTCCACAGCCGATCGGCGAAGTCGTCGGCGTCACCGGCCAGATGCGCCGTCAGAATCACGTTGTCGAGCTCCCACAGCGGACTCGACGCCGGGAGTGGCTCGACCTCGAAGACATCCAACACAGCCCATCCGATCGCCCCGGAATCCAACGCCTCACACAAGGCCTGTTCGTCGACAACGGGACCACGGGCGATGTTGACCAGACCCGCGTCGTGACGCATCGCCCCGAGCACCTCTGCATTCACGAGCCCGCGAGTCTTCTCGGTCAGCGGCGCGGACAGCACCACCACGTCGTATTCACCTGCGTAGGAGGGTAACTCGTCCACCGAACGAATTCTCTCGAACTCCGCATCTCCCGGCCGCTCGGATGTGCCGGCCGCGTCGACACGCATGCCGAGTGCCCCGAGAACGCGACCGATGGCGCGGCCGATCGAACCCGGACCGACGACCAGCACCCTTCTATCGTGGATTCCACTGGTGAGGCGATGCTCCCAGACCCGTTCGCGTTGCCGCCGAAGCGCTTCGGGCAGCTTCTTCATCGACGCCAGAACGCCCGCAGCGACGTATTCGGCGATCGCACGGTCGAGAATGCCGCCGGAGTTGGTCAGCACCCACGGACTGTCCCGCAGCACCGGATCCAGCACCCGATCGACCCCGGCGCTCGACACGTGAATCCAGCGAAGCTTGTCGGCGTGCGGCCACACATCCTGCAGGTCGACTGCCTCGAACGTGCGAAACAGTAGAACCTCCGCCCACGACACCGCATCGACGAGTTCGGGGATCGTGCAACTGCGGAAGTGGACTCCGCCGATCGACGGGAAGGCCTTTCGGTCCGAATCACTCTCGACCACAAGCACGTTCACCAAAGGACTCGTCACCTCCGTACGATGGCAGGGTGCTCACCGTAGAACTCGCGTCTGCCGCCGACGCAGCAACGATACTCGACCTCCGGCACGCCGCCGAGGACTGGTTGGCCGCCCGGCGAATCGCTCAGTGGGCACCGCGCGAGGTACCGCTGTCGACTGTCGCGGCCCAGATAGAGGCAGGGGAGTTCCACGTTGCCCGACGACACCCCGGTGGCCCGATTGTCGGAGCCCTACGACTGATCTGGGCCGATCCGAGCATCTGGCCCGAGCCCGATGTGCTCGCCGGCTACGTCCACGGACTCGTGATCGACAGAAGCGAAGCCGGTACGGGGCTGGGGACGTCGTTGCTCCGGTGGGCGTCGCAGCGGACCCGACAGGAAGGGCGAGGGCTGCTACGGCTTGACTGCGCCGAGACCAACACTGATCTACGCAACTACTACGTCCGGCAGGGTTTCCAGTACGTCGGCCGTCGCGACTTCGACGGTGGCAGTTCGTGGTTCAGTGTGGCGCTGTTCGAGAAGACGACCTGCTTGTAGCGTGTCCCCCATGAGCGAGAACCGAGATCGGATGTTGCGCGGCGAACTCTACCGAGACAGTGATCCCGACCTGGTGGCGTCTCGGGTGTCGTGTGGAAAGCTGCTCGACAGATTCAACGCAACCGAGGCAGACCAGGACGCAGAAAGACGTGAACTGCTCGGCGAACTACTCGGTTCCATCGGAGCGGACTCGTGGATCATGCCGCGCTTCCAATGCGACTACGGCACATACATTTCCATCGGGTCCAACAGCTTTCTGAACTACGACGCAATCCTGTTGGACTGTGCTCCGATCACGATCGGGAACGATGTCTCGATCGGTCCACGTGCGCAACTACTGACTGCGCTGCATCCCATGGAAGACCATGACGCTCGTCGATCTCGTTGGGAGAGCGCCCTTCCCATCACTATCGGAGACAATGTCTGGCTCGGCGGAGGCGTCATCGTCTGTCCCGGAGTCACGATCGGAGAGAACTCGGTGATCGGAGCCGGAAGTGTCGTCACTCGCGATGTACCGCCGCATACGTTCGCTGCAGGCAACCCGTGTCGGGCGATCCGCGCATTACCGTGAGATCACCGAGTTCAGGATTCTGTCGGAGTCACGAACCAGCGTGCCGACTGCCATTCGCGCGCCCCACCACATCCCCAGCCAGCCGATCGCTACGGCCACCGGGATCGACAGATACGCCCACGCTCCCGGAAGGAGCACTGCGAGAAGCA
The DNA here is from genome assembly GCF_002258475.1 of Rhodococcus sp. 06-1460-1B. Classification (NCBI taxonomy): domain Bacteria; kingdom Bacillati; phylum Actinomycetota; class Actinomycetes; order Mycobacteriales; family Nocardiaceae; genus Rhodococcus; species Rhodococcus sp. 06-1460-1B. Next base: position 137,896 of record NZ_NOYS01000006.1, read on the forward strand.
GTGCGGGCACGACCGACACGGCCAGGACCACTATCCCGAGGATGAGGAAGACGAATGCATTTCCGGTGAACGACCCCCGTGTGTTCATCGAGAACGACTTCGTAGCTTCGGGCACCGGGTAGGCACCGCGTACGGAGTTCACGGCGGTCAGACCGGCGCCGACTCCGAGCATCGAGATCGTCACGGCGACAGGGATCTCCCATCGGTCGAGCCCGAGATCGCCGAACACTCGAACCACCACGACCGGCACGATCGCGAAGGGGGTCGCGACCAGCAACCAGGCGATCTGCCGACCACGGATGTCGTCGGGGAGAGCCTGCGGAATCATCACCAGGTGCCACATCGAACCACCGTCGAGACCGTACGAATTCGATCCCGCACCCATCGCCATGAAGATCGCGATCCACGCACCCCAGGCTGCGCTGAACGGAATCGAGTCGGTCACCAGCGGGCCGATGCCGGCCAGCACTGCGAAAATCAGCACCGACAGCAGCTGACTCCGACGACGCATGTCACCGCGCCACAGAGACAGCTCTCGCGTCACTACCGCGCCGACGCGCGTTGCCCGCCACCCTGTTGCACCGTCGCGGCCCTTCTCTGCCGTCTGCTTACGGGTCGATCCCGACGACGTCGAGACCCGCCCCTCGAAGTGGCGTAGAACCAGTCGCTGCCAGGCCCACACCAGTGCGACGTCCAGCAGCAGCAATCCCACCACCGCGCCGATCGCCAACAGCCACTTGCCCTCCAGCACAGCATCGACGCCGGTGATGCCCCAGCCGAAGGGAATCGAATGGGCCAGTGTGAGCGGCCACGTCACCTCACCCGACAGCACACGATCGAGATTCTGCGTGATGGGGAACTGCAGGAAGTACAGGCCTCCGAAGACAGCGCCGAACGCCAGCAACGCGAATTCGCGGCTGCGGCGACTCTTGAGTAGTTGCGACATGGCCAGCGTCACCACCCGCGACAGCGTCACGAAGAACACCACCGTCGCGGGCCAGGCCACGAGCGCCAGAGGCACTGCGGCAACCGACCGCGACAGAGCGTAGATCGGAATGGACGCCGTCGCGACGACCGTCAGCGGAACCACCATGCCGATCACCGACGTGGTCAGCAGTGCACGGGCCAGTCGCGCAGGATCGACGGACAGCAATTGGAAGTGGCGGGGCTGGATGTTGTCGTCGGAGATACCCGACAGCACCGGGAAGAGCACCCAACTCAGACCCGTCAGGGTCAGTCCGAGGCTTGCGGTGCCGCCCACCAGTACCTGCGACGCGCCGGTTCGGGCCGCCATCACGCATGCGAGAACCGCGAGGGCCAGCCCCAGCAACCCGAACACGGTCTTGACCACTGCTTGTCCGCCCTTGAACTGCCTGCGGTAGAGCGTGATTCGCATCTGCAGGACGGTGCGACCGACCGACTTCACGAGCGCATCCAGGACAAGCCGTCCGGGTTCTGGTCTCGGGATCCGACGAGGCGCACGAAGGCGTCGTCGAGGGTGCCACCGGCGCGGACGTCGTCGACCGTTCCCGCCGCCACGACTCGACCACCGGTGATGACACCGACGTGGGAGCACAGCCGTTCCACGAGGGCCATGACGTGACTGGACAGAATCACCGAGCCACCGGAGCGAACGAACTGAATCAGGATGTTGCGGATCGTCGTGGACGAGATGGGATCGACGGCTTCGAAGGGCTCGTCCAACACCAAGAGGCGAGGCCCGTGCAACAGCGCCGACGCCAGTCCGATCTTCTTGGTCATTCCGGCGGAATAGTCGGCGATGACGGTTCCGCCTGCATCGGCGAGACCCAACGCGTTCAGTAGCTCGTCGCGACGTTGCGCGATGACGTCCTCCGGCATCGCGCGCAGTCGACCGATGTAGGTCAGGAGCTCGTGGCCGGTGAACTGGGAAGGCAATGTCAGTCCGTCGGGTAGCACGCCGAGCAGCTCCTTCGCCGCGATCGGATCGGCCCAGACGTCACGCCCGAAAACGAGGCTTCGGCCGTACTGCGGTCTGAGCAGCCCGACCGCCGTGGACAGACATGTCGTCTTACCAGCACCGTTGGGGCCGACCAACCCGAACATCGACCCGGGCGGAACCATCAACGACAGGTCGTCGACCGCAATCTTCGGGCCGAAGGCCATGCACATGTGCTCGAGCAGCAAAGCGGGAGGATTCGTTTGCACGGGTAACAGACTAACCGGTATGGGCGTTTTCGTCATGCGCTACGAACCGACTGCACCGGTACCATCTGGGCATGAATCGCACCGCAGTGGTCACCGGAGCTTCGTCGGGCATCGGAAGGGCCGTCGCGTCGGCGCTGGTCGCCCGCGGCTACCGAGTTATCGGCACTTCTCGGAATCCGGATTCGATGACCTCCGATCAACGGGCAGCAGGCGTCGAGTATCGCGCTCTCGATCTCACCGATTCCGCGTCGATCACCGCATTCGTGACCGAACTCGGCGCCGTCGATGTTCTGGTCAACAATGCCGGAGAGAGCCAGTCCGGGCCCTTCGAGGAACTGCCGACCGACGCCATCGAGCGATTGTTCCAATTGAACGTGTTCGGCGCAGTGACGCTGTCGCAGAACGTCATTCCCGGCATGCGTGAGCGCGGGTACGGCCGCATCGTCATGGTCGGGTCGATGCTTGCGAGCTTTCCGCTCGCCTACCGCTCCTCGTACGCGTCGACGAAAGCAGCCATCAAGGGCTTCTCCGACGCCGCGCGACTGGAACTCTCTCCGTTCGGCGTGTGGATGACCACCGTGGAGCCTGGATCGATCAACACCGGAATCAGCGAACGACGCACCAAGTACATCGCCGCGGATTCGGTCCACCGAGACGACTTCCACACAGCGATCTCGTCATTGGATCGAAAGGAGGGAACCGGAATCTCCGCCGAGGACGTCGCCGAAGTAGTACTGAAGGCCATCGAGGCCGACAAGCCGAAACCCTTGTACGCCAGAGGAAGCAACGCACCGGTCGTGTTTCTGGCGCGACGGTTGCTGCCGGCGACATTCATGGAGAAGACGATTGCGAAGATGTTCGGGTTGAAGAGATAGTTTGAACCCCTGACCTGGTGGAATACAGCCGGGTGATAGAAACTCTGGGCCTGGTCCTGGCGGCGACGGGTCTGATCGTCGCCGCGCAGGTGATCTCGAAGAAGACGGCGCTGCCCGCGGCAGCGTTGTTGACCTTGGCCGGCCTGGCCGTCTCGGCGTCGGCGTTGCCCGACATCGTTCTCGACCCCGAAGTCGTGCTGACCCTGGTGATCCCGCCGTTGCTCTACAGCGCTGCGCTGAACTCCTCGTTGATCGCGATCCGCCGCAACGTCTGGACGATCCTGAGTCTGTCGGTCGCCCTCGTGGTGGCCACGGCTGCCCTCGTGGGCGTCGGCATGTGGTTGCTCGTTCCGGGCATCACCCTGGCCGCCGGTATGGCGCTCGGTGCCGCTGTTGCGCCGCCGGACCCGGTCGCCGCCCTTGCGGTGGGTCGTCGCGCCGGTATCCCTCCGAAACTCGTCACCCTCATCGAAGGTGAGGGACTGCTGAACGACGCGACGGCGCTGACGATGCTGACCGTTGCGATCGCCGCGATATCCAGTCAGGACATGACCTTCGTCCACGCGGGTGGGTTGTTCGTGTTGGCGGCGGCCGGCGGAATCGTCGTCGGATTGGTCGTCGCCCTGCTGATTCGCCTCGTACAGCGCTACGTTCACGATTCGCTGCTGCTCAACATCGTGTCGCTGGCGACGCCGTTCGTGGCGTACCTGGCGGCAGAGGAAGTTCACGCCTCGGGTGTTCTCGCCGTGGTCGTCGCGGCTCTGGTGATCGGGCACCACACCCGCCACGCCATCTCCGGGGCCAGCCGACTGCAGACCAGCGCCGTGTGGCGACTGATAGATCTGCTGCTCGAGGGCTTCGTATTTCTGCTCATCGGTGAGCAACTGCCCACCGTGGTCGGCGGCCTCTCGGCCTACTCGGGAACGACCATCGCTCTCGCGGTCACGGTCACTCTGGCCGGCGTGCTCCTACTGCGTCCGCTGTGGTTGCTCACGACCGGGCTGTCCCCACGCGAGGCGGTGGTGATGAGCTGGGCCGGCACCCGCGGCGTCATCACCGTCGCCGCGGTGTTCACGCTCCCTTTGACGATCGACTCGGGCGAGCCGTTCGAGAGCCGAGACCTGTTGCTGTTCTGCGCATTTCTCGTCGTGCTGGTGACGGTCCTTGGACAGGGCCTCACGTTCGCTCCACTGGTCCGCAAGCTGAACGTCGTCGCGGACCCCGCCGCAGAGGCGCGTCTGCGAAACGAAGCACGTGAGGGATCGGCCAAAGCTGCACTGTCACAGCTCGATCGCATCGCCGACGAAGAGAACCTCGACGACGAGGGCCGGGAGATCCTGCGGAGCGAGCTCGAGCATCGCATCGACCGCTACCACCGTCGACTCGATCATCTCGACGAGACGGACGTCGGCGACGCGGTCATCTCACCGGAACAGATTGCCGCGATGAGTACGCGCCGCCGAATCCTCGATGTGGAGCGAGAAGAGTTGCTCTGCTGGCGCGATGCCGGCCGGCTACCGGACAACAGCATGCGCAGCCTCGAACACGAACTCGACCACGAGGAGCATTCGTTCCGCCCACACCGAGAGACCGATTAACCGGCGATCGCGGCGTGCATCTCCCAGACGATCACTTCGGCACCACTGGCACTGCTCAGTTTCTGACCGCCGCCTCCGCTGACGCGCACGGCGTCACCCTGCGCGAGGGGTCCGACTCCCTCGAGCATCGCCTCACCCTCGGCCACGAAGATGTGCACGAACGGTGCATCGGGAATCTCCACCGGAGCCTGCCCGGGCTGTAGGCGCGCCACGTGCATGGCGGCGTACTTGTTCTTGATGCGAATGGCGGCGTGATCGGCATGGTCGGGCATGCCGGATGCGACGGGAACCAGACCGCCGCTGAGCAATTCGTTGTCGATCTCGAGCTGTTCGTAGCCCGGGGTGATGCCCTGCTCGTCGGGCACGACCCACATCTGGACGAAGCGAACAGGATCGCCGTGCTTGCCCGAGTACGAGCCGGCAGTATCGCCGAGTCGCCACGAATCGTTCTTCTCCGAGTGGAGAATTCCGGTGCCCGCACTCATGCGTTGCGCGAGGCCGGGGTAGATGACTCCGGAGTGGCCCATCGAATCCTGGTGCACCAGCGATCCCTGCAGAACCCAGGTGATGATCTCCATGTCGCGGTGCGGGTGGGTATCGAATCCCATTCCCGGGGTGACGATGTCGTCGTTGTTGACCATGAGGACGCCGTGGTGGGTGTTACTGCGATCGAAGTGGTTGCCGAACGAGAAGGAATGCTTGGAGTCCAGCCAGCCGATCTTGGTCTTGAATCGGTCGTCGGCGCGGCGGAGGTCGAGTGTGGTTGCTGCAGAGGTCATGTCATTGCCTCGAATCTCGAAGTAGGTGGGTTCTCAGAGAACGTGCGAGCCGTACATTTCACCGAGTGGGTCGGCGATCAGTTCGAGCCGTGCACCGTCGGGGTCGCGGAAGTAGAGCGAGACCTCGCTGTGCTCGATCAATTCGATTCCCGCGTCGATCAGCTTGGTGCGCAGGTGCTCCCAGCGGGTGGGCTCGACACTGATGGCCACGTGGTGCAGACCGCCCAGCACCTCCGCGTACGGGCCGACGTCGAGTCCGGGGAAGTCGAAGAAGGCCAGCAGGTTGCTGTTGCCGATGTCGAAGAAGAAGTGCGACGAACCCGGGTAGTCACGGTTCTCGATGAGCTCGGTCAGAGGGAACTCGAGCAGGTCTTGATAGAACCGCACGGTCGCCTCGACATCGCCGCTGACCAAAGCCGTGTGATGAAGTCCGCGGGCAGACGATGCCGGACGCTCACCTGCAGGCTTCATGTACTGCTGACGGATGCGGTCCCGCTGCTCGGCGTGCTCCTGCGCGCGGCGTGTCTCGTCTGCAGTCAGTTCGTTGGTTTCAGTCATCGCTTCGGCCTCCGGTCAGGTAGTTGCTTCGTCAACTACCGAGAACAGTACACCGGTTAGTTGCGTTGTCAACTAGCATGGAGGCATGGACTCACCACGGTGGCTCGGTGCCGACGAACAGCAGGCCTGGCGCGCATACCTCGATGCGACGCGGCTGCTGCTTCGCGACCTCGACAATCAACTCACACGCGACTCCGGGATCTCCTTCACCGATTTCGAGCTGCTGGTCGTACTGTCCGAGGCACCCGACCATCGCCGACGAATGAGCGAACTCGCCGACGCCGTCACCACGACTCGTAGCGGCGTCACCAGAGCCATCAGCCGACTCGTCGACAACGGCTGGGTCACACGCGTCAAATGCGACGACGACAAGCGCGGAATGTCCGCCGAACTCACCGAAGCGGGCATGAACACCCTCGCCGCCGCCAGCCCGGGACACGTCGAAGCAGTACGAGAGAAAATGTTCGACCTGGTTGACCCGAACGATCTCGCGGCTCTGACGCGAACTTTCACGGCAATGCGGAATCACGCATCGTGACGGTGACTCACATACCCGGTGCGCAACGCCATCACTGGTGGAACGAATGGCTCGATTCCAAGCAGTCGTTTCCCGCCACCGGCAATTACGACCTGGCGGCCAATGCGCACGGGCTACTGATGGTGCACAACGAGGACACGGTGTTTCCCGGCGAAGGGTTCGACTCCCATCAGCACGAGAACATGGAGATCGTCACGTGGGTGTTGGAAGGGACGCTGAAACATACTGACTCCGAGGGTAATTCGGGGCTGATCTACCCCGGCCTCGTTCAACGCATGAGTGCCGGAACCGGAATTCGGCACACCGAGACCAATGCGTCGAGCCGGTCCAGCCGAGAAAAGCTGCGCGTGGTGCAGATGTGGATCCCATCCGACACCGATGGAACCGACCCCTCGTACGAAGAGCTGGACGTGCAGGACCAGCTGGCGAGCGGCGAGCTGGTTCCGGTGGCGTCCGGCATGCCGGGTCGGGGCGGCGTTTGGATCGGCAACCGCTACGCGACGCTGCATGCCGCCCGACTCGCACCGGGGGAGTCCGTCACCGTCCCTGACGCGCCGTACGGTCACGTCTTCGTCGCCGACGGTTCCGCAGTGTTCGAGACCGTCGGAGACGTTGCCCAGGGTGACGCGGTACGACTCACCGCCACCGGAGGTCACCGTGTGACAGCATCGACGGCGAGCGAGATCTTGATCTGGGAAATGCACGCCGGCTTCGCCTGACCGAGAACCACTGAGGTTACGACTGCTCGCGCCCGTCCACAGCCTCAGCACACGTAACAAGGCTGCGGTGCAACACTTCTCGCTCACTCTTGGACAGCGACGCAATCATGGCATTTTCCACCGCGGCGACAGCGGCCGACGCTTGCCGCAGGCGCTCCCTGCCCAGGGTTGTCACGTACAGACGCTGGTCTCGACCTACCCCCTCGATCTCCACCAGGCCGCCGCGCGTGAGCCCGGCCAGCAGTTGATGGGTTGCCTGCCTGCTGACGAATACCGCGCGCGCGAGTTCGGCGTTGGACAGTCCCGGTTTGTGCGCGAGGAGTTCGAGGCTCGAGTACTGCGAGACGGTGATATCGAGATCGCGTAGGCACTCGTCCATCGCCGAACGCAGGGCGGACGTGGCCCGCTTGAGGGCGTAACCGATCGAGGTGTCGACATCCACTTGACTCATGTCAACATCTTGACATACATTCAGTTCGTCAAGAACTTGACGAACTACCGAAAGGACACGACATGACCGTTGCAACCGTTTCCGGACCGAGCTTCCTCTCCCTCCAAGTACGCGACCTCGCCGTCAGTGCAGACTTCTACGAATCGCAGCTGGGCCTCGTCCGCGCACCCCAGGCACCACCCGGCGCAGTGGTGTTCACCACCTCACCGATACCGTTCGCCGTCCGAAACCCCGCTCCCGAAACGGATCTCGACAGTGGTCAGCCGGGACTCGGAGTTGCCCTCTGGCTGGTGTGCGACGATGCCGAAGCGCTCCACGAAAATCTCGTCGCCGCCGGCGTGACGATCGTGACCGCCCCCTTCGACGGCCCCTTCGGAAAGACCTTCGTCCTACGTGACCCCGACGGATACGCCGTCACCGTGCACAGCAGTTAGCCCCGAAGTCATCGACAAATGTGGGACCCTGAGCGCGGATGCCACCTCCGACGCGTAGGGAACACGACCATCATCGAGCGCCTGAAGAACCGCCTCATCGAGTCGGCGAACGCACCTCGAAAAGCCGCGAAACCGCCCGGGCCGATCCTGCTGGCGTTCACCACGATCGCCGCCGTCACGTGGGTATGCGTGTCCAGGAACTGGTGGCCCTCGCCCTACGGACAGTTCGCCTGGTTCGATCCGCTCCTCGCCGGCGCGTCATCGATCCTGGTGCTGCTGATCGTCGGGCTCATCTGGGCAATTCGCACCCTCCACGTCGTCGGCCAGGATCGAAGATGGTCGTGGTGGATAGCGCCGGCTCCGGTGGTGGTGGGCTTGGCAGCGGCTGTGCTGGTACTGCTGCCACCGGACAATATGCTGGACCATCGCGACGAATTCGAGGCCGTTGCGCGAGAATTGAGTGCACAGCCGTCGAGTAGCCGCGAACACATCGAGATCGGCCCGTTCGACATCAGCTCGGCACGCGCCACATCTGGCGGCGAGGTCTACTTCACCGAAGACGGCGGCTTCTCCCTCATGAGCTCCTCCGGCTGGGCCTACGCGCCAGGTGGGCCGCCCGCGGGATTCGACGACTTCACCGCCACCCACCTGGACGGTCCCTGGTACGAATTCTCGGCCATCTGGCGGGACTGATTTCTGTCTCCGAGCGACGGGTCCTCGAGCTGGCTCGTCGGTGACGAAAGCTGTTCAAAGCAGTCGCTTTTCCAGCCATACCTCGGCATACGGCTCGGCGTTGAATGCCGGCACCTCCCGATGGCCGAGCTTGAAGTACAGGCCCCGGGCCTCGACGAGGTCCGCTCGCGTATCCAATCGCATTGTCTTGCGGCGCGATTGGCGGACCGATTCTTCGACGAACTCGACGACCGACGCCCCGACGCCGTTTCCACGGGCACGCGCGTCGATGAAGACCCGGGTCAGTTCTGCGATGTCGTCGGAGACGAAACGAGCACCACCGCAACCGACCAGCGTCGAGCCCAGGTATGCGACAACGAACAGACCCGAATCACCCACGAGATCGTCACTCGGCTCGTCGACCATGACTCGTCGTACTTCCTCGTCCGACGCCTCGCGGCCGAAGAAGCGTCCGACGATATCGACGTTGTAGCGAAACAGGATGTCGAGCGCCGGCTCCGAGGAGGGATGAACGACGGCGAACGTCGCCGATACAGGCACTACTTCGCGGCGGCCCGCTTGGCGAGCACCTTCGAGATCCCGAGCTGCGCAACAACGATGATGCAGCCGACGATCGCACCGATGACTGCCGACGCGAGAGTGTTGACTATCCACGCCAGCACTCCGCCGACACCCGCGACCCCACGCACCGCATCCTCACCGTGGTGCACCAGCTCGTAGATGGGGTGGAAACCGAGCTCGTCGATGCCCACGAGAAGGATGTGCCCACCGACCCAGAGCATGGCTGCGGTGCCGACGACCGACAGCACTGCCATCACCTTAGGCATTCCCTTGACCAGTCCGCGGCCGAACTTCTCGACGAACCCGGACGAGCCCTCGGCCAGCTTCAGACCGATGTCGTCCATTTTGACGATGAGTGCGACGACGCCGTAGACGACGATGGTGATGACCACCGCGACGACCGCCAAGATGATGAGGCGACTCCAGAAGCCCTCGCTCGCAATGGTGTCGAGAGCGATGACCATGATCTCGGCGGAGAGAATCAGGTCGGTCCGAACGGCACCGGACACCACGCTGTCCTCGTCCCGCGGCTCGTTCTCTGCCTCGGCGTGATGATCGCCGTGGCCGAACAGCGCTCCCCAGATCTTATGCGCTGCCTCGTAGCTGAGGTAGCAGCCACCGAGCATCAGAATGGGCGTCAGCAGCCATGGAAGGAACTGACTGAGCAGCAGGGCGATCGGCAGAATGATCAGCAGCTTGTTGCGAAGCGAGCCGACAGCGATGCGCTTGATGATGGGCAATTCCCGTTCGGCCGCGAGACCGCGAACGTATTGAGGCGTCACCGCTGCGTCGTCGATCACGACACCGGCGGCCTTGGCCGTCGCTTTGCCGGTAGCGGCTCCCACGTCGTCGATCGATGCTGCCGCCAGCCGTGCCAGCGCGGCCACGTCGTCGAGCAGGGCTACCAGTCCGCCGGCCATCAGTAATCTCCGAGTGAAGACGAATGCACGATCAGGCTCCTAGGGCTGAGTACGACGCCGAAATCCGGCAATCCACGTGCTCGAACCATACCGCCAGTAGCTCGCTGCGGACCACACATCGGAGTGGGATGTATGGTTTGCTATACGTATAGCGAGCTATACCAACGAACGGAGCATTCAGGTGAGACTCAGATGGATATCGGTCGCCGCTGTCGGCCTTGCCACTGCATCGGCGACGGCACTGCTCGCCTGGCTCGTGTCACCCATCGCGCCAGGGGTTTCCGCGCTGGTGTTCGGCGTCACCGCGCTGCCCTTCGGCGCGATGCTGGGCTGGATACTGTTCGTCGCGCCGGTCACTGCTGACCAGACCTACACCTCGGGCGACAGCATCGAAAGCCATTGGACGACATCCGCGTCCAGCGGCACAGCCACCGATCTGGTGACCGTACTGGGTCTGACTCTTGCGGTGGTATCCATCGCAAGAGTCGACCCCCCGGCCACGCTGCTTCTGACGGGCTTGCTGTTGGCTGCGTTCGCATCGTTCACTGCGCGGTACGCGTTCGCGCGCTACCGGGCCCTGTCCGAGTGAAGAACGATGTTCGACGTCGTCGCACCGAGAAGGGGTGGTCTCAGAGCGAATTGGCCGAGCGAATCGACGTCACCCGACTGACGATCATCTCCATCGAGAAGGAGCGGTTCGACCCGAGCCTGCCCGTCGCCTTTCGCCTTGCCGCAGCTTTCGACTGCACGATCGAGGACCTGTTCGAGCCGGATTCGGTTTGAGCACTACTGCGAATACGAACTCATGAAGTTACCGAGCCGCTCGAGTGCGGTCGAGAGATCGTCCACGTTGGGCAGGGTGACGAGCCGGAAGTGGTCGGGCACATCCCAATTGAACGCTCGACCGTGACTGACCAGGATTTTCTCGGATTCGAGCAGATCGAGGACGAACTTCTCGTCGTCGACGATGCCGAAACGGTCGGTGTCGAGCTTGGGGAACATGTACAGCGCGCCCGCAGCCTGCACACAGCTGATCCCGTCGATGGAGTTCAGCATTCGATGCGCCAGATCCCGCTGCGCGGTCAACCGACCCGTCGGCAGCAGAAGGTCCTCGATCGATTGACGGCCGCCGAGCGCCGTCTGTATTGCGTGTTGTGCAGGCACATTCGCGCACATGCGCATGTTGGACAGCAACGTGATGCCCTCGATGAAGCTCGCCGCACGGCGTCGTGGACCGGTGATCGCCAGCCATCCGGCACGGAATCCACACACTCGGTAGGCCTTCGACAACCCCGAATAGGTCAGGCACAGCACATCTTTGCCGGTGAGAGTTGCGAGATTGGTCATCTCGGAACCGTCGTACACGATCTTCTCGTAGATCTCGTCGGCGAGCAGAATCAGATCGTGCTCGCGCGCGAGGTCGACGAAACGCTGCAGAACGTCGCGTGAGTACACCGCACCGGTGGGGTTGTTGGGATTGATCACAACGATGGCCCGGGTACGGGTGGTGATCTTCGATTCCAGATCCTCGAAGTCCGGAGCCCAGTCCTGAGTCTCGTCTGCCAAGTAATGGACCGGTGTGCCTCCGGCGAGAGCCACCGAACCCGTCCACAGCGGGTAGTCGGGGGAGGGGATCAGCACCTCGTCCTCGGGGTTGCACAGCGCCTGCATCGTCATGGTGATCAGCTCGGAGACCCCGTTGCCCAGGTAGACGTCGCCGACGTCGAGGTCGCTCAGGCCCTTGGTCTGGTAGTACTGCACCACCGCGGTGCGCGCCGAGAACAGGCCCCGCGAGTCGGAATATCCCTGCGCGGTAGGCAGATTGCGAATCATCGCCATCATGATCTCGTCGGGTGCCTCGAAACCGAACGGGGCCGGGTTACCCACGTTGAGGCGCAGGATCTTGTGCCCCTGCTCCTCGAGTTCCTCGGTCTTGTCCAGAATGCGGCCACGAATGTCGTAGCGAACATTCTCGAGCTTGCGTGCCTGATCGATCGATCGCGTCATGACGAAAGTTCCTCCTGTCGAACGGACGGCGACATCCGAGTTCGGACCGCCACTGTTGCACATACGATGACCGCTGCTCCACCCACGACCACCGGCCACGTCAGTCCCTCGTGGAGCAGAATCGCGGCCCAGCAGATCGTCAGCACCGGCTGAACGAGCTGCACCTGGCTCACGCTCGACATCGGACCGATGGCCAACCCCCGATACCAGGCGAAGAACCCCAGGTACATGCTCACGACGGCCAGATAGGCGAACGCAGCCCACTCTGCGACACCTCCGCTCGTGGGTTGATGCCACCACGCGAATGCCGTCATCGCTCCGGTCACCGGAACAGAGACGACGAGCGCCCACGAGACCGTCTGCCACGCTCCCAGTTCACGCGCAAGCAGCCCGCCCTCCGCATATCCCACCGCGGCCGCCACGACGGCTCCGAGGAGAAGCAGATCCGACCACCCCAGTCCGGCGACCTCGCCGCCCTGCACGGCCGCGAATCCGACAGCGACCGCCGCACCCATGGCCGCAACCAACCAGAACATCGGCCGGACGCGTTGCCGCTCGCGGACGACGGCGAAGGCCGCGGTCGCAGCCGGCAGAAGCGCGATGACGACGGCACTGTGGCCGGCGGAGGCGGTGGTCAGAGCGAACGACGTGAGCACGGGGAAACCGATGACGACCCCGGCCGCGATGACACCCAGTCGAACCCATTGCCGTCCGCGTGGCAACCGTTGCGAGGTCAGGGCCAGGGCGGCAGCAGCGAGGGCCGCGGCGACGACGGCGCGTCCGGACCCGACGAACAGCGGCGACAGGCCACCGGTCACGGCGATCCGAGTCAGCGGCACGGTGAACGAGAACGCCGTGACACCCGCCATTCCCCACAAGAGGCCGGCTCGGGATAGCAGTCCCGGCGCAGGCTGGATAGCGCTACTATGCTGTGTCATGTCTGACGATAGCAGTTCCCGGATCGTGTCTGCACTGCGAACCTGGATCGCAACCGCCCCGCCCGAGGCGAAGCTGCCATCCACTCGGGCGCTGGTGGCCCAGCATTCGGCCAGCCCTGTGACGGTGCAGAAAGCACTGCGCACTCTCATGTCGCAGGGTGTCATCGAAACACGGCCTGGCGTCGGAACATTCGTCAAGACCGTGCACACGGCCCGCCCGAACGACTACGGGTGGCAGACTGCCGCGCTCGGTGCACCCGGAAACAGATTGCAACTCCCCGCCGCACTGCAGTCCACGTCGAGTGACGTGATCGCTCTGCATTCCGGTTACCCGGCCCGAGAGCTGTTGCCGGAGCGACTCGTTCACGCTGCTTTCACCCGAGCCTCACGCACCGACGCAGTGGTTGCCCGGCCGCCCACCGCAGGTCTGCCCGAGCTTCGAGCTTGGTTCGCCGCGGAACTGGGCGCTTCCACCCCGCTGGGTATCACACCGCCCTCGGCCAGCGACGTGGTCATCATCCCGGGCAGCCAGACCGGCCTGAGCACGGCCTTTCGAGCGCTCGTCGGTGCGGGACGCCCACTTCTCATGGAATCACCGACGTACTGGGGAGCAATTCTGGCGGCAACGCAGGCGGGCGTTCGCGTGGTCCCGGTCCCCACCGGGGTCGACGGACCCGACCCGGACGCGCTGGAGCAGGCATTCGCCGAGTCCGGCGCGCGGGCGTTCTACGCTCAACCGACCTTCGCCAGCCCCACCGGAGCACAGTGGTCTCCGGACCTGTCCGAACGTGTGCTCGACATCGTTCGACGACACGGCGCGTTCCTGATCGAGGACGACTCCGCCCACGATTTCGGCATCACCGCCGAACCCAGCCCATTGGCCGCGCGAGACGACGGCGGACATGTGGTGTACCTGCGTTCGCTGACCAAGGTCATATCACCGTCGATTCGATTGGCAGGCTTGATCGCTCGTGGCCCGGCCCACGAACGTATCCTCGCCGACACGGGAGCCGAATCGATGTACGTCAGCGGCATCCTGCAAACCGTCGCTCTCGACGTCGTCACTCAACCCGCCTGGCGCACACACCTACGACGCCTACGCACGCAACTCGAAGCTCGTCGAGACCTATTGGCCCACAGCCTGATCGAGTTCGCTCCTCGCGGTCATCTCGATCGGATCCCCCGGGGCGGACTCAATCTGTGGATGCGCCTGCGTGACGACATCGACCTGGAAGACGTTGTGCACAAATGCAAATCGGCGGGTGTCATCGTCGGAGCGGGAGACGACTACTTCCCGGCCGAACCCACCGGCAAGTTCCTTCGTTTGAACTACGCGGGCTCGAACGCCGGTGAGTTCCCGGATGCGGCACGCACGATCGGATCGGTCATCTGAGACTGTTCGACGCTTCGACGGCGAACGTCGAGGTGCGGCCCCATACGAACCAGACCAGAGGCCCGAGGAACGGAAACGCGAGCACGACGAAGATCCACACCGCACGGCCTGCGACACTGTAATTGGGTGAGCGAAGGATGCTGACGAGCGCGGTGACGAACAGAACGACCGCGCCGAGCACCGCCACCAGGACGATGGTTCCCAGCCCGAACCCGAGTACCTGCTCGGTGGTCGAGTGTTGTTGTGAAAGTAGTACTGCGGCGTGCATGACGGTTCCTCTGCTGTGTTTGTTCTTCGTTGTTTCGTTGACGACCACAACGCTATGGACCCGAACGTTCCTGCACATCGGTCTGCACGCGTATCTCGTCGTACATCGGACGATGTAGGCCTACCGCCGGAGTCGTCGCGCAGTTACCGTGGTGCGGACGTATCCGACCTGGGGGGACTTGTGCAGACCGTCAAGAACGACTACACGACGTGGAGGGCCTTGGGGCCGGGCGGCTTACCGGCCAACGTCGGTGGGTGGTTGATCGCCACCGCGCTACGACCGTTGTCCAGACGTGACCTTATGACCGTCGCCGGCGCGTCGCCCGCAGGCCGGCACTGGCACCTCGAACCGCGCCGAGGACCACGTCCGACGATCGCCCCGTACCCGATTCCACATCGCCAGCTCACCGACCGTGCCACGCCCGTACTGACAGACAGGATCACCGGCGCAGTTGCTACCGAAGCGCGCACGAACAATCGATACCACCTGGCGCGCAGCCACTTCGAGAGGCGAGGGGACGCGTTGTATCTGGCGGATGTCACCACTGCTGCACCGTGGATTTCGCGAACCAACGGCGAGATACTCCACGTCCACGAGACCGAAGGATCGATGCACGTCGTCATGCAGCCCGACGATGCTCAGACCGTCATCTCCGCGGGCTGGGGTGAGCTACACCCCCTCGCCGGACGCCCTGGCCTCGGACTTCCCGAAACCTACGTCTTCCTCTACGCACCGAGAGACTCCGACGACGCAGATCGAATCGAACAGATCATCCATCGCGCAACAGCTACTTCGACGATATGACCCTGCGCTCCAGGGGGTTCGCCTTCATCGCCGGGTACATTCCTGAGCGCCACAAGGTCGCAGCCGTCGACCGCGGTCGCCTTCTCGATTCGATCTTCATCCTGGATGCGAAGTCTGCGGCGAAACCTTCTCGCGTATAGCTGGATTCGATGACATCCACGCAGTGCGGATCGAGGTCTCGAATCCGACGGCCACTGACGTCCAGGTATGCCGCATCGTGCAGTAGAGCCGCCTCCGGTTCCTCCGGTGTCGCGACGTCCATGTGCCTGGCTACAGTCTCGTGGACGATCTGCGCCGTTCGGTCGTCGCCTTCGTGTCGGCGGACGAACTCTTCGGCTCGCTCGGCACCGATCAGCGCAAAACATCCAGCCACCGGGTTCTGTTCTGCGCCGAGACCGACGTCATGCAACAGGCAGGCGACGTACAGCGCCTCCCGATCCGGCCGTAGACCGTCGATGCTCGCAAAGGCCGAGGCGTACTGCCAGCACCGCACGCTGTGCATCAGTATCGGCTCGCTCAGACACTCCCTCGCCTCCTCCAGTGCTTCCCGGCACAACCGTGAATCCGGAGCATCGACTGTGTGCCATGCGGAACCCGCCGAACGTCGCCGGGGACCGAGCACGGTACCGGGCAACATCGCGAGTTGTTCTCGCACAGCAGCTGCCACTATTCGCGCACGATGACCTGCGCTCAGCTCACCGGGTTTCATCGGGTGTTCCCTTCAGGTGGCGGAGCATATCCGCCCGCGTGATCGCGAGCATGGCGTCGAGCATGGATCGATCGACGATGCGTCGTTGATGCAGTGACACAGCACCGTTCATCGCCGCCCAGGCATTCAGAACCAGTGCACGGGGGAGGACGTCGGCACCGGCGTCCTCCACCGCACGCGTCACCGAATCGATGAGTTCACCGAGCGCAGTGTCGATCTTTTCCTTCGCCTCACCGACCGACGCGGACTCGGACTTGTCCACATCCGTCAGCGCCAGCAGCCGCAACGCCAATGGATCGTCGCGGTGAAACGCGATGTAGCGATCGAGGAACTCGGCAACGACGTGCGCAGATTCGACCGCATCGGTGGGGGCAGTCATTTGCTCAGCGTGGCTCTGGGCGGTTCGCCACGCGAGAGCGGCGTAGATGTCCACCTTGCCGGCGGGGAAGTTTGCGTAGATCGAACTCACCGCCACATCGGCTGCGGTGGCCAGCATCTCGATCGTCGTTGCCCGATATCCGTGGCGTAGGAAGAGCGAACGAGCGCCGTCGAGCACCGCAGTGTGTGTTCGACGCTTCCGCTTGTCGGTGGGGGTATCCAAGACCATAACTTTATCGTACTCTGATTCCGATATCGGAATCCAATTATGATAGAGGGGTAGCGATGACAGCCAACGAAGTACTGGCACCGGACAGCGGCATCTCGGCGATGACCATGTTTCTCCCGCAATCACCGTTCGTGCAGCAACTGGGCATCGAGCTGGTCGACATCGACGAGGGCACAGCTCGACTGCGGCTGCCGTACCGCGACGAGCTGTCCACCGTCGGCCAGATGCTGCACGGCGGCGTGATCGCCGGCTGTATCGATATCGGGATCATGACCGCAGCATGGGCCGGATCCGAGGTGCCCGAGAAGCTTCGGGGCGTCACGGTCTCCATGTCTGTGCAGTTCATGGAACCGGTATATGCCGAGGGTGTCGATATAGTCGGTACTCGGATACACGCGGGTCGGAGCCTGAAGACGTGTCGAGTCGACATCGTCGGGACCGAATCCGGCCGCCTCGTCGCAACCGGCACGGGAACCTACAAAGTCGGCTGAACTCTGGGCAGAGACCGCAGAACATGTGACGATCGATGAATGACACTCGATGACATCGTGAATCTGGTCGGCAGCTTCGACGGCACGTTGGCGCAGCTGCCTCGGGAGGGTGATGGGACTCCGGAACTCGCATGGGGCGATGTGTTCTTCTACTACTCGCCGGACGGAACTGTTCCGTCGTCCACCCAGCCGTTCGCGACCATCGTGACGAAGAACTATCCGGGTGACGAGTTGTCCCGGCTGGACCGGCCCGACGCGTTCCGTGTCAATGTCGTTGCAGGAAAGCAGGAGTTCGAACGCCTACTGGGACTGCCCCCACGCGAAGCAGCCCACGCACCGCAGGCCGATACCGACGACACCGTTGCCGCCCACCCTCAGTACGGCACTGCGGGCTGGTTGTCGGTGGTCAACCCGTCTTCGCAGACCGAATCGCAGATCGGGGAACTCCTCGAATCTGCGTACAGCGTCGCGAAGGCCAGGTACGAGCGCCGCCGACACTGATCACTCGAAGAAGTCGTCCATCGATCGGGATAGTCCTTCGATGTCGAGGCCGTTGGCTCGGTCGTGTTGGGCCACCGTTCCGTACTTTCTACGCTCTCCAGGCTCCACCCCGATCCCAAGTACCCGATGCCGTATGTCTGCCATCGCTCGATCGATCTGCGGCACAGAGGTTCCCGCGAGATAGGGCTCGACGATCATGATGTCCGGCGCAGTCAGCGTTTCTCGAAGAGTTGTACCGTCGAAGGGCCTGATCGTCGACGCGTGCATCACGGTGACGTCACGTCCACGGGCCGCGGCCAGCACCCGGTCCGTCATCGGACCGACCGAGATCACAGTGCCCGAATTACCCTGTTGCAGAACGGTCATCGAACCTCCGGGTCGACCGTACGAGTGATCGTTCGAGACTCCGTCGAGCCTGATGTAAACGCGGTCGTCGGATGCAGCGGCACCGCGCAGCATCCATTCGACCTCGTCGACGTGCCCGGGCACGTGCACCGTCCACCCGTCCAGGGTGTCCAGCAGTGCGACATCGCGTTGGCCGAAGTGCGTCTCACCGCCTTGTGGCCACCCGTAGGAGCCGCCCGAGCTGACCAGGATCGCGCCGACATCCTGATGTCCCAGATCGAGTTTCACCTGCTCGAAGGGTCGCTCGATCAGAAACGGTGGAAAGGTGTGCACGATCGGACGCATTCCGGCGAGCGACATACCGCCTGCGACACCGATCATCGCCTGCTCTCGAATACCCACGTTGACCACACGCGATCGGATGTCAGGAGTGAGGTGCGGTTCGAGATAGGCGGCGCCGATCTCGGCCAGTACCAGCACGACTCGCTCGTCCTGCACCAACAACTCCGGCAGCAGTCGGTAGAAGGACTCGCGTTGATCCGCGGTCCTGTTCATCGTCGACGTCATTTTAGTTCTCCTTCTTCTCCACGTGGGCGACCACCACGTGAGGTCGGTCGCCGTGATCGACGCGAAACGCCCGCCGGAGCGCACTGTGGTCCCTCCCGTCGACGTCGGAGGTCGACCACCCCTCGACGGCGAAGCGCGACGCGATGCCGCCGGGCCAACCCAGACCAGCCGAATCGTTGTCGATCACCACGGTGGTCAGGTTGCCCAGCTGCGATCGGCCGGCGAATTGGATGGCTTCCATGTTGCTGCCCTCGTCGAGCTCGGCGTCACCGATCAGTACGAACACCTGAGCCTGGCTTCGCTGAATCTGCAGCGCCACAGCAGTTCCGGCTGCCAGCGCCAGACCATGACCGAGTGATCCCGATCCGATGTCGACCCCGGGAATCAGCGTGCGGTCCGGATGATTGCCCAGCGGTGAGTGGTAGCTGCCGAACGACGCAAGCTCGTTCGGCGTCAAGAAGCCCCGTGCAGCGAGCACTGCGTAGTACGCCATCGGGCCGTGCCCCTTGGAGAGGTAGAACCTGTCGCGATCGGGATCGTCGGGCTGCGCCGCGTCGAGACGAAGAATGTCGGAGTACAGCACCCACAGCACGTCCAGCGTGGATGTGGCGCTCGCACCGTGCTTTTCGTCGCCGGTCATCAGCGTCATGAGTTGAGGCGACTCTTCGAAAGTCATCTGCATGGGACCACCCTGCAACCTCGAGTGCACTCGAGGTCAAGAGCGACGTACTACACCCAACCGTCCGACGACCGTCCCGCGAAGTTCGCCAGGCGTTCCAACGGCCCTGCCTCGGAACGGGGTTCCACGATGGGCCCGAAAGGGACTCCTGGAACCCGACTCTCCGCCGGCAGCAGTGCTCGAAGTTCCACGGCGACCGGATTGACGAGAGCCGGGTCGGCGTGGGCCGGTTGTCCTGTCGCAACGGCTAGGTCCCATCCGTGCACCAGTAACTCCCGCGCATATCCCCACACAGCCGATCGCCCCGGCACTTCACCCCACGGGACCGCGACCGGGCCATCGAGCAATTCATCGTCGGCCCACGCGGCACGGGCTTGCGTCACCGACGTGTCGAAGGATGCGGCGTCATGATCGGAGCACAAGGGCGACACAGAGTCCGGACTCCCGAGTTCGGCGATCGCAATCAGCCTTCGGACCGTCGCAACGAGATGGCCTGCCAGCGTCCGGACATCGAACTCGTCGCACGGAGTGGGAAGGTCCAGTTGGTCGGCGCGCACGCCTGTGAGCAGACCGCTCACCCATGCGGCGGACGTGAAGTACACCTCGCGCGGATCCGTCTGCTGCGTGGTCTCGATGGTGTTCATTGTCGATCCTTCCGTTTCGCGGCCACCGGGTGTGGCCTGCTGGGTAGAAGTAGATCGGGTGAACATGACATCTTCTGTCATGTTTTGGTGAGAGACTTTTCGGGTGCGCGCAGACCGGTTGTTGTCCATCGTCATGCTGCTCCAACATCGGGGCAGACTGAACGCTGCCGACATCGCCGCCCAGCTCGAAGTGTCCACGCGCACCGTGTTGCGTGACATCGAAGCCTTGTCTTCGGCGGGCATTCCGGTCTACACCGATCGCGGTCGCGGTGGTGGCATCAGTCTGCTGCAGGGCTATCGCACCGAGCTGACCGGTCTGACGGCCGCCGAGGCGACGGCATTGCTCGCTTCCGGCGCGGGACGCGTCGCCACCCCGGCGTTCGCGAGCGCCATGCGCAAGGTGATCGCCGCGATACCCGACGCTCACCGGGCGGCGGCAAGCACTGCGTCACAACGAATCCTGGTCCGGCCCGACGGTTTCGCGTATCCCCACGAACCGGAAGAACATCTGGTGGAACTCCAACGGGTCGTCATAGACGGTGTGCGGATAAGAATCACGTATCGCGATCGCAGCGGTTCGGTGAACGATCGAATCCTTGACCCCATCGGGCTGGTCTACGCCGGCGATCACTGGTACCTACTCGCCGGGCGTGAGGGCACCGAACGTGTCTACCGGGTATCGCGGATCGACGAACTGACTGTGCTCGACGAGCAGGCTCACCGCGCTTCCACCGTGGACCTGGAGGCCGCCTTCACCGCACACTGGAAGTCGTTCCGTGCGAGTTTGACCCACATCGAAATCACCTGCCTCGCAGAAGAATCAGTATGGATCTCGTTGACGAAGAACGTCGTTCGCGTGATCAGCGACCAAGTACAGGACGACGGACGACGCCTCGCAGTCATCGAGTTTTCCGGCCACAATCACGCTGTGGGGGCGTTGTGGCACTGCGGACCTGCGGTAACAGTGCTCCAGCCGAACACAATTCGCGACGAATTGGCTCAACGGGCTACGGCAACGGCGCGGTTGTACAGCTGACGTCGCGGCTGGATCTTCTGGGAAGGTGTGCACAGTGTCCACTATTACTAGGCCGGCGCGCTTTCCCGATTCTCGAGCCGAATTGTGGACACTCAGCGCACCACCGATCACCAAGTCATTACCATTGCGAATAGTCTGGTGCCTTCATAGGGTGGACGCGACTCCGAACAGGCAGGACGGCGCTATGGCTTTCAATCCACCCCGAAGTTGGTTCGGCCCGAAACGGTACGGCTGGGGAATCAGCCCGCACACCTGGGAGGGCTGGCTACTCCTGTTCGTCTTCGTGATAGTCGTCGTCACGCTGGGGGCCACCGTATTCTCGTGACATGTCGCGTCCACACCTCGACGTAGCAGGGATATCCATCGACTGCCCCGAACCGGTAGCCCTCGCTCGCTTCTACCTTGCGCTTCTGGGCGGAGACCTGTTGTGGGAGAACCCGTCGAGCTCGGGGATTCGCACGCACTCGGGCCTGAACATCGTTGCGCAAAGAGTGGCGAACTACATCCCGCCTACATGGCCGTCGGCGTCCATCGTGCACTTCGATCTCGATGCGGGAGTGAGCCTCGACGAATCCGTCGCTCATGCAGTCGAATGTGGGGCAACAGAGGCAGAGGAGCAACCTGACCCGCGGTGGCGAGTTCTCCTCGACCCCGCCGGTCACCCCTTCTGCATCACTATGGAGGTGTTCGACGGTTGACGGGGGCAATAGCCTGAGACGGTGCGCAATCTCGTCATCTTCCTGCTGCTGTTCGGATTTGTCGTCGGATTGGCTCCACTGGGTTGGTACCTGATCGATGATTGGACCACCGACCTGGACGACGTTGTGTATCAAGGTTCATATGAGCCCCTCGAGGGCGTGACGATGAGCCGGAGCTATTCCACCGATTTGGATAGGGATCTCAATGGCGATCCATTGATCTTTCGCTCTGCGTGGCTGTACCTGGTGCCAGTGGCGACCGGAGCTCTCGGCGCGCTGACCGGACTGGTTCTCGGACGATTTGGATTCATGTTGAACCGCAACAGGACCCGCGATGCCTGAAGTGGATCAACCCCCTCAAGTGGATCTCAGTCTCGACGACATTCGGCATGTCGCTGCGTTCGCAGCTGCTTGTGCCCGTCGGGCCTTTCCGATTTTCGAGGCCTCGCACCCGAACGATTTCCGTCCACGTTCGGCGATCGACGGTGCTGAGCCCTTCGCCAAGAACGGCCACCGAACGGCGGAGTTACGCAGGCTCGCATGGGACGCACAGCGTCGCTGAGCCATTGCCCTGATCCATCGGCGATGACAGCATGGAACACATGAGTCGACGTCCGTGGGTCCGGTACCTGTACGTCGCCTGGATGGCCTGGATTGCGTTCATTCTGATTTCCGACGTGATCTCAGAACCCTCGACCTGGGACTGGATCCAGCTGTCACTTGCGGGTGTAGCCATCCCCTGGCTGGTGTACAGCCATCTGCGTCCCGAAAGAGCCAGCGTCGACAAGATCGGACCCGAATCCGTACCCGCCGAGGATGTCGAAGCGGTAGTGGAAGAACGCGGCAGAACTGTCTACGCCATCAAAGCGCTGCGAGAGAAGCATCCCGGCCTCGGTCTGCTCGACGCCAAGAATCTCGTTCAACCGGATCACTGACAGGGGAGAAGTCGATGACATCGGTCAGCGATACACGTGCCGTCCAGGATCCCGCCGAATTTGTCGAGGCCGCAACCCTGTTGATCGATTTCAATCGCGAGTACGACTACCCTGTGCCCGAGCCGGATTGGCTTGCAGCACATCTCGACACCCTGGTGAAGTCCGGCGACACCAGCGTGCTGACGTTCGGCACTCCCGCCATCGGTGTAGCGGTTCTGCGTTTTCGGATCGGTACGATGAGCGCAGCCCCGGAGGCCTATCTTGCCGAGTTGTACATTCAGCCTGGTCTACGCGGGAAGGGGTACGGCACAACCTTTCTCGATAATGTCATCGAGCACGCACGCGGTAGGGGTGCGACCTATATGGACCTCAATACCTCGGAAGACGACGAGGCAGCCCGCCACGTGTACGAGAAGCGCGGCTTCGACTGCCACGAAGGACGCGGCGAGGGACCGAAGGCTCTGTACTACGAACTCGAGCTCGAACCGGACG
Source organism: Rhodococcus sp. 06-1460-1B (assembly GCF_002258475.1). Classification (NCBI taxonomy): domain Bacteria; kingdom Bacillati; phylum Actinomycetota; class Actinomycetes; order Mycobacteriales; family Nocardiaceae; genus Rhodococcus; species Rhodococcus sp. 06-1460-1B. The sequence continues at coordinate 161,323 of NZ_NOYS01000006.1, forward strand.
GGTAACGTGACCTTATGGTTAGCCGAGATAACAGCTCGACGTCGTTCGGGACCGCCGCCGAGGTGTATGAATCAGCTCGTCCCGAATACCCGTCGGACGCAGTCGCGTGGATGTTGGAGCCCACTCTCGCGTCCGATCGTCGTCCACGAGTCGCTGACGTCGGTGCCGGCACGGGCAAGCTCACGCGCAGCATCGTTGCCGCTGGTTGCGACGCCATTGCCGTCGACCCTGATAACGCCATGCTCGACGCCCTGCGGATCGCGGTACCGGGTGTCCCGACCACGGTCGGTACTGCCGAGTCCCTCCCAATAGACGACGAGAGTCTCGATGGAGTGCTGCTTGGACAGGCCTGGCACTGGGTCGATCCGGTGGCCGCGTCACGCGAGATCGGACGGGTCCTGCGTCCGGGCGGCGTGCTGGGCCTGATCTGGAACGTTCGCGACGAGTCACAGGCCTGGGTTCGCCGCCTCAACTCCGTGGTCTCACGCGGCGGAGCGATGGCCATGTTCGACGACGGTCCGCCGCCGATAGCGGAGCCCTTCGACCATCTCGAAGAGCGACGATGGGCGTGGTCTCGCACGGTGAACCGATCGCTGTTGACCGACCTGGTTCGATCGCGCAGTTTCTACATCACCGCGACGGCCGACGAGCGCAACGGCATAGATCAGAATCTCGCCACCTTGTTCGACGAGCTAGGGCTGCATGGGTCTACAACTATCGACCTGCCTTATGTGACCAGAGCGTTTCGATCCACAAGGCCGAACCGATGACATCTGACATCGGTTCGTTCGTTGTCGAATCAGGCGGTTCGATCGTGGGAATCGGCGCACTACTCGTCGACGACGGATCGCTTCGCTTCACGCCCAATGCCCCCGACGAGCGGGCAGCGACCGAAAGCGCAGCGACCGTCCCGGTGTCTGTACGCAGCCCCGTCATGCCATCGGGTGGGTGGGTGTCGCTGAGCGGCACGTTGCTCGATGGAGCCATCGAAGCCGACGTGATCGATGGCATCGACAGGCCCGAATTTCCTGGGGAACCCGCACTGCGCATTCCTGGTCCGGCCGGAAGTACCTGGACCAGGAATGCCGTCCTGGAATCCGTAGAGCAGAGCGAGTCGGATCTTCGTAGCGCGTCGGGCGCGTATCGCGACAGCGATGGAACACTGGTGGTGACATTGGGGTATTTACACCTCGATCGACGTGCCTGCGACTGGCTCGCCCAACCTCACCCGGGCCCGATCGACGTATGGATGGCCCTGCGCCCCGGGGACCCCGCAAGTCGCCATGATCACAGGAAACGAATATGATTCCCAATAAGTGGGTACCGGTTCGAAAACGAGGAGCTAAAACATGGCGTTTCCGATCATCGTCGCGAAGGCAGTATCGACGGTCGTGACGGGTGCAGTCGGCGTCGCCGCATACAACGGTGCCAAGAAGCTGTACGAGAAGGCCCCCGTCCGCAAGGCTGCGGTATCGGCCACCGAACTCGGTCTACGCGCAGCGCGCAAGGCCGAGGTTCACGCGGAATCGGCCCGACTGGCCGTGTCCGACGTCGTCGCCGAGGCCCGAGACCGAATCGGCGAAGAGGTTCAGCCGCCCACGGCCTCCGATGCGGGCCACGGCCACGCGCACTGACCGGGACTGCTTCCGATTATGACGACCCTCGCCGAACGCCCCCTCGACATCGACGCGACGCAGGCAGACGGCATCGAGATTCTCTCCGACGCCGGCGGCCGTATGCGCCTCCGCGTCGACTGGCTCCGCTCGAGCCCGGGCCGTGCAGTTGCGGTCGAGGACCACGTGGACAAGATCCGCGGAGTGCGCGCCGTTCATGCGTACCCGCGGACGGCGTCGGTCGTCATCTGGTACTCCCGCACACGAATCGACAGGGCCGAACTCTTCGACGCGGTGAACGCGGGGCGCTCGACGAATTGGGCCCTGGTACCGGTGCGTAGTCCGCGCTCAGCTGACGTCACCAGCGGCGACGTCCTGCGGATGACCATCGGCGGCGCGGCTCTGGTCCTACTCGGTCTTCGCCGCTACGCGTTCCGTCGGCCGCCCATCCTCGGTCCCACCAGTCGTCTCGTTGCCACCGGCGCAACGATCTTCACCGGCTACCCGTTTCTCAAGGGAGCCGTGCGCTCGCTTGCCGGCAACAGGACGGCAGGAACCGACGCACTCGTCAGCGCCGCAACCGTGGCCAGCCTCGTGCTTCGCGAGAACGTCGTCGCCCTCACCGTGCTGTGGCTCTTGAACATCGGCGAGTACCTGCAGGAATTGACCCTCAAGCGAACTCGACGCGCGATCTCCGATCTGCTGACCGGCACACAGGACACCGCCTGGATCAGGCTGCCCGACGGCTCCGAGATCTCCGTCGACGTCGATCGACTCGAGATCGGCGACGAGGTCGTCGTGCACGACCACGTGGGCGTTCCCGTCGACGGCACCGTGGTCGACGGTGACGCGGTGGTGGATCAGTCCGCGATCACCGGCGAGACCTTGCCGGTATCGATCGTCGCCGGAGACCGTATTCATGCGGGATCCGTCGTCGTCCGTGGCCGCCTCGTCGTGCGCGCATCCGCCGTCGGTCGCGACACCACGATCGGCCGCATCATTTCTCGCGTCGAGGAGGCGCAGGAAGATCGTGCACCGATTCAGACTGTAGGAGAGAACTTTTCACGACGCTTCGTCCCCGCGTCCTTCATCCTGTCGGCGCTGACTCTCGTCGTCACCCGGGATGTACGACGTGCCATGACGATGCTGCTCGTGGCGTGCCCGTGCGCGGTCGGGTTGTCCACGCCGACCGCCATCAGCGCAGCCATCGGAAACGGTGCCCGCAGAGGCATTCTCATCAAGGGCGGATCTCACCTCGAACAGGCCGGCAGGGTCGACGCCTTTGTGTTCGACAAGACCGGAACCCTCACGGTGGGACGCCCAGTGGTGACCAATGTCGTTTCGTTTCAGGACGATTGGGAACCCGAGCAGGTGCTGGCCTACGCAGCGAGTTCCGAGATCCACTCTCGACATCCTCTGGCAGAGGCAGTCATTCGGAGTACGGAGGAACGGCACATCGTCATCCCTCCGCACGAGGAGTGCGAGGTGATCGTCGGGCTCGGCATGCGGACGGTCGCAGACGGACGGACGCTGCTCCTGGGCAGTCCATCTCTCCTCCGCAGCGAGGACGTCGCGGTGTCCGAGGATGCGCAGCAATGGGTTTCGCGGCTGCAGGACGAGGCCGAGACTCCGCTGCTGTTGGCCGTCGACGGCGTACTCGTCGGCTTGATCAGTCTCCGCGACGAAGTCCGTACCAACGCATCCACCGTTCTGAACGCGCTCCGTGCCGACGGTGTCGAACGCATCATCATGCTCACCGGCGACCACCCGAAGACGGCAGCGGCGGTCGCCGCGGAACTCGGTATCACCGAGTGGCGTGCCGAAGTGATGCCCGACGAAAAGCTCGAAGCCGTCCGAGAACTGCAGGACGCAGGCTACGTCGTGGCGATGGTCGGTGACGGCACCAACGATGCTCCTGCGTTGGCCGTCGCCGATATCGGAATCGCAATGGGATTGGCGGGCACCGACGTTGCCGTCGAGACCGCGGACGTGGCACTGGCAAGCGACGACTTGTCGCGTCTGCTCGACGTACGTGACCTCGGCCGGCACTCGGTGTCGGTCATCCGTCAGAACTACGGAATGTCCATCGCCGTCAACGCTCTCGGCTTGGCGGTCAGCGCCGGTGGTGCGCTGTCCCCAGTGCTGGCGGCAATCCTGCACAACGCCTCGTCGGTCGCGGTGGTCGGCAACAGTTCGCGATTGATCCGATACCGACTCTGATCAGTAGGTACCGAACGCCAGGGCGAGGTGTCCGGTACCTACTTCGCTACTTTGCGTCGCGGAAGTACGGTTCGACCGTGCCCTTGAGCTTGACGAGCATGGGGTTTCCGTAGCGATCCTTCGCGGTCGGGACCTCGACACGCACCCAACCCTCGGACACGTTGTATTCGCGAATGCTCGTCTTCTCGACGCCGTTGAAGCGAATGCCCACGTCGCGGCGAAGAACCTCTTCGTTGTAGAAGCGGCTGCTCGGATCGATCGAGAGATGGTTCGGTGGAACGTCTGTGTTCTGGTCCTCGGGCATGATTACTTTCGTCGATGTGCTGCGTTGGGTGCTGGGGTCTGAACCCCATGAAGAATACGCGACCTAACGTTGGACCAGCGCCGCTGTCCCTAGCCCCGTGCCATGTCCACGAATCGGGACAGGTGCAGCTGGTGCGCCACAGTGATTGTCGCCGTCGGGCCGTTACGGTGCTTGCCGAGGATCAGGTCGGCCTCGCCGCCGCGGGGGTCGTCGCGCTCGATGGCGTCGGGCCGGTGCAGCAGAATCACCATGTCGGCGTCCTGCTCGAGTGAGCCGGACTCACGGAGGTCCGAGACCATCGGCTTTTTGTCGGTTCGCTGCTCGGGACCACGGTTGAGCTGGCAGACCGCGACCACCGGGCATTCGAGTTCCTTGGCCAACAGCTTGAGCTGACGGGAGAAGTCCGAGACCTCCTGCTGACGCGACTCGACCTTCTTGCCGGACGACATCAGCTGAAGGTAGTCCACCACAATGAGTTTCAGGCCGTTGCGCTGCTTCAGGCGTCGCGCCTTGGCTCGAATTTCCATCATCGTCAGGTTGGGCGAATCGTCGACGAAAAGCGGTGCTTCGCTGATCTCGCTCATGCGACGGGCCAGCTTGGTCCAGTCGTCGTCGGTCATCTTTCCGGAACGCATGTCGCCGAGCTTGATCTTCGCCTCTGCGGACAGCAGACGCATGACGATCTCGGTGCGACTCATCTCCAGAGAGAAGATGACACTGGGCATACCGTGCTTGATGGAGCACGAACGCATGAAATCCATACTTAGGGTAGACTTACCAACGCCGGGCCTCGCCGCGACAATAATCATCTGACCAGGGTGAAGACCGTTGGTGATCTCGTCGAGTTCAGCGAATCCAGTCGGCACGCCGAGGGAGATGCCGCCGCGGCTGGCGATGGAGTCGATTTCGTCCATCGTGGGCTGCAGCAGCTCTTCGAGGGGGAGGAAGTCCTCGGAGGTGCGTCGCTCGGTGACCTCGTACACCTCTGCCTGTGCGCGGTCGACGACCTCGGCGACGTCCTGACCGTCGGCTCCGGCGTAACCGAACTGCACGATGCGGGTACCGGCTTGCACGAGCCGCCGGAGAATGGACTTCTCCGCCACGATCTCGGCGTAGTACCCGGCGTTGGCGGCGGTGGGCGTCGTCTGAGTCAGCGTGATCAGGTACGGCGGGCCGCCGATGCGCTTGAGCTCGCCGCGGCGATCCAGCTCGGCAGAGACGGTCACCGGGTCGGCAGGCTCACCGCGGCTGTAGAGGTCGAGAATGGCGTCGTAGACGTTCTGGTGTGCCGGCCGGTAGAAGTCGCCCGGACGGAGCACCTCGAGCACGTCGGCGATGGCATCCTTGCTCAGCAGCATGCCGCCCAACACGGACTGTTCGGCGGCCATGTCCTGTGGCGGCTGTCGCCCGAAGTCTTCGCCCGGACCTTCGCTGGAGGAGGAGCCGGAGTAGTCGGACTGTCCTCGATCGTCCACAACTGCCACGCGAACCGGCCGTCCTCTCCCCATAGTCCGAGCACGGCCGGATAACACCCGGACGTGCGGTCAAGCAAGTTCTACCCCCGGGCACCGACAGGTCCTGTTCGGCACCGGATCCGCGCTGCCCCGGCACCGTTCGACGGCATCGAGAGAGACGCTGGAGGGACGTTAAGCGGTATCGCCAGGAGTCACAACACAGGCTGTGGATGGATCTGTGGATGAAATGTGGACGAGGTTGAACAACGGTGTTGACCGTCTGGGGATAACCTGGGTATAACTTTTGGACTTTGCACCATTCCCGCACGTCAAGGCGTGTACATAAAGTTTTTTGCCTGTGCATCGTTCTGGGGGCGGCGTGTCGGCCGAATTGACAACTCGGGCGTGTTGAGTAAATGCCGAGTGAACTCGGTGGTGAAGTACGTCACACCGGCTGGAAATTGGCACTGAAAAAGTCTTAATGCTGGTTTTCGAGCCGAAGGGCCCGACCCCCGTCGGGAATCGGGCCCTCGTACTTCGCTCGAACAGACCGTCAGAGATCGGCCTTCTGCGGGCACAGCGCCGGGTCGAGAACAGTGATCTCCTTCGTACCGATCTGCAGCACCCGGGCCGACGGGATGTCGAAGAAGAGACCGGTGATCCGCAGACGACCCTCCGCGTTCGCGCGTCCCACCACCCGGTGACGGGTCAACGTCTGCAGCTGCACCGCCACATTGACCATCGCGAGCTGGTCGGCCTCGCCGAAGCCCAACTCCGCCGCTTGACGGCCCACCGCGTGCCCACTGCGGAACGCCTCCAGGCTGGCTCTCCCGTGCCCGAGCCACTCGGCCACCGACGGGTCGGCGGCGTTCTCCGCCCCGCCGAGAATTGCCTTCATGGCACCACAACCGGAATGGCCACACACCACGACCGACGACGTACCCACTTCGTCGACGCCGAAGGCGAGAGCTGCCTCCACCGAGCAATCCTGACCTTGGGTGGGGATCATGTTGCCGACGTTGCGCACGGTGAACAGGTCACCGGGGCCGCTGCTGGTGATCGTGTTCGGCATGACGCGTGAGTCGACGCAGCAGAGGAACAGCGTGTCCGGGTCCTGAGACTCGGTCAGACCTTCCAGGTGCGGACGAATGTTGGGGGCATGAGTGCGGTGGTACTCGGCCACTCCGCTCAACACCGGACGCAGAGCAGCGGGCGAATCCTCCTGCGTGTCGTCGCCCTTGAGCTGCCACGCCCGCCACGGTGCCAACGAGCTGCGCACCGTGGCAGATCCGCGCCGCGGTGGCCCTTCGGTGGCCGCAGCCATCGACGCCGTGCCCACCTCCTCGACGCGCACGGAACCACCGGTCGCCTCGTGTTGGCGGACCCACTCGTTCAACGCGTCGTGCACAGCATGGTCGAGGAAGTCGACTCCGAGGTGGACGGTGACCGACGTGCCTGCGGGCACCGTGGCCAACACTCGAGTCAGTCGCGGCAGCGCGAGGAAGCTCAGCGAGCCCTCCATCGTCACCCGCCAGGTTCCGTCGACCGTTTCCTCGGCCCGAATCTTCGCCAGCACCACGCGTCGCAGAACCAGGATGATCGAGAGCGCCAGGCCGATCAGCACTCCCTCGAGCAGGTTGAGCGCCACGACACCCAGCACCGTGACTGCGTAGACAGCGATGTCACCGGTCTTGTTCGCGATCTTGATGTCGGCCAGTTTGATGAGCTGCACACCGATCATCACGAGCAACCCGGCGAGCGCCGCGAAGGGCACGAGCTCGACGATCGAGATGAACAGCACCGAGAAGATCAGGATCCACACGCCGTGCAGAATCGCCGACGCACGAGACTTGGCACCGACCTTGACGTTGGTCGCGCTACGCACGATGACGCCGGTGATCGGCAGGCCACCGATGGCACCGGAGGCCATGTTGCCCGCACCCTGCGCCATCAATTCGCGGTCGAAGTTGGTGCGCGCACCGCTGTGCATCTTGTCGACGGCCACAGCGGACAGCAGGCTTTCGACGCTGGCGATCAGCGCGATGGTGATGACACCGGTGGCGAATGCACCCCACTGACCGTCGGGCATGATCGGGAAGCTCAGAGACTCGATGAGGTTGCCCGGCAACTCGATTCGCTCGACGTCGAGCGAGAAGAAGATCGAGACCGCGGTTGCGGTGACCACTGCAACCAGTGCCGCAGGCACTTTGGAAACCTTGGCCATCACACTGGACACGCCGGCCAGTCGCGGCCACGAGAACATCAGCACGACGACGATGCCGCCGACGACGATGGACGGCCATTGGCCGTCGGCCACGGAACGCGGAATGGCGAGCAGGTTCTGCACCGCAGAGCTTTCGGACTCTCCACCGAGCAGCACGTGAATCTGTTGCAGCGCAATGGTTATACCGATGCCGGCGAGCATCGCGTGAACAACCACCGGCGAAATGGCAAGTGCACTACGAGCAATGCGGCTCATGCCCAGCAGAACCTGGACGAGGCCGGCCAACACCGTGATGGCACATGTTGTGGCCCAACCGAATTGGTTGACCAACTCGGCGACCACCACAGTCAGACCCGCAGCCGGACCACTGACCTGCAACGGCGATCCGCCGAGAATACCGGCGAGAATGCCGCCGACCACAGCGGCGATGAGGCCGGCCATGATGGGAGCGCCGGAGGCGACAGCGATACCGATCGAAAGTGGCACTGCCACAAGGAAAACGACCAGCGAGGCCGGTAGGTCGTACTTGATTATCGACCCGACCCGAGACGGCGGCTCGGATCGGGTCTTCGGACTGGGTTCTGAATCGTGCTCTGCTGTCGTTGTCACGGCAGTTCCTCCGGGCGTCTAGGCGTCAGGTCGGTCGATCGTGTTCCGGCTTGGAATGTCGCCCCCAAGTAAAGGGTACGCAAACCTCGGCCGAAGGTGGCACCGAGAGAGATCCTTCACAATTTGGAAACCGTTGTGACAGTTGAATTTTGTGAGATGGCACGAAAAAACCCCACGAACCGAAGTTCGTGGGGTTTCTTGCAGCCGTTTCGGGCCGAAAGCTGAAAATCAGCTTCCGACGACCTCCAGCTTGAACTTGGCGGTCACGTCGGGATGCAGGTTCACGACGATGTCGTGCTTGCCCGTGCTCTTGACGTGAGCCTTCGGCAGATCGATGCTGCGCTTGTCGACGACCGGTCCACCGGCAGCCTTGAGTGCAGAAGCGACGTCCGACGCGGTGACCGAGCCGAACAGCTTGCCCGAGTCGCCGGCAGTCTTGACAGACAGCGTGACGGACTCGAGGCCCTCGATGGCCTGCTTGAGCTCGTTGGCGTGCTCGAGGCCGCGAACGGCCCGAGCTTCCTGAGCGCGGCGAATGCCGTCGACCTGCTTCTGAGCTCCACGGGTGGCCTGGATGGCCAATCCGCGGGGCAGCAGGAAGTTACGGCCGTAGCCGTCCTTGACCTCTACGGTGTCGCCAGGCGCACCGAGGTTGTCCACATCAGCGGTGAGGATCAGTTTCATACCAATCGCCCCTTTCTATCGAGCCGTCGCGGCGTAAGGCAGCAGTGCTACCTCACGCGAGTTCTTCACGGCAACGGCCACGTCACGCTGATGCTGGACGCAGTTGCCGGTGACACGGCGAGCACGGATCTTTCCGCGATCGCTGACGTACTTACGCAGCAACGTCGTGTCCTTGTAATCGATCGCCGTGTTCTTTTCCTTGCAGAAGGAACACGCCTTCTTCTTGAGCACCTTGTCGCGCAATGGCGGTTTGGGCATGGGTCTTTCTCCGTTACATCTGGTTGTTCTCGATCGAAGGATCTAGAACGGTGGCTCTTCGTCTCCGCCACGTCCGCCGAAGGAGCCCGACGCCGCCGGGGCACTGCCCCAGGGATCGTCTCCACCGGAACCGGAGTTGGACGAGGAGTTCGAGCGGCCGCCGCCCGATCCGCCGGAGGAACCCGAGCCGGAGTTGAAGCCGCCTCCGCCGCCACCTCCACCGCGATTGGCCTTGTTGACCTTTGCGGTGGCGTAGCGAAGTGAAGGTCCGATCTCGTCGACTTCGAGCTCGACGACTGTCCGCTTCTCACCCTCGCGCGTCTCGTACGAACGCTGCCGCAGCCGTCCGCTCACGATCACTCGTGAGCCTCGGGTCAGACTCTCGGCAACGTTCTCCGCTGCCTCGCGCCAGATGTTGCAGCGCATGAAGAGCGCGTCGCCGTCTTTCCATTCGTTCGTCTGACGATCGAATGTGCGCGGGGTGGATGCAACCGTGAAGTTGGCAACTGCCGCACCGGCGGGGGTGAATCGAAGTTCTGGATCAGCCGTCAAGTTTCCGATGACGGTGATGACGGTCTCGCCTGCCATGGTTCCTCTTTCAGTAGTAAGCGTTGTGAGTGCCAGCCTAGGGCCGGACACCGACAATTACTTGCCCTGTCGCAGGACCTTCGTACGCAACACGGACTCGTTGAGTCCGAGCTGACGATCCAGCTCGCTGACGGTGGCAGGCTCGGCGTTGAGGTTCACAACGGCGTAGATGCCCTCGGCATGCTTGAGGATCTCGTAAGCCAGACGACGCTTGCCCCATACATCGACCTTGTCGACGGTGCCGCCATCCTTGCGAACGACGTTGAGGAACGTATCGAGCGACGGAGCGACAGTGCGCTCGTCCAGATTGGGGTCGAGAATGACCATCAATTCGTAATGACGCATAAGACCTCATCACCTCCTGTGGACTAGTGAAAACGGCCACGGACTATCCGCGGCAGGAGGGTCGTTGCGTCAGCAACCCCTCAAAGATACACGACAGGGCCCTGACCTGCTAATTCCCTCTGGGCGCACAGTCGGGCATTCGCTCGTCATACTCTTGCACCATGCGATCCGGGGTCCGCGCCAGTCCGACGACGGTTGTCGTGGTCGTCGCGATGGCAGCAATCGGGTTGATTCTGGGATATCTGAACAAGGCCCGCTGCGCCGTCGCACCGTTCGACGAGTCCGGACGCAGCACAGTGTTCGACGTCATCAAGGACTCGTCCGTCTGCTACTCCGACATCCAGTTCCTGTGGCTCGGTCGCGATATCGACAATCACATATTTCCCTACATCCACGGGGCCATCACGAGCGACGGAATCCTCACCGGAGGGACGGTGGAGTATCCGGTTCTGAGCGGTCTGCTGATGTGGCTCGGCGCAATCCCGGCCCACACCGACGCGCAGTTCCTGTTGACCTCGGCACTGATCCTTGCGCCGTTCGGGCTTCTCACCGCCTGGATGCTCGGGCGGATGGCCGGCTGGCCGGCGCTGCTGTGGTCCATCTCCCCACCCCTGGTGATGTACGCCTTCCACAACTGGGAGCTACCGGTCGTCGCCTCTGCGGTAGGTGCGATCTTCGTCATGACATTGCCGATTGCATTGCGGCGCAAGGCAATTGCGGCTTCGGTACTGCTGGCGATCGGATTCTGCCTCAAGATCTATCCGGGCGCGTTCGTGCTCCCGCTCATTGCCTATGTCGTCACCGGCGGTACGAACGGTCGAGAAAAACCGGAGACCGTCCGTGGCCGCTACGACATACACGGCGGCCTGCAGGTCGCCGGAGCCGCGATCGCCACCGTCGTCGCCGTCAACCTGCCGTTCGCCGTCATCGGTTACGAGGGCTGGCGCGCGTCGTTCACCTTCCAGTCGCTGCGCCAGGCGGACCTGACGACCAACTCCATCTGGTACTGGGGGCTGCGTCACCTCTACGTCAACGACCGCATGACGCCCGACGCGTACAACGACGCCGAAGCGTCGTTCCAGAAAGTCGTCGACGTGGCCTCGCCGCTCCTGGTGTTCGTCGCGTTCGCGATCGCGCTGTGGCTCGGCTTCCGGCGCGCGAACGTGATCGGCACCTATCCCTGGGTCGCCGTGAGCGGGTCGATGCTGTGCGGCTTCATGCTGCTGCACAAGGTGCACTCACCCCAGTACACGCTGTGGCTGCTTCCCTTCCTCGTGTTGCTTCGGGTCCCCTGGGGAATCGTCGCCGCGTACTTGATGGTCGATCTGTCGATGGGGATCGGCGTGTTCAAGTACTTCGCTGCGCTGGCCTCCGGCGTCGACGCCAACGACGAGGAATTCTTCGTCCTCGTCGGAGTCTGGGGGCGAGCGCTGCTGCTGGTGGTGCTGTTCGTGATGTTCGCCCGCGCTTGCCTGCGGTTTGCCCAACCGGGCGAAACCGACTCGGAGTCGGTAACGTCGCCTCGTTCGTCGACGACATCTGTGACGGCATCACCGAGGCACTAGAGCTTCGGGAAACAGGGCGCTGGGGAAATAGCGCGCAGAGCGGGGCGGGGACATGGCACAGGTGTCGCAATCTCAGGGAAGTACCGAGGACGGCACTGCCGCGGTACGTCGGATCGGTTTGATCGAGGACCACGAATCCGTTGCGCTCGGCCTCAAGGCCATGCTGGCGGACGAACCCGATCTCGATCTCGTGATCATGGCCTCCACCGTGGACGAATTGCTCGCCCACCGAGAGCAGCTAGACCTGGTGGTACTCGATCTGCGCCTCGGCGACGGATCTTCTCCGCGCTCGAACGTGGAACAGTTGCACGCCGCGGGATCACGAGTGCTGGTGTACACCGGTGCCGAGAACGCATTCCTGGTTCGGTCCGCGGCACGCGCGGGAGTGCTCGGTGTGGTGCGCAAGTCCGCGCCCGCATCGGCCATCGTGTCTGCGATCCGGCGAGCCGCGAGCGGCGGGCAGGTGGTCACCACGGACTGGGCCGCGGCGATCGACGGCGATCCACAACTGCCCGACGTCGGCCTGAGCCCACGTCAACGCGAGGTGCTTGCCCTTTACGCGTCGGGCGAGAAGGCTGGACGCGTCGCCCGCCTGGCCGGACTGTCGGAACAGACCGTGAACGACTACCTCGTGCGCATCCGCAACAAATACGCCGAGGCGGGGCGTCCGGCACCGACCAAAACCGATCTGTACAAACGCGCGGTCGAAGACGGGTGGCTCCCGATGCCCGAGCTCCCCTCGCAGGACTGATGACCGGCTGGAGCGCGATTCATGACGCATCTTCAGAGTTGACGGTTCAAATGCCCATAGAAATCAGGGCAGCGAGTCTGTGATCGACCTGTGAGAATGAGTTGACTCAGGTTTAGACCGTCTCAACCTGCCTCGGCCCTCGGGAGAACTGATGTCCGCACTGCTCGATCCCATGCCCTCGGAACACAGCGACTCCATCTCTGCCGCACCGCTCGCTCGCGGACTGATCAGCCTGGTGCCGCCCGCTGAGCAGAGAGACAAGTTTCCCACTCGGCCCGGCCTGACCGACCGTGAGATCGAGGTACTGCTCTGCTGGATTCGCCTCGACTCCAAGACCGAGGTCGCCAAGGCACTGTTCCTGTCGCTGGGAACCGTCAACACCCACTTGACGCGTATCCGCGCGAAATACACCTCTGTCGGAAGGTCCGCCCCGACCAAGGCCGCCCTGGTGGCCCGGGCCCTGCAGGACGGACTCGTCGACATCTCGGAGCTGTAAGTCTTCGAGCTGTTGCGGTTCGAGAGCGTAGGTCAGACGTGGATTTCGGTGTCCACGCCTTCGCTCTCGAGACGCTTGTTGCGTCGGATGCTGCTGATCAGTGCGGCACCGATGAAGAGGATTCCGACGAAGCCGGTGATCAGTTCGTTGATGTGCACGCCGATCGACACGAGCAGGATGATGGCCAAGGCACCGATTGCCCAGTGCGCGCCGTGCTCGAGGTAGACGTAGTCCGACAACGTTCCCTTGCGAACGAGGAACACCGTGATCGAGCGAACGAACATGGCACCGATGAAGCCGAGGCCGAGCGCGATGATGATCGGGTCCGCGGTGATGGCGAAGGCTCCGATGACACCGTCGAACGAGAACGACGCGTCGAGGACCTCGAGGTAGAGGAACAGGAAGAAACCGGCCTTGCCGGTCGCCTTCGCCAGTTCGCTCGGGCCGCCGGAGGACTCTTCGCCCTCTTCCTCGATGTGGAACAGTTCGCCGAGACCGTTGACGGCAATGTACGTGATCATGCCGAGCACGCCGGAGACCATGACGGTGGAAATCTTGTCGTCGTCGGCGAGGAATTCGGCGCTGAGCACGAGCAGCAGGCCCGCGACGACAACGGACAGCTGATCGAGGCGACCGATCCGGGCGAGAGGCTTCTCCAGCCAGCTCAGCCACGTGATCTCGCGGTCCTCGAAGATGAAGCCGAGGAAGAGCATCAGCAGGAACATGCCGCCGAAGGCTGCGATCTGCGGATGTGCGTCGGTCAGCAGCGTTTCGTAGCTCGGCGACCCGTCCGGGAAGGTCGCGGCACCGTCGGCGGGCGGGTTGAGCGCCAGGTCGATGGCGGCGACCGGACCGAGGCCCGACGCAGCCCAGACGATGACCAGCGGGAACAGCAACCGCATGCCGAACACGGCGATGACGATGCCGATGGTGAGGAAGATCTTCTGCCAGAACTCACTCATCCGTCGCAACACGGTGGCGTTGATGACGGCGTTGTCGAAGGACAGGGACACTTCGAGCACGCCGAGGATGAGGACGAGAATCATCGCCTCGAGTCCGCCGTACAAGAAGGCCACGATGACGGACACGATGGTGACCGCAATCGACCAGCCGAAGATTCTCATAACCACGTCAGTGGCCTTTCTGGCTAGGAGCAGAGCCCGCAGGCGCGACCAAGTTGGGGGACGAAACGGAAAAACCCCCGCCCATCATGAATGACGAGGCGGGGGTATCCCCAATCTTGGGAGTGCCTTTACTAGACGTTTACTCCGAAGTCCCGGGCGATGCCTGCGAGTCCGGACGCGTAGCCCTGGCCGACTGCGCGGAACTTCCACTCCGCGCCGTTGCGGTACAGCTCACCGAAGACCATCGCGGTCTCGGTCGAGGCATCCTCGCTGAGGTCGTAGCGAGCAAGCTCGGAGTTGTCGGCCTGGTTGATGACGCGAATGAACGCGTTGCGCACCTGACCGAACGACTGCGAGCGAGCGTCCGCATCGTAGATCGACACGGGGAACGTGATGGTCTCGATCTCCGGCGGCACAGCGGCGAGATCGACCTTGATCTGCTCGTCGTCTCCGTCGCCTTCACCGGTGGTGTTGTCCCCGGTGTGCTCGATGGAGCCGTCGGGAGACTTCAAGTTGTTGAAGAACACGAAGTGCCCGTCGCTCAGGGCCTTCTTCGTCGAGTTCAATGCGATGGCGCTGGCATCGAGGTCGAAGTCGGTGCCCGTCGTCGTGCGGATGTCCCAACCGAGGCCGACCACGACCGCGGTCAGGTTCGGTGCTGCCTTGGTGAGCGAGACATTGCCACCCTTGCTGAGGCTGACGCCCATTGAGAGGTCCTTTCGCAATTGGTTTCCCGTTACGGGTACAACCGTAGTGGGAATGTCCGGTTTCTGGACGTACTCGACCAACGAGCGCGGTGATGCGGAGGTTCCCGTCGGTAGTATCGAACAGGTGACAAGTCGCTGGCCTGGGGTGTTTCGCCGAGGTTCCGAATCGGACGCCGCCGCGCGTCGTTCCCAGGACGCCGCTGTCGCCGCCTTTCTCGACATGGACAAGCGACAGTCCATCGCATCCGCCGGTGTCGAGGCATCCACCGCGCTGCGCCCGGAGGACGGACTCGCCCGTCGATGGTTCGATACCGAGAAGCTGTGTTTCGACGCGGGAGCGGCGTATCTCGCTGCCGTCGAACAGTTCGACGGAATCACCACTGCCGCCGCGAGGTCGGCATTCGACAACGCGACGCGGCTGCTCCACGACGCCAGCGTCGCCGTCGACCGTTTCTACGAGGCTCATCGCGGGACTCTCGAGCACGCCTCGGCACAGTTCGCGGCCACCCCGCGCCTGGTGCAGGACGCACTGGCCGAGGCGGACGCTGCGCGGTCCACCGTCGACGAGCAGTACGCCACCTATCCATCACTGCGGCAGGCCTGGAACGAACTGGATGCCGCCACAACACAATTGAACGATGTTCGACGGGATCCGCTGCGTGCGCGAGAGCAAGCCGCCGTCGTCCGGGACAGGTCCACTGCGTTGCGCGAGGCGGTTCGCTCGGCTCCCGGACGCCAGCAGGAGGCCCGGACCGCACTGGTCTCGGTGCGGACCCGAATCGAAGCCGTACGAACGAGATCCGAGGGGATCGCGCCGGCCTTCTCGAGTCTGCTCCGCGAATTCAATGCCAAGAGCTCGGCAGATCTATCGCACAACGAACGGTCGAGCACACGTCACATCGAACAGGCCGACGAGGATCTGCGAGCGGCCCGTTCGGCGCTCGACACGGGCAACCCCGAGCAGGCCTTGGATCTCGTCGCCCAGGCCCGGTCGCACCTGACCGATGCCGAGCACCTGGTCGATGCCGTCACCGATCGAGTTCGCCTGCTGCGCGCAGTCAAAGCCGATCCGAGCGAGACCGAGAACAAGGTCCGGTTCAAACTTCGTGACGCTCAACAACTCGCGATCAATCGCGGTCTGGTTGCCGAATGGGGCTCGGTGCTGGATGCTCAGCTCGCCCGGATCGACAGGGCGAGCAACGCACTGACGGGTACCCATCCCGACTACTGGTCATATCTGCAGGATCTGGCTACCATTTCGGACTTCATCGCAGGCGTGATCGAACGCATGCGCAGCTAGCACCGACCGCATTCACACGAAGGATCATGGTGCAACACTTTCGCCATCTCGACGCCGACACCCGCGAACGCATGTTCTTCCTGCAACCGGAGGACATCGCGGTCAGTGACGGAAACAACGTCGTAGCAACAGCACTCGGTGCGACGCTGTACATTCCCGCGACCCGTGCGGACCTGACCGCGACGGTGCACAAGCGCACCGATGAGGGCGTTCGATCGATCGTGATCGATCTCGAAGATGCAGTCGCAGATCATGATCTGCAGTACGCGGTGGAGAACACCATCCGAACTCTGAACGAACTCTCGGGTTCGAATGCACTGGTGTTCGTCCGAGCCCGCACGGCCCAACAGATTCGGACGGTCTGCGCCGGTCTGACTCCTGGGGCCGCTGGACTTGCCGGATTCGTCGTACCGAAGTTCACCTCGGCAACCGGAGCCGAGTACCTCGACGAGATTCTCGCCGCGTCCACCGCGCACGACACCCGCTTGTTGGCGATGCCGGTTCTCGAGTCGGCCGAGGTGGTCCACCGCGAAACACGCGACACCGAACTCGTTGCCATCCGAGAACTACTGGCAAAATACCGAGACATCGTGCTGGCAGTCCGCATCGGAGCCACCGACATGTGCGGCACCTTCGGCATTCGCCGCGACCGTGACCTGACGATCTATGACGTCCGCGTCGTAGCCGACGTGATCAGCGCGATCGTCAATCATCTGGGCCGCAACGACGGATCGGGATTCGTCATCACCGGGCCGGTGTGGGAGTACTTCGCAGACCACGAACGCATGTTCCGGCCATTGCTGCGCCAGACGCCGTTCGTCGACCAGGAGGCCGTGCGCTTCCGGCAGCAACTGGTCAGCAGCGACTTGGACGCACTGCTGCGCGAGGTCGCCCTCGACCGCGCCAACGGTATCCAGGGCAAGACGGTCATCCATCCATCCCACGTTCCTGCCGTGCACGCATTGTCCGCAGTGACGCACGAGGAATACCACGACGCCCTCGACATTCTGGCCTCCGACCAGGGCGGCGCGCAGGCCTCCGGATACCGGAACAAGATGAACGAGCTGGGACCACATCGCAATTGGGCGAAACAGACGATGGTTCGCGCCCGGGCATTCGGGGTCACCAACGAAGGGATCACGTTCGTGGACCTCCTGACGGCGCTGGCTCAGCGATGACCGACAACCCGGCCGACGGCATCGTCCTGACCGACACCGGCTCCTCGTCGTCGTGGACGGCACGACAACTGGTGCGTCCCGGCCTACGTCGCAATCCCCGACGGGCACACCTGTTGGTGTCCACTGTGCTCGGCAAACACATACCCGTGGATCCGGACGTCGTCATCGGTGCCGGCGATGAATTGGCCGGCCTGGTCGCTGCGGCGGTCGGCGGCTCCGACGTCGATGTTCTCGGATTCGCGGAGACGGCAACGGGATTGGGTCACACGGTGGCAACCGCCCTCGATGCGCGCTGCTATGTGCACTCGACCCGCCGCACGGTACCGGGCATGACGGTGCACGGTGAGTTCGAGGAAGGGCACTCGCACGCCACCGACCATCTGCTGATGCCGACCTCGGCGGACCTGCTCGGCGGCGAACTACCCCTCGTTCTCGTCGACGACGAGATCTCGACCGGAGCCACCGCGCTCGATGCGCTCCGCCAGATCCATTCCACGGCTGCGCGTTCCCACTACGTCATCGCATCCCTGGTGGACATGCGTACCGCCGAGCATCTCGACGCGACCGCAGCAACGGCCACCGAACTGGGCGTCGTGATCGACAACGTCAGCCTCGCTCAGGGATCGGTCGAGCTGGAACCCGGGCTCGTGGAGACGGTTCTGAGCCTCCCCGATCCGACGTTCAATCCGGTTGCTACACAACCCGGTTCGGTACGCCGCATCGACGCGCCCTGGCCCGCAGCTCTACCCGAGGGCGGCCGCCACGGCTTCCTCAGGTCCGATGCGGCCGGGTTCGCCGACGCGATCGAAGCAGTCGCGGCCACCGTCGACGCGTCGCTCCCCGACTCGGGTGCCGTCGTGGTCGTCGGGCACGAGGAGCTGATGTACCTGCCGTTACGCCTGGCGGCAGCGCTGCAACGACGCGGACACAGCGCACTGTTCCAGACGACCACCCGCTCGCCCGCCTACGTACTCGACGTGGCGGGCTACCCACTGCGCCGGGGCTTCGAATTCGCAGCGCCCGAGGACGAATCCTCTCTGCGCTACCTCTACAACGCCGACGCGCCGGCCGACTCGACCCTGGTGTTCGTCGCCGATGCCCCCGCGGATACCGACGCACTCACCGCCGCGGCGGAGACACTCGCGGCGGCGGGCACCGACGTGCTGGTCGTGGTCGTGACCGGTGCCGATCCGCAGGCGCTCGAGATCGCCAGGCGCGCCCGTCCGCTGCGTGGGCCCGAGTTCGGCTCGTACGCGCCGGACGAGGTGACCTGGCTACTGAAAGACCTGTCGGACGTCTCGCTGGAAGCAGCAACGGCGGAGCGCGAGAGGGCGATTCAGGCCGGCACGGCGCACTATGCCGAATCGCTGCCGGTCGAATACCAACCCGATCTTGCGTATCGCGAACTGTTCGAGAAGGTACTGCACGACAGTGCGGCGCGGCTCGCGGTCGCCGTTGGAACCGTCACCGAGGTGGTGCTCGCCGAGCGCGGACACGACATCGTGCTCGCATCGCTGGCGCGGGCCGGTACTCCGGTGGGAATTCTGATGCGGCGCTGGGCTTTCGCCGCCCACGGCATCGAGATACCGCACTACGCCGTCTCGATCGTGCGTGATCGGGGTATCGACAGCGTCGCTCTGCGCTACCTCGCCGAGCACCACGATTCACGCTCGGTGGTGTTCGTGGACGGCTGGACCGGCAAAGGTGCCATCGCACGCGAACTCACAGCGGCACTACGCGACTTCCCTGGGGCGGACTTCGACGACGATCTGGCCGTGCTCGCCGATCCCGGACACTGCGCTCGCACCTACGGGACCCGAGACGACTTCCTCATCGCGTCGGCCTGCCTGAATTCGACCGTCTCGGGCCTCGTTTCGCGAACTGTACTCAACGACAGCCTCATTCGGCCGGGTGATTTCCACGGCGCGAAATACTACGCAGACCTGGCTCCCGACGATGTGTCGCGGCATCTACTCGACGCGGTGACGGCTCGATTCGACGACGTGCGTGACGAGGTCGCGGAGACGGTGTCGTCGGTGCTCGCGTCCGACAGGACTCCCACCTGGTCGGGATGGGCATCGGTGGAGAAGGTCCGCCAGGAGTACGGCATCTCGCACGTCAACTTCGTCAAGCCCGGTGTCGGCGAGACCACGCGGGTGCTGCTACGCCGAGTACCGTGGCGCGTGCTGGTGCGCGACGCAAATGCTCCGGAGCACCAACATATTCGGATGCTCGCCGAAGCCAGGGGAGTACCGGTCGACGTGGTACCCGACCTCGCCTACTCGTGCATGGGTCTGATCAAGAACGTCTCCACCGAGGATGCCTCGTGAGCGCCCTCGTCGCCGTCGACCTCGATCGCACGATGATCTTCTCCGAAGGCGCGCTCGGTGTGCCCCTGGACGAGACGTTCGAGTGCGTGGAGGTGTACGAGGGTAAACCGTTGTCGTACATGAGCACTCGGTCCATGTCGCTGCTCCGCGGGTTGAGCGAGAGCGTCACCGTGGTTCCGACGACGACGCGAACCATCGAACAGTTCCAGCGTATCGACCTGCCGGGCGCCCCGTGGCGGTACGCCATCACCAGCAACGGTGGCAACATTCTCGTCGACGGCGAGCCGGATACGGCCTGGCGCAAGGGCTTCGATCTGGACCTGGCCGGCATCGGCGCAGAGTTGAGATCGAGGGTCTCCGAAGACTGGGTGCTCAAATACCGCGAGGCCGACGGCCTGTTCTGCTACCTCGTCGTCGACGTCACCGCCGTCCCACCGGACTTCGTCTCGAACTGGTCGCAGTGGTGCGCGGCACGCGACTGGAACGTCTCCCAGCAGGGTCGCAAGATCTACACGATGCCCAACGCGGTGTGCAAGAGCTCCGCCGTGGCCGAGGTCCGTTCCAGGCTTGTTCAGGACGGCTCCCTGGATGCCGAGGCCGGCGTGTTCGCTGCCGGTGACGGCGCACTCGACGCCGAGATGCTCATGGCCGCCGACGAGGCCGTTCGACCGCGGCACGGCGAGCTCGAATTGCTGGGGTTCACCCGGCCCGGGTTGACCGTCACCGATTCCTCCGGCGTGCGGGCCAGCGAGGAAATTCTCGAGTGGCTGCGGAACCGAACCACCGCGCACCGCGTCTAACACTTCGTCGGGGGGACAGGCGCGTGGCAAGGGGTGGGCATGGCGAATCCGTACGAGGAACTCGAAGCGACGATCGACGGGATAGTCACCAACATATTCGTGACCCCGGTGGGGCCCGAGCTCGTCGGCACCATGCTCGGGGAGGCGTTCGAGAAAGCGAACGGGGCATTCGACTACCGCGGTGACTACGAACCCAACGAAGTGACGATCACCGAACCGTTCGAGGTGATGTCACACGAGGACATCGCGGGCATGGTCGGGTCGTTGGCCATCGGTCCCATTGCGACTTCGTCGAAGAACTGGAACGACCTCTCGGCCGCCGCCGGCTCCGGATCCGACGGCTTCCGAACGGGAATCGAGGCGGCCATGGCGTCGGGCTGGTCCGGGCCGATGTCCGACGCCGTGCGCGGCGGCGTAGGCGATTACGTCTCGTCGGCGTCCGCGCTGGCCACGTCGATGAGCCTGATCGGGAACAAGCTGCTCGAAGCACACGCGGGATTCGAGCAGACCAAGTCGAGAATGCCGCCGGTGGTCGCGTCCGAGGCCAGCACCCTGATCGGTTCCCTGCTCCCCGTTCCGTTCGCTACCAAAACGGCGACGGCAGTGCAGGAGGAGCAGCAGAACGAAGCGCGTCGCATCATGCGATCGGTGTACGTACCGGGCGTGGTGCTGTCGGACACCAACGTTCCGGTGCTGCCGACGGCGCACAATCCCGTCGACGGCGGAGGCGGTGGTTCCACCGGCGGCTGGGCAGGCGGTTTCCCGCCGGGCAGTTTCCCGGCCGCCAGTGGGAGCGGCGGTGCGACGTCCGGTGGGGGCGCAGGCTCGGCAGGAGCCGTCGATCCCGCAGCGCAGTCGGCTGCGCAGCAGACCGATGCCGGCACCGCGACGCCTGGACAATCGGGCCCCGGGCAACCGGGTTCGAGTCCATCCGGACCGCTGCCGCCTGCAGATCGGTCCGGGGAAACCCGGGCCGCCGCAGCCGGTGGCCCCGGAAATGCTCCCGGGGGACTCGGAAGCAACGTGGGAGGCGGCGGATCCTCGGGGACAGGCTCCCCGGGCTCCGGCTACGGCGGCTCGGGCTACAGCGGCTCCAACTACGGCGGCTCGGGCTACAACGGATCCGGTGGCGGTGTGGGCTCCGGTGCAGGTTACGGCGGCTCTGTTCTCGGGTCGCCGATCGGTTCCAGCGGTTCCAGTGGCGGCCCGGGCGGCGCGAGTGCGGCGGCGGCCGGTCGAGCAGGGGCTCACGGTATGCCCGGAGTGGGCGGTATGGGCGCGGCGGGAGGTCGTGGCACCGGAGACAACGACGGAGAACACACCACCCCCGGCTATTTGATCGACGTGGGCAACGGCAGCGAACTGATCGGTGACCTGCCACTCGTCGCACCCCCTGTGCTCGGCGGCTGACGGTGACGCAGTGGACCGTGCGCGGCATGGATTTCGCGATGCTCTGCAGTCGTTTCGGACGGGATCGGCTGCCCTACCCTCTGGCCGTCACCGTCGACGTCGATACCGAGGGTCAGCTCCGACAGCTGCGGCGCGAAGCGTCGGCGAGGATCGACGCGCTGGTGGACGAGCGGCTCGAGGCAGCCATCGGAGTGGTGATCGACCCCGCTGTGCGCATCGAATGCCGAGGCGACACCCACGATCTCGGGCAGAGCCCGGTGCGCGTTCATGCAGCGGTGACCCATGATTTCGCGGTTGTCCTCACCCAACGCCCCGGGCCGGACTGTTCGGTCACGATCGACACGGTGACCCCGGCATCTGCCCCCGTACGGATCGCCGAGTCCGTGCCGACCGTGCAGGCCGGACGCCGTGCGGCCGCCACCCTCGAACATCCCTGCACTGCAACCACATCGAGCGGAGCAATCCTGTCCACGGCCACTCGACACGCGACTGCGGACGAGAAATTCGAGGCGTTCTTCGCCCGACCGCGATCGGCAGTCGGCGAGGTGATCGTCGCGCGCGGCGCCACCTACGACCACCGCCGCGATACCGATGCCGTCTCGTTCTTCTGGATGGACTTCGACGGGGACGGCCGCTACCTCGTTCGTTCCCACGCGTCGATCGACTTCGTGCCCGCCGATTCCACCCGATTCGTCGCCGAAATCGGGCGACAGTTGGAGTCGGCCTTACGCCGATGACACAGCCCACCCCTTGACACCGTATCGATTTTCGATAGGTTATCGATATTCGTTGTTATCGACTATCGATATGGAGGCGGCGGGATGGCATACGGACTGGGTTCCATGAGGACCAACAAGTGGGCGATGGTGTTCTACGGAGCACTGGCCGTGGGCTGGACCGGCTGGAAGATGTGGAAATACCACTCCTCGGACTACGTCCTTGCCACGGTCGAACCCGAGTGGAACACCCCGCCGGTGGAGTTGTTCGGAGGCCAGTTGCAACCGGGGAACTCGGTCGAGCTGAGCGTCCCGAAAGCCGAAATCGTACGACTGCTGGGCTTCATCGACGTGATGCGCTACGGATCCCTCGCCGTCGGACTGGTGATCATCCTGGTGGGCCTGCTGTTCTTCTACCGCTTCTGCGATCGCGTCATCGCCGGGAATCCCTTCACCAACGCCGCACGCACCGACGTCGTAGTGATCGGCGCGTGCATTCTCGCCTACCCCATCATCACTGGGTTCATGAACATGCTGGGCACCAACAGCGTCGTCGGTGCGCTCGAGCTGAGCGGGACCGTGGACACCGCTCGACCGGCCACCGGTCTCTGGATCGCAATTTTCGTGTCCACGTTCCTGCAATTCGTCTACGCCACCATCGCCCAGGGCTCCAAGCTCGCTCGTGATGCCGATGGTCTGGTCTGATGGCCGAGGAGTTGGTCGACCATCTCGTCGTGTGTCATCTCGGCGAGATCCTCGAAGCCCGCGGCATGACGCTCGCCGAACTGTCGCGTCTGGCGGGGGTCAGCGTCGTGAATCTGTCGGTACTCAAGAACGACCGCGCCAAGGCCATCCGATTTTCCACCCTGACCGCGGTGTGCCGGGTGCTCGGCTGCACCCCTGGCGACCTGTTCACCCTCCGCCAGATCTGACCGACAGGCCTTCGCGGTCACATCAGTCGGACAAATCGACCAAGTACATTGGATGACGGTAACCAGCACTTCGAGAGAGAGTCCACCACATTGTCTGCTCCGGCCGGTCAACCGTTGTCCAAGGGTCAGAACGGCCCCCTCACCGTCGGCGACGTCGTCGTGTCCATCGCCCTTGCGGTGCCGGCCGACCTGTCTGCACTTCTGGTCACCGACGCCGGAAAGGTGCGCACGGACGCCGATTTCGTGTTCTTCAATCAGCCGACCGGCCCCGGCGTCCGCCTCGAACCCGGGCAGGGCGGGCCGGCTCGGCTCGCCGTCTCGCTCGGCGCCGTTCCGTCCGACATCGAGCAGATCCGTGCGGTCATCACCCTCGACGACGCGTCGAGCAACTTCGGCCGATCGGCGCCCCCGGTCGCGCGAGTCAGCGACACCGCGGGAAATGTGTTGTACGAGTACACGATCGAGGGCCTCAGCTCCGAGTCCATCGTCATCGCTCTGGAGATCTACCGCCGCCAGGGGAGCTGGAAAGTGCGCGCCGTGGGGCAGGGATACGCGGGTGGTTTCGCTGCGTTGGTGACCGATCACGGTGTCTCCGTGGACGACGCGCCGGCTCCGGAAGTCAGTCTGACCAAGTCCAAGCCCGTCAGTCTGTCCAAGGGTCAGAAGGTCACGCTGCGCAAGGACGGCGGCGTGGCCCTGACGGTGATTCGCATGGGCCTCGGCTGGGATCCGGTGACGACACCGAAGAAGGGTGGACTGTTCGGCGGCGGAGGCCGTGCGGCGAACATCGACTTGGACGCATCGGCGATCATGCTGGCAGATCGCAACGTCAACGATGTCGTCTACTACGGCCAGCTCAACGCCAAGGACGGGTCGATCACCCATAAGGGAGACAACCTGACCGGTGAGGGCGAGGGCGACGACGAGGTCATCGTCGTCGATCTGACGCGGGTACCCCAGCACGTCACCGGCATCGTCTTCACGGTCACCTCGTACCGCGGCCAGACGTTCGAGCAGGTCGCCAATGCGTTCTGCCGGCTGGTCGACAACACCACCAACACCGAACTCGCCCGCTTCACCCTGCAGGGCGGCATGCCGTTCACCGGATTGGTGATGGCGAAGGTCTACCGCCAGGGCAGTGAATGGAAGCTACAGGCCATCGGCGACGGCATCCAGGCCAAGCACGCCGGTGAAGCCGTCAAGCAGCTCGGCCGCTATATGTGACCGCACGCCGACCGGTTCGATCTGCAGCGCCGTCGAGTACGCCACCGAGCGGGTCGACGGCGCTGCCGTTTCGAATGAGATCCTCCGACGGCCGGTAGATCTGCCGAACGATCAACGCGCACAAGCCGATCACTGCGATATCGCGCACGACCACGGTGGCGGTGAACCACTGTTCGGGCAGACCCTTGTTGTCCACGCCCAGGTAGTAGTACATCCGGGGGAACCAGACGAACGCGTCGATTGCCATCCACGCCAACAGGATTCGACGATGCGGTAGAGCCAGCACCGCGAGAGGGACCAGCCACAGCGAGTACTGGGGACTCCACACCTTGTTGGTCAGCAGGAACCCGGCCACCACCAGGAACACCAACTGGGCCAGCCTCGGCCGGGTCGGAGCCGTCGTACCGATGTAGGCGATCAGCGCACACAAGACGGCGAAGAGCATCAGCGTGACTGCGTTGAGAACCATCGGCTTGTCCCCCGGATAGAGGGGGCCGTCGAAGCCCGTCCATCCGGTGAAGGAAGTGACGACGTTGTACAGCGAATCGGGGTCGGCTCCGCGCTCGGAGTTGAGCCGGAAGAACTCGTACCACCCCGTCGGATACAGCAGGGCCAGTGGAAGATTGACCGCAAGCCAGGCCCCGAGGGCAGCCACTGCGGTCAGCCCCCACTCGCGCATGCGGCCGGCCCGCCAGCACAACACCAGCAGCGGTCCGAGGAACAACAGAGGATAGAGCTTGGTGGCACCGCCGAGGCCCAGCAGTACACCGGCCAATACGGGCCGCTTCTTGGCCCAGGCCAGCAGACCGGTGAGCGCGAATGCCGTTGCGAGAGCGTCGAAATTGGTGAATCCATGCACGATCACCAGCGGTGAGGCAGCCACCAGGGCAGCGTCCCAGATGCGTCGCCCCGCCGAGATCGCCGTCGCCCACACGGTGACCAGCCACGCGACGGCCAATCCCAGAGCAACGACGTTGAAGTAGACGACCACAGGCAGGGCTTGCGGCAGGAAACTCAGTGAGTTCCATGCCTTTCCGACGACCATCGAGCCGTACTGGTACAGGCCGGCAATGACCGGGTACTCCATGTACCGGATCTGACTCGACCCGTCGGCCTTGGTTTCTTCCCAGGACTTCTTGTACGGAAACGCACCTTGGTCGAGCCGCTCGGCACCGTAGAGCGGCACGGTGTCCGAATAGCACATCGCCACGTACTGGCGACTGCCGCTCCAGTCGAGACCGAGTTCACCGTTCGGACCCACCGGTGCCTGTTGAATGCACGCCGCCTTGGCGAACCAACCGAAGCAGAGAAAGACCACAGCGAGCAACAGGATGACCCGCAGCGCAGTGAACCACCGTTGCCGACCGACCAGAGCGTGCGCGCCCACCGGCCCGCCGATGACCGAGGACAGTTCCTCGGTCATCGGATCGGTACGGCTGGGTGCGTCACGGTCCGTTGCACTCGCCGTGTCCAGGCGACCAGGACTGGCAAGGGCTCTGCCCTTGCGCTCGGGTTCGGTCGTCACCGTTCGGTGCTACTGGCCGGGAGTCGCCGGTTCGGGGGCTGCCGGCTCGGGGGCTGCCGGTGGCTGTGCGGGCTGAGCCGGGGCCAGACCCGGCAGCGGAATGGTGACGCCCGGCAGAATCTCGACCTGACGCGGCGTGATGACCACCGGAGGCGAGATCTCCGTCGGAATCGGCAGAGTCACGGGCGGCGGCGCGGACGGAGCCACCGTCGTGACCGGGGCAGCCGGTGCCGAGTACTGCGGGACACCTGCCTGACCGGCGATGGCCTCGGGCGTCGGGAACGTCTCGTTCGAGGTGCCCTCGAGCGTGCCGTCCATCGTCGCCTTCCAGATGTCCGACGGTATGCCCGATCCGTAGATCGGACCGCCGTAACTGTTCTCGAGCGGCAAGCCCTGCTCGGTACCGACCCACACCGCCGTCGACAGTGACGGGGTGTACCCGACCATCCAGGCGTCCTTGTTCTGCCCGGTATCACCGAGCTGCGCGGTACCGGTCTTCGCCGCCGATTGACGACCACCCGCGAGGTTGTGACCGTTGGAGTACCCGGCGATCGGACGCATCGCCGACGTCACGTTGTCGGCCACCGCCGCCGAGACGACCTGCTGACCGGCCTCGGGTGCACGATCGAGCAACACCGTGCCGTCGGCCGTGACGACCTTCTGCACGAAGTGCGGGGTGTGGTAGACGCCGGAGGCTGCCAGTGTGGCGTAGGCCGAGGCCATATCGATCACCCGCGACTGGTACTGGCCGAGCACGATTCCGTAGTTCGGGCCCGCGTTGTCGGGCTCGGTCAGCGTGGGGCCGACGCCCTCGATCTCCTGCGGGATACCGAGCTTGTGTGCCATGTCCGCGATCGCCTGCGGGCCGTTGTCCATGCCCAGCATCATGCGGTAGAAGCTCGTGTTCAGCGACCGCTTGAGGGCTTCGGCGATGGTGCACGTGCCACAGGATTCGCCCTCGACGTTGCTGATCTGGATGCCGTTGACGTCGAGCGAGGAACTGTCGTACATCTTCGACAGCGGAATGCCTTGGTCCAAGGCAGCGGCGAGGCCGAACACCTTGAACGACGATCCGGTCTGCAACCCGGACTGAGCGAAGTCGAAACCGCGCCCGTCCGCGCCGCCGTAGTACGAGCGGACCGCGCCACTGCGCGGATCGATCGACACCGACGCCGTACGCAGCTCCGACGGCTCACCCTGCAGGTTGTTGTCCACGGCCTCGACCGCGGCGGCCTGCGCCCTCGGATCGATCGTCGTCGTGATCTGCAGACCCTCGGTGTTCAGATCCTGATCACTGACCCCGACAGCCGACAATTCACGCAAAACCTGCGCCTTGATCAGACCGTTGGGACCTGCGTCGGCGGCATCGCCCGAATCGACCTGAGAAATGGGGACCCACTGCGGATACTGCATCGCCGCACGCTGAGTCGCATCGAGCTGGCCCTGCGAGACCATGCCGTCGAGCACGTAGTTCCACCGCGACTGAGCACCGGTGGGGTTGACTTCCGGATCGAGTCCGGACGGTTGCTGGATGGTCGCAGCCAGTACTGCGCCTTCCTCGACCGAGAGCTGATCCACGGATTTGCCGAAGTACGCCGTCGACGCGGCAGCGATGCCATAAGCGCCACGACCGAAATAGATGGTGTTCAGATACGCCGCGAGAATGTCGTCCTTGGACCATTGGCGAGCCATCTTCGACGAGATGACCAGCTCCCGCATCTTGCGCGTCAACGTCCGCTCGGAGCCGACCACCGCATTCTTGACGTACTGCTGGGTGATTGTGGAACCGCCGCCCGCGCTGTCACGTCCGAGAACGTTGTCGCGCAGGGCACGGCCGAAGCCGGTCACCGAGAACCCGGGATTGGAATAGAAGTCGCGATCCTCCGCCGAGAGCACGGCGTTACGCACGTGCTCCGGAATCTGGTCGATCGTGACATCGGTTCGGTTGCCCTCGGGTGGCACCACCTTGCCGAGCACGCTCGACCCGTCGGAGGCGAAGATCGTCGCGACCTGATTGGTCCTGAGGTCACCGGGCCGCGGGACGTCCACCAGCGTGTACGCCACCATGAACAGCAGAATCGGCACTATCAGGCCCAAGGCGACCAACGCATACAACGTGCGTCGAACTACCCGCCACTTGGACTTCTTCTTCGTTTTCGCGGCGGAACCTCTTTCGGGGGGCTCGGGCGGTTCGTTGCCCGAGGAGCTAGCTGATGGATCGTTCGGTTCGTGTGGCGGCGGGACGGATCCCGATCGGGTGACACCTGCCGCGGCGTAGCGACCGTCACCGGGCGGTCGACCCTGCGGTGGCATCGGACGCTGGCCCGGAGGCGGACCCGGGCGTTGGCCGGCGGGAGGCATCGGCGGTCGACCCTGCGGTGGCATCGGACGCTGCCCAGGAGGGGGCCCGGGGCGCTGGCCCGGAGGTGGCATCGGCGGTCGCCCCTGCGGTGGCATCGGACGCTGCCCAGGAGGCGGTCCGGGGCGCTGACCCGGAGGCGGTAGCGGACGTTGGCCCGGAGGCGGTAGCGGACGTTGGCCCGGAGGAGGCACCGGACGTTGGCCCGGTGGGGGTACCGGACGACGTCCGGGCGGATCGGAATGGCGGCTGCCGCGCGGTGGTCCGGGCACGTCGGGGCGCCGTCCGGAGTCGCTACGGCCAGGTTCGTTGTTACCCGGGTTGTTGTCGTAGGGGGAACTCACGTACGAATCTCCAGTAATCTCGGCGGCCGCGTCGAATTCTCGGTGGCTGGGTTCAGCGAAGCGATTGTGTCATTCACTCGCAGTTCGACGGTTCGGTTGACGGGATCCCGATCGTGGGCGACGGGGTTGCTTGGGTGCGGGCACGGCCCCGAGGACGTAGGACTGGACGAGGTGATTCCAGCTGCACGAGCGGCAGACCTCGACCACATGGACCGAAAATTCCTCTTGGGTGGCAGCCAGCCGGCCGAGTTCGTCGGCCGTTCTCGCGGAGCCGGACAGGGGTCCGAGCTTCTCGCCGAACACCCACGACACCAGCGTGAGCTGCTCCTTCCGGCAGATCGGGCACACTACGTCGCTGCCGCGGCCGTGGAACTTGGCGGCACGTAGAAGATAGGGATCTGCGTCGCAGACCGCTGCCACGCCCGTCCTACCGGAGTAGACCTCGGCCAGCAGCGACCGACGCTGAAGGGCGTAGTCCACCACCTGTCGCTGAAGTCGCACGAGAACCAGAGTACGTGCGGCAGTGTCGATGGAGACCTGCGATCCCCGCCTGGACGACGATCGACCCCCATTCCTGGGCCGAGAAACTATGCTCCACCTGTGCCGACGCGACTGTCACCCAGTACGCGAGCGCGTGATGTGGATCGCACCGATACTTGCGCCACGTTGGACGAAGCACTCGCCGATGGCCAGCTGTCCGATTTCGAGCACGCCGCAAGGATCGATCTGGCGAAGGAAGCCGACACGATCGCCGATCTGCACGCCCTCATCGAGGACCTTCAGAACGACACCGATCTGCCGCCGATGGCCGACCCGATCGAGTTCGCGCATCCGATCACGACGGCAAAGGGCTCACGCCTGGGCTTCATGGCCGTCGCGGTCCCTGCCGTTGCCGCACTCGTGGCGCTCACCTTCGGCATTCGCGCGTGCTCGAACACCAATGACCCCGAATCGGGTCTCGGGTCGGCCGGGTACAAGAATCCCGCAGTCGTAGTGGATATCGTCGATGCACTGCAACAGAAGATCGGCACGTCGGTGGTCGACAGACTCGGGTTGTACGAGGACTACGCCGTCATTTCGGCACCTGCACCCGGGGTGCCACAGAAGCAGGTCAGCTACACCTATCGCAACGGCGTGATCGACGACTACGACGACAATTTCTCGAGCACCCGCGACTTCGACGGACCTCAGATCGACCTGGCGACGGTCGACCTGACGAAGGCAGCGGGGATCATCGCCGGTGCCCGCGAGAGCTTGAACATGAGTCGCATCGACAGCTACAACGTGAGCTTCCACGGCAGCGACAACGGTCCGCAAATTTCCGTCTCCGCCGACAACACCGACCAGGAAAGCGGAACTCTCCTGTTCGATCCCGCAGGCAACTTCCTGCGTGTCACGCCGTTTTCGTTCGGCTGATCAGTCCGGAAAGGAAGCCCGCAGGTGGCTCAACGACCCGATTTTCGCGCTCGCGACATAGACCGCGCGCTGACCGCCACCGTTCTGGACTCCGCTTACGCCGACGGCCAGCTCACCTTCGACGAGCACCGCCTACGCAGCGAACGTGCCCGGGTGGCCATCACCCTGCGTGATCTGCGACGACTGGTCTCCGACCTACAAATCGACGTCGACCTTCCGGAACCACCGCCGCGAACATCCGAACCGAAGAACCGGCTACTGCTGGCACTCGGCTCGGTCGTCATCGTGACTGTAGGGCTGGTGGTGTTTCTGTCGACCAGGACCGGCGAAGAACCGGTTCCGACTGCTGCCGTCGTCGCGTCCACGACGACGCGCAGCGTGACCCCCACCGTGCCGATGGACCTGCCGGTCGACGTCACCCCGATAGTCGCTCGCCCGTTCGTTTTCGACACGGCAGCCGGACTCGACGATTTCCGAGAACGCTACGTGGAACGCTTCGGGAGTTCGCAGGTTCTCGAGGTGTTCATTCAGATGGACGGCAACCGTGCCGACGTCTATCGCCCGACGGCAGAGGGCCGACGAGAGCGCGTGTTCGTCTCCGGGGGGTTCGAGGTGTATCACGAAACCGACGCGCCAGACGCACAAGAGGCGCTCTTCGACTGGGCCACAATCGATTCTGCGGTTCTGGCAGGCCTCGTCGCGGGAACGCCCGAGGCCGTCGGGGTTCCGGACGCCGCCGTCGAGTACGTCATGATCACCGATTCCCGCGGCGAGCAGCGCATCTTGATCACCGCACACAACGACGACGATCAGGGTGGCCGCGTCGAAGCGGACTTCGCGGGCAACATCGTCTCGGTAAGCCGATAGACGCCGCGAATCATGTTGCGTGTCAGCTACTTCGGGCTCTCGTGCGTGATGGCGCGGTAACCGGTTGCCCCTGCCCTGTCGACTGCGGCCTTGACGACGCCGAACACCGCACCGTGGACAGCTGCCGCGATCAGCACCTCTCGGACGGAGCGATTCAGATCCTTCGGGTCGGGGGCCGCCGCGTCGTCGTCGCCGACGTGCTTCCACACCTGCTTGAACACCGCGCCGGCCGCCAGCCCGCCGAGCACACTCGTCGCCAACGACATCGGTCTGTAGAACGCCTTCGATACTGCACTCATCGAAACACCTTTCTCGTACGTCGGCGACGAAGAAGAACCGTCACCAACACTGCGGTCACCACGAAGCCCACGGCCCCAGCGGCAGTGCCGGGCCTACTGCGCACCGCATCGGAGGCACGTGTCGCCTGTCGAGAGGCCTCGTTGCCCACTCGAGTGGGGATGTCGGCTTTGGCCGCGAGAGCGGCGACAGTGTCGGCCAGTTCGGAACGCTGTTCCTCGATGCTGGGCGGCTGATCGGAGTTGCCGGGAACACTGTGCGCCGGTGTGTCGGTCATCGGATTCCCTCCTTCACTGCGGTGATGTCGTCGCCGATACGTGCTGCGGTGTCCGCGGGAATCGGCGGCAAGGCCTTCTTGGCCCGTGACGCGCCGACTGCGGCCAGAATGCCCCCGATCGCCAGCACCACGATCGCGACGATCAGCGCTGCGAGCCATGCGGACAACACTGTCGCCAGTCCGAGCACTGCGGTAGCGATCAAGGTGGCGAGCCCGAGGAACAGCAGCAGCGCACCCGCGCCGGAGATTCCGACGCCTACCCCGAGGCGGCTTCCCTTGCTCTTGACTTCGGCGAGTCCGGCGTCGATCTCGGTCCGGACGAGCGTCGAGACCTGAGTCGTCAGTCGCTCGATCAGTTGCACCGTCGACAGGTCCGCCACGTGGGAACCGCGCTCGGACTCGCCGTTCGACAGCGGGGGCGGTTGATCGTATTCGTGCATGATGCGCTCCTTCGATGTAGTGCCGTCCTGTGTCGATACCCGCGAAGGACCCCGAAAAACACGTCCGCGAATGCCGGTTCGCGCGATGTAACCGGCCATTGGTTTGTCACTTCATGTATCGGCGCGATACATTCTCCGATAGTGTGGCTCATCGCATCGCCAGGATGTGATCGTTGGATTCGAGAAGGGGGAGTTGCATGCTCGAGCTCGCAATTCTCGGACTACTTCTCGAATCACCCATGCACGGTTACGAGCTTCGCAAGCGGCTGACCGGCCTGCTCGGAGCATTTCGTGCGTTTTCGTACGGATCGCTGTACCCGGCGCTCCGTCGACTACAAACCGACGGGCTCATCGCCGAGGACGCCGGTCCCGAACTGCTCGTGAAAAGACGAGCAAAACGGGTGTACGTGCTCACCCCCCTCGGCAGGGAACGATTTGCCGAACTGGTGGCCGACACCGGACCGCAGAACTACACCGACGACGGATTCGGCGTACATCTGGCCTTCTTCAGTCGAACCCCGGCAGAAGCTCGGGTCCGCATTCTCGAAGGCAGACGACGCCAGGTCGAGGAGCGCCGAGAAGGCCTCCGCGACGCTGTGGCCAAGGCGAACGGAACACTCGACCGCTACACCCGGCAACTCCACCAGCTCGGTCTCGAATCGAGCGAACGCGAGGTGCGCTGGCTCAACGAAGTCATCGCAGCCGAGCAAGCCGCCCCCAACCCAGCACCGTCCCACACAGCACCAAACAGGACAGTCAAGACAGAAGGAGAACCCGACCATGGGTGAGAACAACAACGCAATCCGCGTGGCCATTGTGGGTGTGGGCAACTGCGCCTCATCCCTGGTCCAGGGTGTCGAGTACTACAAGGACGCAGACGAGAACGCCACCGTTCCCGGCCTGATGCACGTCATGTTCGGCAAGTACCACGTCCGCGACGTCGAGTTCGTTGCCGCGTTCGACGTCGACGCCAAGAAGGTCGGCTTCGACCTCTCCGAGGCCATCTTCTCCAGCGAGAACAACACCATCAAGATCGCCGACGTGCCCCCGAAGGACGTCCACGTCCTGCGCGGACCGACCCTCGACGGCCTCGGAAAGTATTACCGCGAGACCATCACCGAGGCCGACGGCGAAGCAGTCGACGTCGCACAGGCACTGCGTGACGCCAAGGTCGACGTCCTCGTGTCCTACCTCCCCGTCGGATCCGAAGAAGCCGACAAGTTCTACGCACAGGCCGCCATCGACGCAGGCGTCGCCTTCGTCAACGCCCTCCCCGTCTTCATCGCCTCCGACCCCGTCTGGGCCAAGAAGTTCGAGGACGCTGGCGTCCCCATCGTCGGCGACGACATCAAGAGCCAGGTCGGTGCCACCATCACCCACCGTGTCATGGCGAAGCTGTTCGAAGACCGCGGCGTGCAGCTCGACCGCACCATGCAGCTCAACGTCGGCGGCAACATGGACTTCCTCAACATGCTCGAGCGCACCCGCCTCGAGTCGAAGAAGATCTCCAAGACCCAGGCCGTCACGTCGAACCTGCAGAAGGAATTCAACGCCAAGGATGTCCACATCGGACCGTCCGACCACGTCGGCTGGCTCGACGACCGCAAGTGGGCCTACGTCCGCCTCGAAGGCCGCGCCTTCGGTGACGTTCCCCTGAGCCTCGAATACAAGCTCGAGGTCTGGGACTCGCCCAACTCCGCCGGCGTCATCATCGACGCAGTCCGCGCCGCGAAAATCGCCAAGGACCGCGGCATCGGTGGACCGGTCATCCCGGCTTCCGCCTACCTGATGAAAAGCCCGCCGAAGCAGCTGGCCGACGACGTCGCTCGCGAACAACTCGAAGCCTTCATCATCGACGCGTAATTCTGTGCGGCACTGACGCCCGCCGGTCCACTCAACGTGACATTGACCCCCGAAAAGGCCACCAAATGTCACATTGAGTACCGGCGGGCGTTCGTCTATCCCGCCTCGACGATGGCGCGCGGGTCGAATGTCACCCTGATTTCGGTGATTTTGCCGTTCTCGATTCGTTGCCAGTTCGCGGTGGGGGCCGGGGGTGCGATCGACGTGTGCAGCTCGAACCACGTCAGCACGTTCGGGCCATCGACGAAGACGTGCGCGATGTCGATGTCGGTGACGATCTGCGACATTCCCTTCAACCCGGCGACGCATTCTTCGCCGCTGTCGGCGGTGCCCAGTGGACCCCGAAACGTGGCGTCTTCGTGCAGGATCGACGCCAGAGTGTCGAAGTCCTTCGCCTTCCAGGCCTCGAAGTAGGTTGCTGCAATTTGTGCGGGTGTCTGTGTCATGGATTCGAGTCTCGAACCGGCGCAGTCAGAAGTCCAACAGTTGGTTCCGATCATCACCAGAACTTTTACTCATAGCCGCAGCTAGACGCTACGCGCTATGGTTCTCGCGTGGCCATCGATCCCACCTTGAAGCATCCGATTCTCGAACGCGTTCGCGCTCTGGCGTTCGCGTACCCCGACGTGACCGAGAAGGTTTCGCACGGCAGGCCGACCTTCCGCACGACCTCGGTGTTCGTCTACTTCGGCGGTGGCGTCAAAGGCGGCGATCAGTTCGATCTGTCGATCATCGTCAAATGCGAGAGCGCCGAGGAGCAGCGAGCCTGCGAACTCGAGCCGCGCTACTTTCATCCCGCCTACCTCGGACCCGCAGGCTGGGTGGGGTTCGACCTGAGCAGTGACCGCAAAGACAAGGCCGACAGCGATGTCTGGGCCGAAGCCGCCGAACTGATCGACTGCAGCTACCGCGTCACCGCGCCGAAGCGCGCGATAGCCCGCCTCGATGCCGGCGAAGGTCCCGATCTGGGAGTACAGCAATGGAACTGAGGCAGCTCGAGTATTTCGTCGCGGTGGCCGAGGAAGCGAACTTCACCCGCGCTGCCGCCCGCGTTCACATCAGTCAATCGGGGGTCAGCGCGCAGATCAGGGCGCTCGAGCGCGAACTCGGGGCCGAGCTGATCGACAGATCCGGTGGCACAGCCACTTTGACCACAGCCGGCCAGGCGGCGTTGCCGCAGGCCCGCGCGACACTCGCCGCGGCAGGATCCGTCAAACAATCCGTCGACGATGTGACGGGCCTACTGCGCGGCACACTGAGCATCGGTATGGTCACCGCCTGCACCGTTCCCCCACTGTTCGACGCGTTGGCGGGCTTCCACGCGGCACATCCCGGCGTCGACATTGCTTTGCGCGAGGGTAATTCGGACGATCTCGTCGCGGATGTTCGATCCGGCGAGCTGGATCTTGCGTTGGTCGGTCTCGCTTCTCGGACCCCCGCCGGACTCGAATCGATGGTGGTGATCGACGAGCGGATCGTTGCCGCCGTGCCGGCGGAGCATCCACTGGCGGCGCAGAAGGACGCGACACTCGCCGAGGTGTGCGAATATCCGATCGTTGCCCTTCCGCCGGGCACCGGAATTCGTGCGGTGTTCGACAGGGACTGCGCCGGGGGAGGTCTGTCACCGTCGATCACGTTGCAGGCCAGCGCACCTGACGCGGTAGCCGACCTCGCCACCCGCGGTTTGGGGGTCGGGATTCTCAGCCGGTCGATGGCCGAATTCTACGGCGACCGGCTCGTCGCGATCGAGCTGACCGACTCGCACACCGCCGCCCTGCTGGCCCTGGTGTGGCGCAGCGCGATGAGTCCGGCACTGGCCGAACTGGTGGCCGTAGCGACGACGAGTTTCAGCGAATCTTCTTGACGGTGAACCACAGTGCGACCAGCAAGCCGAGCAGCGCTACGGACGGCAGCACGCCGGGATCACCTCCGATGATCCCGGCTACGGCGAAACCGAGAGCTACCAGCGCAAAGAACCCGAGAATGCCTGCCAACAACTGCAGGTGGTCCTGCGCCGTCACGACTTGACGCCGCCCGCCGTCAGTCCGGAGATGATGCGGCGCTGGAACAGCAGCACCATGATCACCAGTGGAATCGCAACGATGGTGCCCGCGGCCATGATCGCGGCATACGGCACCACGAGCGGATCGTTGCCGGTGAACCGCGCGATGGCGACGGTCACCGGTTCGGTCTTGTCACTCGAGAGCTGACTGGCCAGCAGGTACTCGTTCACTGCGGCGATGAACGCGAGAATCGCGGTGGTGAACAAGGCAGGCGCGGCGAGCGGGAGCATCACCAGGCGGAATGCCTGGAATCGTCCGGCACCGTCGATCCGCGCGGCTTCTTCGAGCTCCCAGGGCAATTCGGCGAAGAACGCCGCCAGCGTATAGATCGTCAGCGGTAGAACGAACGAGATGTTCGGGATGACCATTGCCTGGTAGCTGCCGATCCACCCGATGTTGGTGAAGAACTGGAACAGCGGGGTCACCAATGCGACGACGGGGAACATCGACGCACCCAGGATGATGCCCGTCACCACGTACTTGAAGCGAAAGTCGATGCGCGAGAGTGCGTATGCGGTGAAGATGCCGATGACCAACGCGATCAGTGTGGTCGCGCCGCCCACGATCAGACTGTTGCCCACCGCACGAAGAAAATTGTTGCCGTTCGCCGTCGACAACGCGTTCTCGAAGTTCTCCCACGTGACGTGCGTCGGCCACGGCGTCGTGTCGAAGGTGTAGCGCGGGTCGCGGAATGCGGTGACGACCATCCAATAGAACGGTGCCAGTCCCCAGACGAGAATGACGACGACACCGAGATAGATGCGAGCCTGCTTCATCGGCCGGGCCCCTTACGCTGATTGTCCTGAGTGGCAACGGCATTGGCACCAAGAAACTTCACCAGGATGAACGCCACGACGAATATGAAAATGAACGAGATGGTCGACAACGACGCCGCGCTGTTGAATCCCTGCCGAATCTGATCCACCACCAGGATCGAGATGGTCCGCGTCGCGGGATTGCCCTCGGTGAGGATGGCCGGCAAGTCGTACATACGCAGTGCGTCCATGGTGCGGAACAGAATTGCCACCATCAACGCGGGCTTGACCAACGGCAGTGTGATCTTGGTGAACCGCTGCCACGCCGACGCACCGTCGACCCGGGCCGCCTCGTAGACGTCGGCGGGAATCATCTGCAACCCGGCCAAAATCAACAGCGCCATGAACGGCGTCGTCTTCCACACGTCGGCGATGATGACGGCGAAACGAGCGGGCCACGCGTCGCCGGTCCACAGAATGTTGGTTCCCAGAATGCGATTGGCGACACCGTCGTACGCGAAGATGAAGTACCAGAGCTTGGCCGTGACCGCCGTCGGGATCGCCCAGGGGATCAGGATTGCCGCGCGCAACAGGGCGCGTCCGGCGAAGGTCTTGCCCATGATGACGGCCATTCCGAAGCCGATGACCACCTCGATGGACACCGTGACGACCGTGAAGAACGCGGTGTTTCCGACGGCACCCCAGAACTGCGACCCCAGCGTTCCCGGCGGGCAGGGCACCAATGTGCCCGACGCCGAGGTGCATTGCTGCAGGATCCAGTGCGTGTAGTTGTCGAAGCCGGCAGAACCACCGGTGACGAACATTCCGGTGGCGGGATCGAGACCGGGATCCTTGGAGAAGGACATCACCAGGGCTCGGATCACCGGGTAGACGATGACGATCGCGAGGATCACCATCGTCGGTGCGATCAACAGCCAGGCCCGACCCTGCGTCAGGCCGAACCGCTTGTTCTTGGACCGCACATGCCGACCGCGGCCGGGGGACGAGCCCCCGGCCGCGGTGGTTGCGGCGGCCCCACTGGTCACACCAGCAGGTACAGCCATTGGTTCTCCCGAAATCAGTTGGCGCCGGCGGTTTCGATACCGGCCTGCATGTCCGTGATCGCCTGGTCGACGCTCTTCTCACCCTTGATGGCAGCAGAGACGTTGTCCTGCACGGCCTTCGAGACGGCCGGGTAGAACGGGGTGACTGGACGCGGAACTGCGTTCTCGATGGATGCCTTCAATGCGGGAAGGTACGGCATCGCGGCGATCAGTGCGGGATCGTCGTACAGCGACGAGAGCACGGGCGGCAAAGCACCCTCGGCGATGATGCGCTGCGCCTTCTCGCCCTGCATGAAGCGCAGGAAGTCGGCAGCAGTTGCCTTGTTCTCGGAGTACGCGCTGATCGCGGCGTTGTATCCGCCGAGCGTCGAGGTGCCCACTCCGGTGACGCCGGGAAGCGGTGCGACCGCGTACTTTCCGACCACAGCCGAACCTTCTTCTGCGGCGGTGCCGTAGACGTACGGCCAGTTGCGCAGGAACAGTGTCTTTCCGTCCTGGAACGCCTGCTGGCTGTCGGACTCCTTGAACGTGGTGTCCTGGGCCGGGATGACGCCGGTCTCGAACGCGGTGACCAGAGTCTGCAGTCCGGCCTTGGCTTCCGGACTGTTGACGGTGGGGGTCTTGCCGTCTTCGCCGACGATCGATCCGCCGTGCGCGTTGATGATCTCCGACGCGTTGGCCGTCAGACCCTCGTAGGGGGCGAATTGCCCTGCGTAGCAGTCGATGTTGTTGTCGCGAGCGACCTGGCAGTCCTCGGTGAGCTCGGCCCAGGTGGTGGGCGCTTCGGGGAGCAGATCACTGCGGTAGTAGAGCAGTCCGCCGTTGGTGTTCTTCGGTGCGGCGTACTGCTTGCCGTTGTAGGTAGCGCTCGCGACAGTCGCGGGCAGAACGCCTGCGTTGTCGAGTGCGAATTCGCCCTCGAGCGGCACGAGCCAGCCCTTGGCCGCGAACTCGGCGGTCCAGACGACGTCGAGTGCCATGACGTCGTAGTCGCTCTGCTGCGCCTGGAGCTGCTGAACGAAGTCGTCGTGGGCCTGATCGGCGTCGGCGGACTGCTCCTTGAAGGTGACCTGCTGATCGGGGTTGGCGGCGTTCCACTCCGAGATGATCTGCTGGACGACACCGGTCTCGGTGGTGTCCTGGCCCTCTACATAGGTGATAGGTCCACGGCCGTCGGCATTTTCGGATGCAGCACCCGAATCGCCGCTCGAACCGCTGTCGCTCGAACATCCGGTGAGCGTCAGCAGCGTGGCTGCTGTCGCAACCACTGCCACCTTCGTGATCAAAGACGCCATTGTTTTCTCCACTTACTTCTACGCGGTGGTATGCGCCCGGAGATGGGCACGCAGAATCGTGCTGTGATGCTCCCCCGACACATATGTCGATGGGTACTGTGGCACACAACTCACCGCGTAGGGGTCATTATCGAGTTCCTGAATCGGTCAACCCGGACGTGTCGGAGGTGCCCGGTACCCTTTCGCTCATGAGTTCGGACAAGATGCTGACGCGAATCGGCGGATTGCTGCGTCAGGCGGAGTCCACCGACAACCCCCACGAGGCCGAGGCCTTCATGGAGGCCGCGCAGCGTTTGGCCACGTCGGCGTCGGTGGATCTGGCGGTGGCGCGTTCGCACAGCGCATCCCGCGAACGGCAGGCGACGCCGACTCAGAAGGTCATCCCCATCGGTGAACCGGGCAAGCGTGGACTCAAGACCTACGTTCAACTGTTCGTCGCCATCGCCCATGCAAACGATGTGCAGTGCGACGTCGCCAGATCGTCGACGCAGGTGTTCGCCTACGGTTTCGACTCGGACATCGAGACCACCGAGGCCCTGTACTCCTCTTTGCTGATTCAAATGGTCCGAGCGTCCGACGGGTACATCAAGTCCGGTGCCTACAAATCCGAGACGGCCATCCGCACCGTCACCGAGGTCAAGAATCGTCGCCGCTACACCCGACGCGAGGAAGTGCCCGTCGCCGCCGTCACGGCACGTCTGAACTTCCAGACGGCATTCGCGTCGCGCATCGGTCAACGGCTCGCGGAGGTCAAGAAGGACACCGAGGCCAAGGCCATCGCGCAGGAGACCTCCGGTGCCGGAACCGCTCTGGTGTTGCGAGACAAAGAGATCGAGCTACGCGACTACTACCGCCAGACGTCCACTGCACGCGGGCACTGGCGAGGCCAGAGCGCGAACGCCGGGTACTCCGAGGGCGCACGCAAGGCCGGAGATCGAGCGGGACGAAACGCGAAGATCGGTGCCCACGCAGAGATCGGCGGAGCAAGCCGGCAGCTGGGCCGCTGACTGCTACGTGGCCGGTGATGCCGTGAACACCGGCCATCCGATCTCGGTACGCCAGAGCGTCGAATTCTCGGTATCCCGCGGCCCGACGACATAGACCTCGCGAACCGGCCCCGCGATTGCGAGGCCGTTGGTCTCCACGTGCACCCCGAGCGCACCGTACGTGACGTCGATGTCGTCGTGGGGTCCGTGATGAACCGTCACCGCGAGTTCGACGGGAGGCAGCGTCATCGGCCGAACTCTGCCGACGGATGGCGCATCGACGGTGGGAACGTAGACGGTCAGCTCACCCCGCCCGTCGGTGAAGAGATCGTTGTCGTACAACCCGCCCGGCGGCCCCGTGGTGTCCGATACGACCGCGTCGATCTCGGCCATCGCGTCGGAGTACCAGCCCAGCACGTCGGACGCGTCGACCACCTCGGAAATGGCTGCGACAGAACACTGTTCAGTGAGAATTCGTCGGACATCGATCGCGGGCGGAGTGGGATCGAGCAACCGGCGCAGCGCCGTCACGGCTGATCTGGTGTCGTCCAACTGACGCTCGAGTCGAGTGAGATGTTCGGCGATCAGTCGAGCGCGGGCATCGGGATCGGGTGTCTGCACGATTGCCCGCACCTCCCGCTCCGGCATCTGCATCTTCCGGAATCGACCGATGATCTGCGCGACCCCGACCTGATCGGTGGCGTAGTACCGATAGCCCGAGTAGTCGTCGACCGTCGCGGGTTCGAGCAGCCCCGACTCGTGATAGCGACGCAGGGTCTTCACCGACAGATGGGTGATTCGAGAGAACTCGCCGATCGTGAGCAATCCGTTCATGCCCACATTCTCACCCCTCCCTGTGGGGGAGAGTCGACTCTCCCCCACAGGGAGGGGTGAGAATGTGGGCATGAACGGATTGCTCACGATCGGCGAGTTCTCTCGAATCACCCATCTGTCGGTGAAGACCCTGCGTCGCTATCACGAGTCGGGGCTGCTCGAACCCGCGACGGTCGACGACTACTCGGGCTATCGGTACTACGCCACCGATCAGGTCGGGGTCGCGCAGATCATCGGTCGATTCCGGAAGATGCAGATGCCGGAGCGGGAGGTGCGGGCAATCGTGCAGACACCCGATCCCGATGCCCGCGCTCGACTGATCGCCGAACATCTCACTCGACTCGAGCGTCAGTTGGACGACACCAGATCAGCCGTGACGGCGCTGCGCCGGTTGCTCGATCCCACTCCGCCCGCGATCGATGTCCGACGAATTCTCACTGAACAGTGTTCTGTCGCAGCCATTTCCGAGGTGGTCGACGCGTCCGACGTGCTGGGCTGGTACTCCGACGCGATGGCCGAGATCGACGCGGTCGTATCGGACACCACGGGGCCGCCGGGCGGGTTGTACGACAACGATCTCTTCACCGACGGGCGGGGTGAGCTGACCGTCTACGTTCCCACCGTCGATGCGCCATCCGTCGGCAGAGTTCGGCCGATGACGCTGCCTCCCGTCGAACTCGCGGTGACGGTTCATCACGGACCCCACGACGACATCGACGTCACGTACGGTGCGCTCGGGGTGCACGTGGAGACCAACGGCCTCGCAATCGCGGGGCCGGTTCGCGAGGTCTATGTCGTCGGGCCGCGGGATACCGAGAATTCGACGCTCTGGCGTACCGAGATCGGATGGCCGGTGTTCACGGCATCACCGGCCACGTAGCAGTCAGCGGCCCAGCTGCCGGCTTGCTCCGCCGATCTCTGCGTGGGCACCGATCTTCGCGTTTCGTCCCGCTCGATCTCCGGCCTTGCGTGCGCCCTCGGAGTACCCGGCGTTCGCGCTCTGGCCTCGCCAGTGCCCGCGTGCAGTGGACGTCTGGCGGTAGTAGTCGCGTAGCTCGATCTCTTTGTCTCGCAACACCAGAGCGGTTCCGGCACCGGAGGTCTCCTGCGCGATGGCCTTGGCCTCGGTGTCCTTCTTGACCTCCGCGAGCCGTTGACCGATGCGCGACGCGAATGCCGTCTGGAAGTTCAGACGTGCCGTGACGGCGGCGACGGGCACTTCCTCGCGTCGGGTGTAGCGGCGACGATTCTTGACCTCGGTGACGGTGCGGATGGCCGTCTCGGATTTGTAGGCACCGGACTTGATGTACCCGTCGGACGCTCGGACCATTTGAATCAGCAAAGAGGAGTACAGGGCCTCGGTGGTCTCGATGTCCGAGTCGAAACCGTAGGCGAACACCTGCGTCGACGATCTGGCGACGTCGCACTGCACATCGTTTGCATGGGCGATGGCGACGAACAGTTGAACGTAGGTCTTGAGTCCACGCTTGCCCGGTTCACCGATGGGGATGACCTTCTGAGTCGGCGTCGCCTGCCGTTCGCGGGATGCGCTGTGCGAACGCGCCACCGCCAGATCCACCGACGCCGACGTGGCCAAACGCTGCGCGGCCTCCATGAAGGCCTCGGCCTCGTGGGGGTTGTCGGTGGACTCCGCCTGACGCAGCAATCCGCCGATTCGCGTCAGCATCTTGTCCGAACTCATGAGCGAAAGGGTACCGGGCACCTCCGACACGTCCGGGTTGACCGATTCAGGAACTCGATAATGACCCCTACGCGGTGAGTTGTGTGCCACAGTACCCATCGACATATGTGTCGGGGGAGCATCACAGCACGATTCTGCGTGCCCATCTCCGGGCGCATACCACCGCGTAGAAGTAAGTGGAGAAAACAATGGCGTCTTTGATCACGAAGGTGGCAGTGGTTGCGACAGCAGCCACGCTGCTGACGCTCACCGGATGTTCGAGCGACAGCGGTTCGAGCGGCGATTCGGGTGCTGCATCCGAAAATGCCGACGGCCGTGGACCTATCACCTATGTAGAGGGCCAGGACACCACCGAGACCGGTGTCGTCCAGCAGATCATCTCGGAGTGGAACGCCGCCAACCCCGATCAGCAGGTCACCTTCAAGGAGCAGTCCGCCGACGCCGATCAGGCCCACGACGACTTCGTTCAGCAGCTCCAGGCGCAGCAGAGCGACTACGACGTCATGGCACTCGACGTCGTCTGGACCGCCGAGTTCGCGGCCAAGGGCTGGCTCGTGCCGCTCGAGGGCGAATTCGCACTCGACAACGCAGGCGTTCTGCCCGCGACTGTCGCGAGCGCTACCTACAACGGCAAGCAGTACGCCGCACCGAAGAACACCAACGGCGGACTGCTCTACTACCGCAGTGATCTGCTCCCCGAAGCGCCCACCACCTGGGCCGAGCTCACCGAGGACTGCCAGGTCGCTCGCGACAACAACATCGACTGCTACGCAGGGCAATTCGCCCCCTACGAGGGTCTGACGGCCAACGCGTCGGAGATCATCAACGCGCACGGCGGATCGATCGTCGGCGAAGACGGCAAGACCCCCACCGTCAACAGTCCGGAAGCCAAGGCCGGACTGCAGACTCTGGTCACCGCGTTCGAGACCGGCGTCATCCCGGCCCAGGACACCACGTTCAAGGAGTCCGACAGCCAGCAGGCGTTCCAGGACGGAAAGACACTGTTCCTGCGCAACTGGCCGTACGTCTACGGCACCGCCGCAGAAGAAGGTTCGGCTGTGGTCGGAAAGTACGCGGTCGCACCGCTTCCCGGCGTCACCGGAGTGGGCACCTCGACGCTCGGCGGATACAACGCCGCGATCAGCGCGTACTCCGAGAACAAGGCAACTGCTGCCGACTTCCTGCGCTTCATGCAGGGCGAGAAGGCGCAGCGCATCATCGCCGAGGGTGCTTTGCCGCCCGTGCTCTCGTCGCTGTACGACGATCCCGCACTGATCGCCGCGATGCCGTACCTTCCCGCATTGAAGGCATCCATCGAGAACGCAGTTCCGCGTCCAGTCACCCCGTTCTACCCGGCCGTCTCGAAGGCCGTGCAGGACAACGTCTCTGCTGCCATCAAGGGTGAGAAGAGCGTCGACCAGGCGATCACGGACATGCAGGCCGGTATCGAAACCGCCGGCGCCAACTGATTTCGGGAGAACCAATGGCTGTACCTGCTGGTGTGACCAGTGGGGCCGCCGCAACCACCGCGGCCGGGGGCTCGTCCCCCGGCCGCGGTCGGCATGTGCGGTCCAAGAACAAGCGGTTCGGCCTGACGCAGGGTCGGGCCTGGCTGTTGATCGCACCGACGATG
This sequence comes from Rhodococcus sp. 06-1460-1B, assembly GCF_002258475.1. Taxonomy (NCBI): domain Bacteria; kingdom Bacillati; phylum Actinomycetota; class Actinomycetes; order Mycobacteriales; family Nocardiaceae; genus Rhodococcus; species Rhodococcus sp. 06-1460-1B. The sequence goes on from NZ_NOYS01000006.1 coordinate 205,875, forward strand.
GTGATCCTCGCGATCGTCATCGTCTACCCGGTGATCCGAGCCCTGGTGATGTCCTTCTCCAAGGATCCCGGTCTCGATCCCGCCACCGGAATGTTCGTCACCGGTGGTTCTGCCGGCTTCGACAACTACACGCACTGGATCCTGCAGCAATGCACCTCGGCGTCGGGCACATTGGTGCCCTGCCCGCCGGGAACGCTGGGGTCGCAGTTCTGGGGTGCCGTCGGAAACACCGCGTTCTTCACGGTCGTCACGGTGTCCATCGAGGTGGTCATCGGCTTCGGAATGGCCGTCATCATGGGCAAGACCTTCGCCGGACGCGCCCTGTTGCGCGCGGCAATCCTGATCCCCTGGGCGATCCCGACGGCGGTCACGGCCAAGCTCTGGTACTTCATCTTCGCGTACGACGGTGTCGCCAATCGCATTCTGGGAACCAACATTCTGTGGACCGGCGACGCGTGGCCCGCTCGTTTCGCCGTCATCATCGCCGACGTGTGGAAGACGACGCCGTTCATGGCGCTGTTGATTTTGGCCGGGTTGCAGATGATTCCCGCCGACGTCTACGAGGCGGCCCGGGTCGACGGTGCGTCGGCGTGGCAGCGGTTCACCAAGATCACACTGCCGTTGGTCAAGCCCGCGTTGATGGTGGCAATTCTGTTCCGCACCATGGACGCACTGCGTATGTACGACTTGCCGGCCATCCTCACCGAGGGCAATCCCGCGACGCGGACCATCTCGATCCTGGTGGTGGATCAGATTCGGCAGGGATTCAACAGCGCGGCGTCGTTGTCGACCATCTCGTTCATTTTCATATTCGTCGTGGCGTTCATCCTGGTGAAGTTTCTTGGTGCCAATGCCGTTGCCACTCAGGACAATCAGCGTAAGGGGCCCGGCCGATGAAGCAGGCTCGCATCTATCTCGGTGTCGTCGTCATTCTCGTCTGGGGACTGGCACCGTTCTATTGGATGGTCGTCACCGCATTCCGCGACCCGCGCTACACCTTCGACACGACGCCGTGGCCGACGCACGTCACGTGGGAGAACTTCGAGAACGCGTTGTCGACGGCGAACGGCAACAATTTTCTTCGTGCGGTGGGCAACAGTCTGATCGTGGGCGGCGCGACCACACTGATCGCGTTGGTCATCGGCATCTTCACCGCATACGCACTCTCGCGCATCGACTTTCGCTTCAAGTACGTGGTGACGGGCATCATCCTGGGTGCGTCGATGTTCCCCGTCGTCGCATTGGTGACCCCGCTGTTCCAGTTCTTCACCAACATCGGGTGGATCGGCAGCTACCAGGCAATGGTCATCCCGAACATCTCGTTCGTTCTACCGCTGACGATCTATACGCTGGCGGCGTTCTTCGCCGAATTGCCCTGGGAGCTCGAAGAAGCCGCGCGGATCGACGGTGCCGGACGATTCCAGGCATTCCGCCTGGTGATGCTCCCGCTCGCCGCGCCTGCCTTGTTCACCACCGCGATTCTCGCGTTCATCGCCGCAGTGAACGAGTACCTGCTGGCCAGTCAGCTCTCGAGTGACAAGACCGAACCGGTGACCGTCGCCATCGCGCGGTTCACCGGCAACGATCCGCTCGTGGTGCCGTATGCCGCGATCATGGCCGCGGGCACCATCGTTGCGATTCCACTGGTGATCATGGTGCTGCTGTTCCAGCGCCGCATCATCTCCGGACTGACGGCGGGCGGCGTCAAGTCGTGACGGCGCAGGACCACCTGCAGTTGTTGGCAGGCATTCTCGGGTTCTTTGCGCTGGTAGCTCTCGGTTTCGCCGTAGCCGGGATCATCGGAGGTGATCCCGGCGTGCTGCCGTCCGTAGCGCTGCTCGGCTTGCTGGTCGCACTGTGGTTCACCGTCAAGAAGATTCGCTGAAACTCGTCGTCGCTACGGCCACCAGTTCGGCCAGTGCCGGACTCATCGCGCTGCGCCACACCAGGGCCAGCAGGGCGGCGGTGTGCGAGTCGGTCAGCTCGATCGCGACGAGCCGGTCGCCGTAGAATTCGGCCATCGACCGGCTGAGAATCCCGACCCCCAAACCGCGGGTGGCGAGGTCGGCTACCGCGTCAGGTGCGCTGGCCTGCAACGTGATCGACGGTGACAGACCTCCCCCGGCGCAGTCCCTGTCGAACACCGCACGAATTCCGGTGCCCGGCGGAAGGGCAACGATCGGATATTCGCACACCTCGGCGAGTGTCGCGTCCTTCTGCGCCGCCAGTGGATGCTCCGCCGGCACGGCGGCAACGATCCGCTCGTCGATCACCACCATCGATTCGAGTCCGGCGGGGGTCCGAGAAGCGAGACCGACCAACGCAAGATCCAGCTCGCCGGATCGAACATCCGCGACGAGATCGTCCGAATTACCCTCGCGCAAAGCAATGTCGACGCCGGGATGTGCCGCGTGGAAGCCCGCCAACGCGTCGAACAGTGGGGGAACGGTGCAGGCGGTGACCATACCGATGCTCAGTGTGCCGCGCAGTAGGCCCGTCACATCGTCGACGGATTGTTTGACGGATCCTGCCGCGGCGAGTGTCGCGCGGGCCTGCGGCAACGCCGCCTGGCCGGCTGTGGTCAAAGTGGCTGTGCCACCGGATCTGTCGATCAGCTCGGCCCCGAGTTCGCGCTCGAGCGCCCTGATCTGCGCGCTGACCCCCGATTGACTGATGTGAACGCGGGCGGCAGCGCGGGTGAAGTTCGCTTCCTCGGCCACCGCGACGAAATACTCGAGCTGCCTCAGTTCCATTGCTGTACTCCCAGATCGGGACCTTCGCCGGCATCGAGGCGGGCTATCGCGCGCTTCGGCGCGGTGACGCGGTAGCTGCAGTCGATCAGTTCGGCGGCTTCGGCCCAGACATCGCTGTCGGCCTTGTCTTTGCGGTCACTGCTCAGGTCGAACCCCACCCAGCCTGCGGGTCCGAGGTAGGCGGGATGAAAGTAGCGCGGCTCGAGTTCGCAGGCTCGCTGCTCCTCGGCGCTCTCGCATTTGACGATGATCGACAGATCGAACTGATCGCCGCCTTTGACGCCACCGCCGAAGTAGACGAACACCGAGGTCGTGCGGAAGGTCGGCCTGCCGTGCGAAACCTTCTCGGTCACGTCGGGGTACGCGAACGCCAGAGCGCGAACGCGTTCGAGAATCGGATGCTTCAAGGTGGGATCGATGGCCACGCGAGAACCATAGCGCGTAGCGTCTAGCTGCGGCTATGAGTAAAAGTTCTGGTGATGATCGGAACCAACTGTTGGACTTCTGACTGCGCCGGTTCGAGACTCGAATCCATGACACAGACACCCGCACAAATTGCAGCAACCTACTTCGAGGCCTGGAAGGCGAAGGACTTCGACACTCTGGCGTCGATCCTGCACGAAGACGCCACGTTTCGGGGTCCACTGGGCACCGCCGACAGCGGCGAAGAATGCGTCGCCGGGTTGAAGGGAATGTCGCAGATCGTCACCGACATCGACATCGCGCACGTCTTCGTCGATGGCCCGAACGTGCTGACGTGGTTCGAGCTGCACACGTCGATCGCACCCCCGGCCCCCACCGCGAACTGGCAACGAATCGAGAACGGCAAAATCACCGAAATCAGGGTGACATTCGACCCGCGCGCCATCGTCGAGGCGGGATAGACGAACGCCCGCCGGTACTCAATGTGACATTTGGTGGCCTTTTCGGGGGTCAATGTCACGTTGAGTGGACCGGCGGGCGTCAGTGCCGCACAGAATTACGCGTCGATGATGAAGGCTTCGAGTTGTTCGCGAGCGACGTCGTCGGCCAGCTGCTTCGGCGGGCTTTTCATCAGGTAGGCGGAAGCCGGGATGACCGGTCCACCGATGCCGCGGTCCTTGGCGATTTTCGCGGCGCGGACTGCGTCGATGATGACGCCGGCGGAGTTGGGCGAGTCCCAGACCTCGAGCTTGTATTCGAGGCTCAGGGGAACGTCACCGAAGGCGCGGCCTTCGAGGCGGACGTAGGCCCACTTGCGGTCGTCGAGCCAGCCGACGTGGTCGGACGGTCCGATGTGGACATCCTTGGCGTTGAATTCCTTCTGCAGGTTCGACGTGACGGCCTGGGTCTTGGAGATCTTCTTCGACTCGAGGCGGGTGCGCTCGAGCATGTTGAGGAAGTCCATGTTGCCGCCGACGTTGAGCTGCATGGTGCGGTCGAGCTGCACGCCGCGGTCTTCGAACAGCTTCGCCATGACACGGTGGGTGATGGTGGCACCGACCTGGCTCTTGATGTCGTCGCCGACGATGGGGACGCCAGCGTCCTCGAACTTCTTGGCCCAGACGGGGTCGGAGGCGATGAAGACGGGGAGGGCGTTGACGAAGGCGACGCCTGCGTCGATGGCGGCCTGTGCGTAGAACTTGTCGGCTTCTTCGGATCCGACGGGGAGGTAGGACACGAGGACGTCGACCTTGGCGTCACGCAGTGCCTGTGCGACGTCGACTGCTTCGCCGTCGGCCTCGGTGATGGTCTCGCGGTAATACTTTCCGAGGCCGTCGAGGGTCGGTCCGCGCAGGACGTGGACGTCCTTCGGGGGCACGTCGGCGATCTTGATGGTGTTGTTCTCGCTGGAGAAGATGGCCTCGGAGAGGTCGAAGCCGACCTTCTTGGCGTCGACGTCGAACGCGGCAACGAACTCGACGTCGCGGACGTGGTACTTGCCGAACATGACGTGCATCAGGCCGGGAACGGTGGCGTTCTCGTCTGCGTCCTTGTAGTACTCGACACCCTGGACCAGGGATGAGGCGCAGTTGCCCACACCCACAATGGCCACGCGGATTGCGTTGTTGTTCTCACCCATGGTCGGGTTCTCCTTCTGTCTTGACTGTCCTGTTTGGTGCTGTGTGGGACGGTGCTGGGTTGGGGGCGGCTTGCTCGGCTGCGATGACTTCGTTGAGCCAGCGCACCTCGCGTTCGCTCGATTCGAGACCGAGCTGGTGGAGTTGCCGGGTGTAGCGGTCGAGTGTTCCGTTCGCCTTGGCCACAGCGTCGCGGAGGCCTTCTCGGCGCTCCTCGACCTGGCGTCGTCTGCCTTCGAGAATGCGGACCCGAGCTTCTGCCGGGGTTCGACTGAAGAAGGCCAGATGTACGCCGAATCCGTCGTCGGTGTAGTTCTGCGGTCCGGTGTCGGCCACCAGTTCGGCAAATCGTTCCCTGCCGAGGGGGGTGAGCACGTACACCCGTTTTGCTCGTCTTTTCACGAGCAGTTCGGGACCGGCGTCCTCGGCGATGAGCCCGTCGGTTTGTAGTCGACGGAGCGCCGGGTACAGCGATCCGTACGAAAACGCACGAAATGCTCCGAGCAGGCCGGTCAGCCGCTTGCGAAGCTCGTAACCGTGCATGGGTGATTCGAGAAGTAGTCCGAGAATTGCGAGCTCGAGCATGCAACTCCCCCTTCTCGAATCCAACGATCACATCCTGGCGATGCGATGAGCCACACTATCGGAGAATGTATCGCGCCGATACATGAAGTGACAAACCAATGGCCGGTTACATCGCGCGAACCGGCATTCGCGGACGTGTTTTTCGGGGTCCTTCGCGGGTATCGACACAGGACGGCACTACATCGAAGGAGCGCATCATGCACGAATACGATCAACCGCCCCCGCTGTCGAACGGCGAGTCCGAGCGCGGTTCCCACGTGGCGGACCTGTCGACGGTGCAACTGATCGAGCGACTGACGACTCAGGTCTCGACGCTCGTCCGGACCGAGATCGACGCCGGACTCGCCGAAGTCAAGAGCAAGGGAAGCCGCCTCGGGGTAGGCGTCGGAATCTCCGGCGCGGGTGCGCTGCTGCTGTTCCTCGGGCTCGCCACCTTGATCGCTACCGCAGTGCTCGGACTGGCGACAGTGTTGTCCGCATGGCTCGCAGCGCTGATCGTCGCGATCGTGGTGCTGGCGATCGGGGGCATTCTGGCCGCAGTCGGCGCGTCACGGGCCAAGAAGGCCTTGCCGCCGATTCCCGCGGACACCGCAGCACGTATCGGCGACGACATCACCGCAGTGAAGGAGGGAATCCGATGACCGACACACCGGCGCACAGTGTTCCCGGCAACTCCGATCAGCCGCCCAGCATCGAGGAACAGCGTTCCGAACTGGCCGACACTGTCGCCGCTCTCGCGGCCAAAGCCGACATCCCCACTCGAGTGGGCAACGAGGCCTCTCGACAGGCGACACGTGCCTCCGATGCGGTGCGCAGTAGGCCCGGCACTGCCGCTGGGGCCGTGGGCTTCGTGGTGACCGCAGTGTTGGTGACGGTTCTTCTTCGTCGCCGACGTACGAGAAAGGTGTTTCGATGAGTGCAGTATCGAAGGCGTTCTACAGACCGATGTCGTTGGCGACGAGTGTGCTCGGCGGGCTGGCGGCCGGCGCGGTGTTCAAGCAGGTGTGGAAGCACGTCGGCGACGACGACGCGGCGGCCCCCGACCCGAAGGATCTGAATCGCTCCGTCCGAGAGGTGCTGATCGCGGCAGCTGTCCACGGTGCGGTGTTCGGCGTCGTCAAGGCCGCAGTCGACAGGGCAGGGGCAACCGGTTACCGCGCCATCACGCACGAGAGCCCGAAGTAGCTGACACGCAACATGATTCGCGGCGTCTATCGGCTTACCGAGACGATGTTGCCCGCGAAGTCCGCTTCGACGCGGCCACCCTGATCGTCGTCGTTGTGTGCGGTGATCAAGATGCGCTGCTCGCCGCGGGAATCGGTGATCATGACGTACTCGACGGCGGCGTCCGGAACCCCGACGGCCTCGGGCGTTCCCGCGACGAGGCCTGCCAGAACCGCAGAATCGATTGTGGCCCAGTCGAAGAGCGCCTCTTGTGCGTCTGGCGCGTCGGTTTCGTGATACACCTCGAACCCCCCGGAGACGAACACGCGCTCTCGTCGGCCCTCTGCCGTCGGGCGATAGACGTCGGCACGGTTGCCGTCCATCTGAATGAACACCTCGAGAACCTGCGAACTCCCGAAGCGTTCCACGTAGCGTTCTCGGAAATCGTCGAGTCCGGCTGCCGTGTCGAAAACGAACGGGCGAGCGACTATCGGGGTGACGTCGACCGGCAGGTCCATCGGCACGGTGGGGGTCACGCTGCGCGTCGTCGTGGACGCGACGACGGCAGCAGTCGGAACCGGTTCTTCGCCGGTCCTGGTCGACAGAAACACCACCAGCCCTACAGTCACGATGACGACCGAGCCGAGTGCCAGCAGTAGCCGGTTCTTCGGTTCGGATGTTCGCGGCGGTGGTTCCGGAAGGTCGACGTCGATTTGTAGGTCGGAGACCAGTCGTCGCAGATCACGCAGGGTGATGGCCACCCGGGCACGTTCGCTGCGTAGGCGGTGCTCGTCGAAGGTGAGCTGGCCGTCGGCGTAAGCGGAGTCCAGAACGGTGGCGGTCAGCGCGCGGTCTATGTCGCGAGCGCGAAAATCGGGTCGTTGAGCCACCTGCGGGCTTCCTTTCCGGACTGATCAGCCGAACGAAAACGGCGTGACACGCAGGAAGTTGCCTGCGGGATCGAACAGGAGAGTTCCGCTTTCCTGGTCGGTGTTGTCGGCGGAGACGGAAATTTGCGGACCGTTGTCGCTGCCGTGGAAGCTCACGTTGTAGCTGTCGATGCGACTCATGTTCAAGCTCTCGCGGGCACCGGCGATGATCCCCGCTGCCTTCGTCAGGTCGACCGTCGCCAGGTCGATCTGAGGTCCGTCGAAGTCGCGGGTGCTCGAGAAATTGTCGTCGTAGTCGTCGATCACGCCGTTGCGATAGGTGTAGCTGACCTGCTTCTGTGGCACCCCGGGTGCAGGTGCCGAAATGACGGCGTAGTCCTCGTACAACCCGAGTCTGTCGACCACCGACGTGCCGATCTTCTGTTGCAGTGCATCGACGATATCCACTACGACTGCGGGATTCTTGTACCCGGCCGACCCGAGACCCGATTCGGGGTCATTGGTGTTCGAGCACGCGCGAATGCCGAAGGTGAGCGCCACGAGTGCGGCAACGGCAGGGACCGCGACGGCCATGAAGCCCAGGCGTGAGCCCTTTGCCGTCGTGATCGGATGCGCGAACTCGATCGGGTCGGCCATCGGCGGCAGATCGGTGTCGTTCTGAAGGTCCTCGATGAGGGCGTGCAGATCGGCGATCGTGTCGGCTTCCTTCGCCAGATCGATCCTTGCGGCGTGCTCGAAATCGGACAGCTGGCCATCGGCGAGTGCTTCGTCCAACGTGGCGCAAGTATCGGTGCGATCCACATCACGCGCTCGCGTACTGGGTGACAGTCGCGTCGGCACAGGTGGAGCATAGTTTCTCGGCCCAGGAATGGGGGTCGATCGTCGTCCAGGCGGGGATCGCAGGTCTCCATCGACACTGCCGCACGTACTCTGGTTCTCGTGCGACTTCAGCGACAGGTGGTGGACTACGCCCTTCAGCGTCGGTCGCTGCTGGCCGAGGTCTACTCCGGTAGGACGGGCGTGGCAGCGGTCTGCGACGCAGATCCCTATCTTCTACGTGCCGCCAAGTTCCACGGCCGCGGCAGCGACGTAGTGTGCCCGATCTGCCGGAAGGAGCAGCTCACGCTGGTGTCGTGGGTGTTCGGCGAGAAGCTCGGACCCCTGTCCGGCTCCGCGAGAACGGCCGACGAACTCGGCCGGCTGGCTGCCACCCAAGAGGAATTTTCGGTCCATGTGGTCGAGGTCTGCCGCTCGTGCAGCTGGAATCACCTCGTCCAGTCCTACGTCCTCGGGGCCGTGCCCGCACCCAAGCAACCCCGTCGCCCACGATCGGGATCCCGTCAACCGAACCGTCGAACTGCGAGTGAATGACACAATCGCTTCGCTGAACCCAGCCACCGAGAATTCGACGCGGCCGCCGAGATTACTGGAGATTCGTACGTGAGTTCCCCCTACGACAACAACCCGGGTAACAACGAACCTGGCCGTAGCGACTCCGGACGGCGCCCCGACGTGCCCGGACCACCGCGCGGCAGCCGCCATTCCGATCCGCCCGGACGTCGTCCGGTACCCCCACCGGGCCAACGTCCGGTGCCTCCTCCGGGCCAACGTCCGCTACCGCCTCCGGGCCAACGTCCGCTACCGCCTCCGGGTCAGCGCCCCGGACCGCCTCCTGGGCAGCGTCCGATGCCACCGCAGGGGCGACCGCCGATGCCACCTCCGGGCCAGCGCCCCGGGCCCCCTCCTGGGCAGCGTCCGATGCCACCGCAGGGTCGACCGCCGATGCCTCCCGCCGGCCAACGCCCGGGTCCGCCTCCGGGCCAGCGTCCGATGCCACCGCAGGGTCGACCGCCCGGTGACGGTCGCTACGCCGCGGCAGGTGTCACCCGATCGGGATCCGTCCCGCCGCCACACGAACCGAACGATCCATCAGCTAGCTCCTCGGGCAACGAACCGCCCGAGCCCCCCGAAAGAGGTTCCGCCGCGAAAACGAAGAAGAAGTCCAAGTGGCGGGTAGTTCGACGCACGTTGTATGCGTTGGTCGCCTTGGGCCTGATAGTGCCGATTCTGCTGTTCATGGTGGCGTACACGCTGGTGGACGTCCCGCGGCCCGGTGACCTCAGGACCAATCAGGTCGCGACGATCTTCGCCTCCGACGGGTCGAGCGTGCTCGGCAAGGTGGTGCCACCCGAGGGCAACCGAACCGATGTCACGATCGACCAGATTCCGGAGCACGTGCGTAACGCCGTGCTCTCGGCGGAGGATCGCGACTTCTATTCCAATCCCGGGTTCTCGGTGACCGGCTTCGGCCGTGCCCTGCGCGACAACGTTCTCGGACGTGACAGCGCGGGCGGCGGTTCCACAATCACCCAGCAGTACGTCAAGAATGCGGTGGTCGGCTCCGAGCGGACGTTGACGCGCAAGATGCGGGAGCTGGTCATCTCGTCGAAGATGGCTCGCCAATGGTCCAAGGACGACATTCTCGCGGCGTATCTGAACACCATCTATTTCGGTCGTGGCGCTTATGGCATCGCTGCCGCGTCGACGGCGTACTTCGGCAAATCCGTGGATCAGCTCTCGGTCGAGGAAGGCGCAGTACTGGCTGCGACCATCCAGCAACCGTCCGGACTCGATCCGGAAGTCAACCCCACCGGTGCTCAGTCGCGGTGGAACTACGTGCTCGACGGCATGGTCTCGCAGGGCCAGCTCGATGCGACTCAGCGTGCGGCGATGCAGTATCCGCAGTGGGTCCCCATTTCTCAGGTCGATTCGGGCGATGCCGCCGACGCAGGTCCCAACGGTCTGATCAAGGCGCAGGTTTTGCGTGAATTGTCGGCTGTCGGGGTCAGTGATCAGGATCTGAACACCGAGGGTCTGCAGATCACGACGACGATCGATCCGAGGGCGCAGGCCGCCGCGGTCGAGGCCGTGGACAACAACCTGCAGGGTGAGCCGTCGGAGCTGCGTACGGCGTCGGTGTCGATCGATCCGCGCAGTGGCGCGGTCCGCTCGTACTACGGCGGCGCGGACGGGCGCGGTTTCGACTTCGCTCAGTCCGGGTTGCAGACCGGATCGTCGTTCAAGGTGTTCGGCCTCGCCGCTGCCTTGGACCAAGGCATTCCGCTGTCGAAGATGTACGACAGTTCCTCGCTCGACGTCAACGGCATCCAGATCAGCAACGTCGAGGGCGAATCCTGTGGCACGTGCACCATCGCCGAAGCCCTCAAGCGGTCGCTGAACACGAGCTTCTACCGCATGATGCTGGGCATGGACAACGGCCCGCAGGCGATCGCGGACATGGCACACAAGCTCGGTATCCCGCAGGAGATCGAGGGCGTCGGCCCCACGCTGACCGAGCCCGACAACGCGGGCCCGAACTACGGAATCGTGCTCGGCCAGTACCAGTCGCGGGTGATCGATATGGCCTCGGCCTACGCCACACTGGCAGCCTCCGGCGTCTACCACACCCCGCACTTCGTGCAGAAGGTCGTCACGGCCGACGGCACGGTGTTGCTCGATCGTGCACCCGAGGCCGGTCAGCAGGTCGTCTCGGCGGCGGTGGCCGACAACGTGACGTCGGCGATGCGTCCGATCGCCGGGTACTCCAACGGTCACAACCTCGCGGGTGGTCGTCAATCGGCGGCGAAGACCGGTACCGCGCAGCTCGGTGATACCGGGCAGAACAAGGACGCCTGGATGGTCGGGTACACCCCGTCACTGTCGACGGCGGTGTGGGTCGGTACCGAGCAGGGCTTGCCGCTCGAGAACAGTTACGGCGGTCCGATCTACGGATCGGGCATACCGTCGGACATCTGGAAGGCGACGATGGACGGCACGCTCGAGGGCACCTCGAACGAGACGTTCCCGACGCCCGAGGCCATCGCCGGTCAGGCAGGTGTCCCGCAGTACTCGGCACCGGCTGCCCCGGTCACGACGGTGGCTCCGTCCGCGCCGCCGCCCGTGACTCTGCCGATTCCGACGGAGATCTCGCCTCCGGTGGTCATCACGCCGCGTCAGGTCGAGATTCTGCCGGGCGTCACCATTCCGCTGCCGGGTCTGGCCCCGGCTCAGCCCGCACAGCCACCGGCAGCCCCCGAGCCGGCAGCCCCCGAACCGGCGACTCCCGGCCAGTAGCACCGAACGGTGACGACCGAACCCGAGCGCAAGGGCAGAGCCCTTGCCAGTCCTGGTCGCCTGGACACGGCGAGTGCAACGGACCGTGACGCACCCAGCCGTACCGATCCGATGACCGAGGAACTGTCCTCGGTCATCGGCGGGCCGGTGGGCGCGCACGCTCTGGTCGGTCGGCAACGGTGGTTCACTGCGCTGCGGGTCATCCTGTTGCTCGCTGTGGTCTTTCTCTGCTTCGGTTGGTTCGCCAAGGCGGCGTGCATTCAACAGGCACCGGTGGGTCCGAACGGTGAACTCGGTCTCGACTGGAGCGGCAGTCGCCAGTACGTGGCGATGTGCTATTCGGACACCGTGCCGCTCTACGGTGCCGAGCGGCTCGACCAAGGTGCGTTTCCGTACAAGAAGTCCTGGGAAGAAACCAAGGCCGACGGGTCGAGTCAGATCCGGTACATGGAGTACCCGGTCATTGCCGGCCTGTACCAGTACGGCTCGATGGTCGTCGGAAAGGCATGGAACTCACTGAGTTTCCTGCCGCAAGCCCTGCCTGTGGTCGTCTACTTCAACGTCGTTGCTCTGGGATTGGCCGTCGCGTGGCTGGTCACCGTGTGGGCGACGGCGATCTCGGCGGGGCGACGCATCTGGGACGCTGCCCTGGTGGCTGCCTCACCGCTGGTGATCGTGCATGGATTCACCAATTTCGACGCTCTCGCAACGGCATTCGCGCTCACCGGTCTGCTGGCCTGGGCCAAGAAGCGGCCCGTATTGGCCGGTGTACTGCTGGGCCTCGGCGGTGCCACCAAGCTCTATCCTCTGTTGTTCCTCGGACCGCTGCTGGTGTTGTGCTGGCGGGCCGGCCGCATGCGCGAGTGGGGGCTGACCGCAGTGGCTGCCCTCGGGGCCTGGCTTGCGGTCAATCTTCCACTGGCCCTGCTGTATCCGACGGGGTGGTACGAGTTCTTCCGGCTCAACTCCGAGCGCGGAGCCGACCCCGATTCGCTGTACAACGTCGTCACTTCCTTCACCGGATGGACGGGCTTCGACGGCCCCCTCTATCCGGGGGACAAGCCGATGGTTCTCAACGCAGTCACGCTGATGCTCTTCGCCGTCTTGTGTGCGCTGATCGCCTACATCGGTACGACGGCTCCGACCCGGCCGAGGCTGGCCCAGTTGGTGTTCCTGGTGGTGGCCGGGTTCCTGCTGACCAACAAGGTGTGGAGTCCCCAGTACTCGCTGTGGCTGGTCCCTCTCGCGGTGCTGGCTCTACCGCATCGTCGAATCCTGTTGGCGTGGATGGCAATCGACGCGTTCGTCTGGTTCCCCCGGATGTACTACTACCTGGGCGTGGACAACAAGGGTCTGCCCGAACAGTGGTTCACCGCCACCGTGGTCGTGCGCGATATCGCAGTGATCGGCTTGTGCGCGTTGATCGTTCGGCAGATCTACCGGCCGTCGGAGGATCTCATTCGAAACGGCAGCGCCGTCGACCCGCTCGGTGGCGTACTCGACGGCGCTGCAGATCGAACCGGTCGGCGTGCGGTCACATATAGCGGCCGAGCTGCTTGACGGCTTCACCGGCGTGCTTGGCCTGGATGCCGTCGCCGATGGCCTGTAGCTTCCATTCACTGCCCTGGCGGTAGACCTTCGCCATCACCAATCCGGTGAACGGCATGCCGCCCTGCAGGGTGAAGCGGGCGAGTTCGGTGTTGGTGGTGTTGTCGACCAGCCGGCAGAACGCATTGGCGACCTGCTCGAACGTCTGGCCGCGGTACGAGGTGACCGTGAAGACGATGCCGGTGACGTGCTGGGGTACCCGCGTCAGATCGACGACGATGACCTCGTCGTCGCCCTCGCCCTCACCGGTCAGGTTGTCTCCCTTATGGGTGATCGACCCGTCCTTGGCGTTGAGCTGGCCGTAGTAGACGACATCGTTGACGTTGCGATCTGCCAGCATGATCGCCGATGCGTCCAAGTCGATGTTCGCCGCACGGCCTCCGCCGCCGAACAGTCCACCCTTCTTCGGTGTCGTCACCGGATCCCAGCCGAGGCCCATGCGAATCACCGTCAGGGCCACGCCGCCGTCCTTGCGCAGCGTGACCTTCTGACCCTTGGACAGACTGACGGGCTTGGACTTGGTCAGACTGACTTCCGGAGCCGGCGCGTCGTCCACGGAGACACCGTGATCGGTCACCAACGCAGCGAAACCACCCGCGTATCCCTGCCCCACGGCGCGCACTTTCCAGCTCCCCTGGCGGCGGTAGATCTCCAGAGCGATGACGATGGACTCGGAGCTGAGGCCCTCGATCGTGTACTCGTACAACACATTTCCCGCGGTGTCGCTGACTCGCGCGACCGGGGGCGCCGATCGGCCGAAGTTGCTCGACGCGTCGTCGAGGGTGATGACCGCACGGATCTGCTCGATGTCGGACGGAACGGCGCCGAGCGAGACGGCGAGCCGAGCCGGCCCGCCCTGCCCGGGTTCGAGGCGGACGCCGGGGCCGGTCGGCTGATTGAAGAACACGAAATCGGCGTCCGTGCGCACCTTTCCGGCGTCGGTGACCAGAAGTGCAGACAGGTCGGCCGGCACCGCAAGGGCGATGGACACGACGACGTCGCCGACGGTGAGGGGGCCGTTCTGACCCTTGGACAACGGTTGACCGGCCGGAGCAGACAATGTGGTGGACTCTCTCTCGAAGTGCTGGTTACCGTCATCCAATGTACTTGGTCGATTTGTCCGACTGATGTGACCGCGAAGGCCTGTCGGTCAGATCTGGCGGAGGGTGAACAGGTCGCCAGGGGTGCAGCCGAGCACCCGGCACACCGCGGTCAGGGTGGAAAATCGGATGGCCTTGGCGCGGTCGTTCTTGAGTACCGACAGATTCACGACGCTGACCCCCGCCAGACGCGACAGTTCGGCGAGCGTCATGCCGCGGGCTTCGAGGATCTCGCCGAGATGACACACGACGAGATGGTCGACCAACTCCTCGGCCATCAGACCAGACCATCGGCATCACGAGCGAGCTTGGAGCCCTGGGCGATGGTGGCGTAGACGAATTGCAGGAACGTGGACACGAAAATTGCGATCCAGAGACCGGTGGCCGGTCGAGCGGTGTCCACGGTCCCGCTCAGCTCGAGCGCACCGACGACGCTGTTGGTGCCCAGCATGTTCATGAACCCAGTGATGATGGGGTAGGCGAGAATGCACGCGCCGATCACTACGACGTCGGTGCGTGCGGCGTTGGTGAAGGGATTCCCGGCGATGACGCGATCGCAGAAGCGGTAGAAGAACAGCAGGCCCACCAGGATGATCACCAGTCCGACGGCGAGGGATCCGTAGCGCATCACGTCGATGAAGCCCAGCAGTCGTACGATTTCGGCTTTCGGGACGCTCAGCTCGACCGAGTTCCCCGGTTGCAACTGGCCTCCGAACAACTCCACCGGCGGGGTGTTCCACTCGGGTTCGACCGTGGCAAGGACGTAGTCCGAGGAGTGGTATTTCCACATCTTCCAGCCGGTCCAGCCCACGGCCAGTGCTCCGTAGAACACCATCGCCCACTTGTTGGTCCTCATGGAACCCAGTCCGTATGCCATCCCGCCGCCTCCATATCGATAGTCGATAACAACGAATATCGATAACCTATCGAAAATCGATACGGTGTCAAGGGGTGGGCTGTGTCATCGGCGTAAGGCCGACTCCAACTGTCGCCCGATTTCGGCGACGAATCGGGTGGAATCGGCGGGCACGAAGTCGATCGACGCGTGGGAACGAACGAGGTAGCGGCCGTCCCCGTCGAAGTCCATCCAGAAGAACGAGACGGCATCGGTATCGCGGCGGTGGTCGTAGGTGGCGCCGCGCGCGACGATCACCTCGCCGACTGCCGATCGCGGTCGGGCGAAGAACGCCTCGAATTTCTCGTCCGCAGTCGCGTGTCGAGTGGCCGTGGACAGGATTGCTCCGCTCGATGTGGTTGCAGTGCAGGGATGTTCGAGGGTGGCGGCCGCACGGCGTCCGGCCTGCACGGTCGGCACGGACTCGGCGATCCGTACGGGGGCAGATGCCGGGGTCACCGTGTCGATCGTGACCGAACAGTCCGGCCCGGGGCGTTGGGTGAGGACAACCGCGAAATCATGGGTCACCGCTGCATGAACGCGCACCGGGCTCTGCCCGAGATCGTGGGTGTCGCCTCGGCATTCGATGCGCACAGCGGGGTCGATCACCACTCCGATGGCTGCCTCGAGCCGCTCGTCCACCAGCGCGTCGATCCTCGCCGACGCTTCGCGCCGCAGCTGTCGGAGCTGACCCTCGGTATCGACGTCGACGGTGACGGCCAGAGGGTAGGGCAGCCGATCCCGTCCGAAACGACTGCAGAGCATCGCGAAATCCATGCCGCGCACGGTCCACTGCGTCACCGTCAGCCGCCGAGCACAGGGGGTGCGACGAGTGGCAGGTCACCGATCAGTTCGCTGCCGTTGCCCACGTCGATCAAATAGCCGGGGGTGGTGTGTTCTCCGTCGTTGTCTCCGGTGCCACGACCTCCCGCCGCGCCCATACCGCCCACTCCGGGCATACCGTGAGCCCCTGCTCGACCGGCCGCCGCCGCACTCGCGCCGCCCGGGCCGCCACTGGAACCGCTGGAACCGATCGGCGACCCGAGAACAGAGCCGCCGTAACCTGCACCGGAGCCCACACCGCCACCGGATCCGTTGTAGCCCGAGCCGCCGTAGTTGGAGCCGCTGTAGCCCGAGCCGCCGTAGCCGGAGCCCGGGGAGCCTGTCCCCGAGGATCCGCCGCCTCCCACGTTGCTTCCGAGTCCCCCGGGAGCATTTCCGGGGCCACCGGCTGCGGCGGCCCGGGTTTCCCCGGACCGATCTGCAGGCGGCAGCGGTCCGGATGGACTCGAACCCGGTTGCCCGGGGCCCGATTGTCCAGGCGTCGCGGTGCCGGCATCGGTCTGCTGCGCAGCCGACTGCGCTGCGGGATCGACGGCTCCTGCCGAGCCTGCGCCCCCACCGGACGTCGCACCGCCGCTCCCACTGGCGGCCGGGAAACTGCCCGGCGGGAAACCGCCTGCCCAGCCGCCGGTGGAACCACCGCCTCCGCCGTCGACGGGATTGTGCGCCGTCGGCAGCACCGGAACGTTGGTGTCCGACAGCACCACGCCCGGTACGTACACCGATCGCATGATGCGACGCGCTTCGTTCTGCTGCTCCTCCTGCACTGCCGTCGCCGTTTTGGTAGCGAACGGAACGGGGAGCAGGGAACCGATCAGGGTGCTGGCCTCGGACGCGACCACCGGCGGCATTCTCGACTTGGTCTGCTCGAATCCCGCGTGTGCTTCGAGCAGCTTGTTCCCGATCAGGCTCATCGACGTGGCCAGCGCGGACGCCGACGAGACGTAATCGCCTACGCCGCCGCGCACGGCGTCGGACATCGGCCCGGACCAGCCCGACGCCATGGCCGCCTCGATTCCCGTTCGGAAGCCGTCGGATCCGGAGCCGGCGGCGGCCGAGAGGTCGTTCCAGTTCTTCGACGAAGTCGCAATGGGACCGATGGCCAACGACCCGACCATGCCCGCGATGTCCTCGTGTGACATCACCTCGAACGGTTCGGTGATCGTCACTTCGTTGGGTTCGTAGTCACCGCGGTAGTCGAATGCCCCGTTCGCTTTCTCGAACGCCTCCCCGAGCATGGTGCCGACGAGCTCGGGCCCCACCGGGGTCACGAATATGTTGGTGACTATCCCGTCGATCGTCGCTTCGAGTTCCTCGTACGGATTCGCCATGCCCACCCCTTGCCACGCGCCTGTCCCCCCGACGAAGTGTTAGACGCGGTGCGCGGTGGTTCGGTTCCGCAGCCACTCGAGAATTTCCTCGCTGGCCCGCACGCCGGAGGAATCGGTGACGGTCAACCCGGGCCGGGTGAACCCCAGCAATTCGAGCTCGCCGTGCCGCGGTCGAACGGCCTCGTCGGCGGCCATGAGCATCTCGGCGTCGAGTGCGCCGTCACCGGCAGCGAACACGCCGGCCTCGGCATCCAGGGAGCCGTCCTGAACAAGCCTGGAACGGACCTCGGCCACGGCGGAGCTCTTGCACACCGCGTTGGGCATCGTGTAGATCTTGCGACCCTGCTGGGAGACGTTCCAGTCGCGTGCCGCGCACCACTGCGACCAGTTCGAGACGAAGTCCGGTGGGACGGCGGTGACGTCGACGACGAGGTAGCAGAACAGGCCGTCGGCCTCGCGGTATTTGAGCACCCAGTCTTCGGAGACCCTCGATCTCAACTCTGCGCCGATGCCGGCCAGGTCCAGATCGAAGCCCTTGCGCCAGGCCGTATCCGGCTCGCCGTCGACGAGAATGTTGCCACCGTTGCTGGTGATGGCGTACCGCCACGGGGCGCCCGGCAGGTCGATACGCTGGAACTGTTCGATGGTTCGCGTCGTCGTCGGAACCACGGTGACGCTCTCGCTCAACCCGCGGAGCAGCGACATGGACCGAGTGCTCATGTACGACAACGGTTTACCCTCGTACACCTCCACGCACTCGAACGTCTCGTCCAGGGGCACACCGAGCGCGCCTTCGGAGAAGATCATCGTGCGATCGAGGTCGACGGCGACGAGGGCGCTCACGAGGCATCCTCGGTGGAGACGTTCTTGATCAGACCCATGCACGAGTAGGCGAGGTCGGGTACCACGTCGACCGGTACTCCCCTGGCTTCGGCGAGCATCCGAATATGTTGGTGCTCCGGAGCATTTGCGTCGCGCACCAGCACGCGCCACGGTACTCGGCGTAGCAGCACCCGCGTGGTCTCGCCGACACCGGGCTTGACGAAGTTGACGTGCGAGATGCCGTACTCCTGGCGGACCTTCTCCACCGATGCCCATCCCGACCAGGTGGGAGTCCTGTCGGACGCGAGCACCGACGACACCGTCTCCGCGACCTCGTCACGCACGTCGTCGAATCGAGCCGTCACCGCGTCGAGTAGATGCCGCGACACATCGTCGGGAGCCAGGTCTGCGTAGTATTTCGCGCCGTGGAAATCACCCGGCCGAATGAGGCTGTCGTTGAGTACAGTTCGCGAAACGAGGCCCGAGACGGTCGAATTCAGGCAGGCCGACGCGATGAGGAAGTCGTCTCGGGTCCCGTAGGTGCGAGCGCAGTGTCCGGGATCGGCGAGCACGGCCAGATCGTCGTCGAAGTCCGCCCCAGGGAAGTCGCGTAGTGCCGCTGTGAGTTCGCGTGCGATGGCACCTTTGCCGGTCCAGCCGTCCACGAACACCACCGAGCGTGAATCGTGGTGCTCGGCGAGGTAGCGCAGAGCGACGCTGTCGATACCCCGATCACGCACGATCGAGACGGCGTAGTGCGGTATCTCGATGCCGTGGGCGGCGAAAGCCCAGCGCCGCATCAGAATTCCCACCGGAGTACCGGCCCGCGCCAGCGATGCGAGCACGATGTCGTGTCCGCGCTCGGCGAGCACCACCTCGGTGACGGTTCCAACGGCGACCGCGAGCCGCGCCGCACTGTCGTGCAGTACCTTCTCGAACAGTTCGCGATACGCAAGATCGGGTTGGTATTCGACCGGCAGCGATTCGGCATAGTGCGCCGTGCCGGCCTGAATCGCCCTCTCGCGCTCCGCCGTTGCTGCTTCCAGCGAGACGTCCGACAGGTCTTTCAGTAGCCAGGTCACCTCGTCCGGCGCGTACGAGCCGAACTCGGGCCCACGCAGCGGACGGGCGCGCCTGGCGATCTCGAGCGCCTGCGGATCGGCACCGGTCACGACCACGACCAGCACGTCGGTGCCCGCCGCCGCGAGTGTCTCCGCCGCGGCGGTGAGTGCGTCGGTATCCGCGGGGGCATCGGCGACGAACACCAGGGTCGAGTCGGCCGGCGCGTCGGCGTTGTAGAGGTAGCGCAGAGAGGATTCGTCCTCGGGCGCTGCGAATTCGAAGCCCCGGCGCAGTGGGTAGCCCGCCACGTCGAGTACGTAGGCGGGCGAGCGGGTGGTCGTCTGGAACAGTGCGCTGTGTCCGCGTCGTTGCAGCGCTGCCGCCAGGCGTAACGGCAGGTACATCAGCTCCTCGTGCCCGACGACCACGACGGCACCCGAGTCGGGGAGCGACGCGTCGACGGTGGCCGCGACTGCTTCGATCGCGTCGGCGAACCCGGCCGCATCGGACCTGAGGAAGCCGTGGCGGCCGCCCTCGGGTAGAGCTGCGGGCCAGGGCGCGTCGATGCGGCGTACCGAACCGGGTTGTGTAGCAACCGGATTGAACGTCGGATCGGGGAGGCTCAGAACCGTCTCCACGAGCCCGGGTTCCAGCTCGACCGATCCCTGAGCGAGGCTGACGTTGTCGATCACGACGCCCAGTTCGGTGGCCGTTGCTGCGGTCGCGTCGAGATGCTCGGCGGTACGCATGTCCACCAGGGATGCGATGACGTAGTGGGAACGCGCAGCCGTGGAATGGATCTGGCGGAGCGCATCGAGCGCGGTGGCTCCGGTCGAGATCTCGTCGTCGACGAGAACGAGGGGTAGTTCGCCGCCGAGCAGGTCCGCCGAGGTCGGCATCAGCAGATGGTCGGTGGCGTGCGAGTGCCCTTCCTCGAACTCACCGTGCACCGTCATGCCCGGTACCGTGCGGCGGGTCGAGTGCACATAGCAGCGCGCATCGAGGGCGGTTGCCACCGTGTGACCCAATCCCGTTGCCGTCTCCGCGAATCCGAGAACATCGACGTCGGAGCCGCCGACCGCCGCAGCGACCAGGCCGGCCAATTCATCGCCGGCACCGATGACGACGTCCGGATCCACGGGTATGTGTTTGCCGAGCACAGTGGACACCAACAGGTGTGCCCGTCGGGGATTGCGACGTAGGCCGGGACGCACCAGTTGTCGTGCCGTCCACGACGACGAGGAGCCGGTGTCGGTCAGGACGATGCCGTCGGCCGGGTTGTCGGTCATCGCTGAGCCAGCGCCGTCAGGAGGTCCACGAACGTGATCCCTTCGTTGGTGACCCCGAATGCCCGGGCGCGAACCATCGTCTGTTTCGCCCAATTGCGATGTGGTCCCAGCTCGTTCATCTTGTTCCGGTATCCGGAGGCCTGCGCGCCGCCCTGGTCGGAGGCCAGAATGTCGAGGGCGTCGTGGTATTCCTCGTGCGTCACTGCGGACAATGCGTGCACGGCAGGAACGTGGGATGGATGGATGACCGTCTTGCCCTGGATACCGTTGGCGCGGTCGAGGGCGACCTCGCGCAGCAGTGCGTCCAAGTCGCTGCTGACCAGTTGCTGCCGGAAGCGCACGGCCTCCTGGTCGACGAACGGCGTCTGGCGCAGCAATGGCCGGAACATGCGTTCGTGGTCTGCGAAGTACTCCCACACCGGCCCGGTGATGACGAATCCCGATCCGTCGTTGCGGCCCAGATGATTGACGATCGCGCTGATCACGTCGGCTACGACGCGGACGTCATAGATCGTCAGGTCACGGTCGCGGCGAATGCCGAAGGTGCCGCACATGTCGGTGGCTCCGATGCGGACTGCCAGCACGATGTCTCGGTATTTTGCCAGTAGTTCTCGGATGGCAACGAGTTCGGTGTCGCGTGTTTCGCGGTGGACCACCTCGGCCGACTCGAGAACCGGCATCGCCAACAAGCGGGTGTCGTGCGCGGTGGACGCGGCGAGAATCTCGTCGAGGTACTCGGCTCCGGTTGCCGAGGTGAACTTCGGTACGACGAATCCGGCAAGTCCAGCGGCCCCAGGAGTCAGACCGGCGCAGACCGTCCGAATCTGTTGGGCCGTGCGGGCTCGGACGAACACCAGTGCATTCGAACCCGAGAGTTCGTTCAGAGTTCGGATGGTGTTCTCCACCGCGTACTGCAGATCATGATCTGCGACTGCATCTTCGAGATCGATCACGATCGATCGAACGCCCTCATCGGTGCGCTTGTGCACCGTCGCGGTCAGGTCCGCACGGGTCGCGGGAATGTACAGCGTCGCACCGAGTGCTGTTGCTACGACGTTGTTTCCGTCACTGACCGCGATGTCCTCCGGTTGCAGGAAGAACATGCGTTCGCGGGTGTCGGCGTCGAGATGGCGAAAGTGTTGCACCATGATCCTTCGTGTGAATGCGGTCGGTGCTAGCTGCGCATGCGTTCGATCACGCCTGCGATGAAGTCCGAAATGGTAGCCAGATCCTGCAGATATGACCAGTAGTCGGGATGGGTACCCGTCAGTGCGTTGCTCGCCCTGTCGATCCGGGCGAGCTGAGCATCCAGCACCGAGCCCCATTCGGCAACCAGACCGCGATTGATCGCGAGTTGTTGAGCGTCACGAAGTTTGAACCGGACCTTGTTCTCGGTCTCGCTCGGATCGGCTTTGACTGCGCGCAGCAGGCGAACTCGATCGGTGACGGCATCGACCAGGTGCTCGGCATCGGTCAGGTGCGACCGGGCCTGGGCGACGAGATCCAAGGCCTGCTCGGGGTTGCCCGTGTCGAGCGCCGAACGGGCCGCTCGCAGATCCTCGTCGGCCTGTTCGATGTGACGTGTGCTCGACCGTTCGTTGTGCGATAGATCTGCCGAGCTCTTGGCATTGAATTCGCGGAGCAGACTCGAGAAGGCCGGCGCGATCCCCTCGGATCTCGTTCGTACGGCTTCGATTCGGGTCCGCACCGAGACCAGTGCGGTCCGGGCCTCCTGCTGGCGTCCGGGAGCCGAGCGAACCGCCTCGCGCAACGCAGTGGACCTGTCCCGGACGACGGCGGCTTGCTCTCGCGCACGCAGCGGATCCCGTCGAACATCGTTCAATTGTGTTGTGGCGGCATCCAGTTCGTTCCAGGCCTGCCGCAGTGATGGATAGGTGGCGTACTGCTCGTCGACGGTGGACCGCGCAGCGTCCGCCTCGGCCAGTGCGTCCTGCACCAGGCGCGGGGTGGCCGCGAACTGTGCCGAGGCGTGCTCGAGAGTCCCGCGATGAGCCTCGTAGAAACGGTCGACGGCGACGCTGGCGTCGTGGAGCAGCCGCGTCGCGTTGTCGAATGCCGACCTCGCGGCGGCAGTGGTGATTCCGTCGAACTGTTCGACGGCAGCGAGATACGCCGCTCCCGCGTCGAAACACAGCTTCTCGGTATCGAACCATCGACGGGCGAGTCCGTCCTCCGGGCGCAGCGCGGTGGATGCCTCGACACCGGCGGATGCGATGGACTGTCGCTTGTCCATGTCGAGAAAGGCGGCGACAGCGGCGTCCTGGGAACGACGCGCGGCGGCGTCCGATTCGGAACCTCGGCGAAACACCCCAGGCCAGCGACTTGTCACCTGTTCGATACTACCGACGGGAACCTCCGCATCACCGCGCTCGTTGGTCGAGTACGTCCAGAAACCGGACATTCCCACTACGGTTGTACCCGTAACGGGAAACCAATTGCGAAAGGACCTCTCAATGGGCGTCAGCCTCAGCAAGGGTGGCAATGTCTCGCTCACCAAGGCAGCACCGAACCTGACCGCGGTCGTGGTCGGCCTCGGTTGGGACATCCGCACGACGACGGGCACCGACTTCGACCTCGATGCCAGCGCCATCGCATTGAACTCGACGAAGAAGGCCCTGAGCGACGGGCACTTCGTGTTCTTCAACAACTTGAAGTCTCCCGACGGCTCCATCGAGCACACCGGGGACAACACCACCGGTGAAGGCGACGGAGACGACGAGCAGATCAAGGTCGATCTCGCCGCTGTGCCGCCGGAGATCGAGACCATCACGTTCCCCGTGTCGATCTACGATGCGGACGCTCGCTCGCAGTCGTTCGGTCAGGTGCGCAACGCGTTCATTCGCGTCATCAACCAGGCCGACAACTCCGAGCTTGCTCGCTACGACCTCAGCGAGGATGCCTCGACCGAGACCGCGATGGTCTTCGGTGAGCTGTACCGCAACGGCGCGGAGTGGAAGTTCCGCGCAGTCGGCCAGGGCTACGCGTCCGGACTCGCAGGCATCGCCCGGGACTTCGGAGTAAACGTCTAGTAAAGGCACTCCCAAGATTGGGGATACCCCCGCCTCGTCATTCATGATGGGCGGGGGTTTTTCCGTTTCGTCCCCCAACTTGGTCGCGCCTGCGGGCTCTGCTCCTAGCCAGAAAGGCCACTGACGTGGTTATGAGAATCTTCGGCTGGTCGATTGCGGTCACCATCGTGTCCGTCATCGTGGCCTTCTTGTACGGCGGACTCGAGGCGATGATTCTCGTCCTCATCCTCGGCGTGCTCGAAGTGTCCCTGTCCTTCGACAACGCCGTCATCAACGCCACCGTGTTGCGACGGATGAGTGAGTTCTGGCAGAAGATCTTCCTCACCATCGGCATCGTCATCGCCGTGTTCGGCATGCGGTTGCTGTTCCCGCTGGTCATCGTCTGGGCTGCGTCGGGCCTCGGTCCGGTCGCCGCCATCGACCTGGCGCTCAACCCGCCCGCCGACGGTGCCGCGACCTTCCCGGACGGGTCGCCGAGCTACGAAACGCTGCTGACCGACGCACATCCGCAGATCGCAGCCTTCGGCGGCATGTTCCTGCTGATGCTCTTCCTCGGCTTCATCTTCGAGGACCGCGAGATCACGTGGCTGAGCTGGCTGGAGAAGCCTCTCGCCCGGATCGGTCGCCTCGATCAGCTGTCCGTTGTCGTCGCGGGCCTGCTGCTCGTGCTCAGCGCCGAATTCCTCGCCGACGACGACAAGATTTCCACCGTCATGGTCTCCGGCGTGCTCGGCATGATCACGTACATTGCCGTCAACGGTCTCGGCGAACTGTTCCACATCGAGGAAGAGGGCGAAGAGTCCTCCGGCGGCCCGAGCGAACTGGCGAAGGCGACCGGCAAGGCCGGTTTCTTCCTGTTCCTCTACCTCGAGGTCCTCGACGCGTCGTTCTCGTTCGACGGTGTCATCGGAGCCTTCGCCATCACCGCGGACCCGATCATCATCGCGCTCGGCCTCGGCTTCATCGGTGCCATGTTCGTTCGCTCGATCACGGTGTTCCTCGTTCGCAAGGGAACGTTGTCGGACTACGTCTACCTCGAGCACGGCGCGCACTGGGCAATCGGTGCCTTGGCCATCATCCTGCTCGTGTCGATCGGCGTGCACATCAACGAACTGATCACCGGCTTCGTCGGAATCCTCTTCATCGGTGCCGCACTGATCAGCAGCATCCGACGCAACAAGCGTCTCGAGAGCGAAGGCGTGGACACCGAAATCCACGTCTGACCTACGCTCTCGAACCGCAACAGCTCGAAGACTTACAGCTCCGAGATGTCGACGAGTCCGTCCTGCAGGGCCCGGGCCACCAGGGCGGCCTTGGTCGGGGCGGACCTTCCGACAGAGGTGTATTTCGCGCGGATACGCGTCAAGTGGGTGTTGACGGTTCCCAGCGACAGGAACAGTGCCTTGGCGACCTCGGTCTTGGAGTCGAGGCGAATCCAGCAGAGCAGTACCTCGATCTCACGGTCGGTCAGGCCGGGCCGAGTGGGAAACTTGTCTCTCTGCTCAGCGGGCGGCACCAGGCTGATCAGTCCGCGAGCGAGCGGTGCGGCAGAGATGGAGTCGCTGTGTTCCGAGGGCATGGGATCGAGCAGTGCGGACATCAGTTCTCCCGAGGGCCGAGGCAGGTTGAGACGGTCTAAACCTGAGTCAACTCATTCTCACAGGTCGATCACAGACTCGCTGCCCTGATTTCTATGGGCATTTGAACCGTCAACTCTGAAGATGCGTCATGAATCGCGCTCCAGCCGGTCATCAGTCCTGCGAGGGGAGCTCGGGCATCGGGAGCCACCCGTCTTCGACCGCGCGTTTGTACAGATCGGTTTTGGTCGGTGCCGGACGCCCCGCCTCGGCGTATTTGTTGCGGATGCGCACGAGGTAGTCGTTCACGGTCTGTTCCGACAGTCCGGCCAGGCGGGCGACGCGTCCAGCCTTCTCGCCCGACGCGTAAAGGGCAAGCACCTCGCGTTGACGTGGGCTCAGGCCGACGTCGGGCAGTTGTGGATCGCCGTCGATCGCCGCGGCCCAGTCCGTGGTGACCACCTGCCCGCCGCTCGCGGCTCGCCGGATCGCAGACACGATGGCCGATGCGGGCGCGGACTTGCGCACCACACCGAGCACTCCCGCGCGTGCCGCGGACCGAACCAGGAATGCGTTCTCGGCACCGGTGTACACCAGCACTCGTGATCCCGCGGCGTGCAACTGTTCCACGTTCGAGCGCGGAGAAGATCCGTCGCCGAGGCGCAGATCGAGTACCACCAGGTCTAGCTGCTCTCGGTGGGCGAGCAATTCGTCCACGGTGGAGGCCATGATCACGAGATCGAGATCGGGTTCGTCCGCCAGCATGGCCTTGAGGCCGAGCGCAACGGATTCGTGGTCCTCGATCAAACCGATCCGACGTACCGCGGCAGTGCCGTCCTCGGTACTTCCCTGAGATTGCGACACCTGTGCCATGTCCCCGCCCCGCTCTGCGCGCTATTTCCCCAGCGCCCTGTTTCCCGAAGCTCTAGTGCCTCGGTGATGCCGTCACAGATGTCGTCGACGAACGAGGCGACGTTACCGACTCCGAGTCGGTTTCGCCCGGTTGGGCAAACCGCAGGCAAGCGCGGGCGAACATCACGAACAGCACCACCAGCAGCAGCGCTCGCCCCCAGACTCCGACGAGGACGAAGAATTCCTCGTCGTTGGCGTCGACGCCGGAGGCCAGCGCAGCGAAGTACTTGAACACGCCGATCCCCATCGACAGATCGACCATCAAGTACGCGGCGACGATTCCCCAGGGGACCCGAAGCAACACGAGGAAGGGAAGCAGCCACAGCGTGTACTGGGGTGAGTGCACCTTGTGCAGCAGCATGAAGCCGCACAGCATCGACCCGCTCACGGCGACCCAGGGATAGGTGCCGATCACGTTCGCGCGCCGGAAGCCGAGCCACAGCGCGATCGCGAACGCGACGAACACCAGGAGCGGCGAGGCCACGTCGACGACTTTCTGGAACGACGCTTCGGCGTCGTTGTACGCGTCGGGCGTCATGCGGTCGTTGACGTAGAGGTGACGCAGCCCCCAGTACCAGATGGAGTTGGTCGTCAGGTCCGCCTGGCGCAGCGACTGGAAGGTGAACGACGCGCGCCAGCCCTCGTAACCGATGACGGCGAACGGCAGGTTGACGGCGACGACGGTGGCGATCGCGGCTCCGGCGACCTGCAGGCCGCCGTGTATGTCGTAGCGGCCACGGACGGTCTCCGGTTTTTCTCGACCGTTCGTACCGCCGGTGACGACATAGGCAATGAGCGGGAGCACGAACGCGCCCGGATAGATCTTGAGGCAGAATCCGATCGCCAGCAGTACCGAAGCCGCAATTGCCTTGCGCCGCAATGCAATCGGCAATGTCATGACGAAGATCGCACCTACCGCAGAGGCGACGACCGGTAGCTCCCAGTTGTGGAAGGCGTACATCACCAGGGGTGGGGAGATGGACCACAGCAGCGCCGGCCAGCCGGCCATCCGCCCGAGCATCCAGGCGGTGAGAAGCCCGAACGGCGCAAGGATCAGTGCCGAGGTCAACAGGAACTGCGCGTCGGTGTGGGCCGGGATTGCGCCGAGCCACATCAGCAGACCGCTCAGAACCGGATACTCCACCGTCCCTCCGGTGAGGATTCCGTCGCTCGTGATGGCCCCGTGGATGTAGGGAAATATGTGATTGTCGATATCGCGACCGAGCCACAGGAACTGGATGTCGGAGTAGCAGACGGACGAGTCCTTGATGACGTCGAACACTGTGCTGCGTCCGGACTCGTCGAACGGTGCGACGGCGCAGCGGGCCTTGTTCAGATATCCCAGAATCAACCCGATTGCTGCCATCGCGACGACCACGACAACCGTCGTCGGACTGGCGCGGACCCCGGATCGCATGGTGCAAGAGTATGACGAGCGAATGCCCGACTGTGCGCCCAGAGGGAATTAGCAGGTCAGGGCCCTGTCGTGTATCTTTGAGGGGTTGCTGACGCAACGACCCTCCTGCCGCGGATAGTCCGTGGCCGTTTTCACTAGTCCACAGGAGGTGATGAGGTCTTATGCGTCATTACGAATTGATGGTCATTCTCGACCCCAATCTGGACGAGCGCACTGTCGCTCCGTCGCTCGATACGTTCCTCAACGTCGTTCGCAAGGATGGCGGCACCGTCGACAAGGTCGATGTATGGGGCAAGCGTCGTCTGGCTTACGAGATCCTCAAGCATGCCGAGGGCATCTACGCCGTTGTGAACCTCAACGCCGAGCCTGCCACCGTCAGCGAGCTGGATCGTCAGCTCGGACTCAACGAGTCCGTGTTGCGTACGAAGGTCCTGCGACAGGGCAAGTAATTGTCGGTGTCCGGCCCTAGGCTGGCACTCACAACGCTTACTACTGAAAGAGGAACCATGGCAGGCGAGACCGTCATCACCGTCATCGGAAACTTGACGGCTGATCCAGAACTTCGATTCACCCCCGCCGGTGCGGCAGTTGCCAACTTCACGGTTGCATCCACCCCGCGCACATTCGATCGTCAGACGAACGAATGGAAAGACGGCGACGCGCTCTTCATGCGCTGCAACATCTGGCGCGAGGCAGCGGAGAACGTTGCCGAGAGTCTGACCCGAGGCTCACGAGTGATCGTGAGCGGACGGCTGCGGCAGCGTTCGTACGAGACGCGCGAGGGTGAGAAGCGGACAGTCGTCGAGCTCGAAGTCGACGAGATCGGACCTTCACTTCGCTACGCCACCGCAAAGGTCAACAAGGCCAATCGCGGTGGAGGTGGCGGCGGAGGCGGCTTCAACTCCGGCTCGGGTTCCTCCGGCGGATCGGGCGGCGGCCGCTCGAACTCCTCGTCCAACTCCGGTTCCGGTGGAGACGATCCCTGGGGCAGTGCCCCGGCGGCGTCGGGCTCCTTCGGCGGACGTGGCGGAGACGAAGAGCCACCGTTCTAGATCCTTCGATCGAGAACAACCAGATGTAACGGAGAAAGACCCATGCCCAAACCGCCATTGCGCGACAAGGTGCTCAAGAAGAAGGCGTGTTCCTTCTGCAAGGAAAAGAACACGGCGATCGATTACAAGGACACGACGTTGCTGCGTAAGTACGTCAGCGATCGCGGAAAGATCCGTGCTCGCCGTGTCACCGGCAACTGCGTCCAGCATCAGCGTGACGTGGCCGTTGCCGTGAAGAACTCGCGTGAGGTAGCACTGCTGCCTTACGCCGCGACGGCTCGATAGAAAGGGGCGATTGGTATGAAACTGATCCTCACCGCTGATGTGGACAACCTCGGTGCGCCTGGCGACACCGTAGAGGTCAAGGACGGCTACGGCCGTAACTTCCTGCTGCCCCGCGGATTGGCCATCCAGGCCACCCGTGGAGCTCAGAAGCAGGTCGACGGCATTCGCCGCGCTCAGGAAGCTCGGGCCGTTCGCGGCCTCGAGCACGCCAACGAGCTCAAGCAGGCCATCGAGGGCCTCGAGTCCGTCACGCTGTCTGTCAAGACTGCCGGCGACTCGGGCAAGCTGTTCGGCTCGGTCACCGCGTCGGACGTCGCTTCTGCACTCAAGGCTGCCGGTGGACCGGTCGTCGACAAGCGCAGCATCGATCTGCCGAAGGCTCACGTCAAGAGCACGGGCAAGCACGACATCGTCGTGAACCTGCATCCCGACGTGACCGCCAAGTTCAAGCTGGAGGTCGTCGGAAGCTGATTTTCAGCTTTCGGCCCGAAACGGCTGCAAGAAACCCCACGAACTTCGGTTCGTGGGGTTTTTTCGTGCCATCTCACAAAATTCAACTGTCACAACGGTTTCCAAATTGTGAAGGATCTCTCTCGGTGCCACCTTCGGCCGAGGTTTGCGTACCCTTTACTTGGGGGCGACATTCCAAGCCGGAACACGATCGACCGACCTGACGCCTAGACGCCCGGAGGAACTGCCGTGACAACGACAGCAGAGCACGATTCAGAACCCAGTCCGAAGACCCGATCCGAGCCGCCGTCTCGGGTCGGGTCGATAATCAAGTACGACCTACCGGCCTCGCTGGTCGTTTTCCTTGTGGCAGTGCCACTTTCGATCGGTATCGCTGTCGCCTCCGGCGCTCCCATCATGGCCGGCCTCATCGCCGCTGTGGTCGGCGGCATTCTCGCCGGTATTCTCGGCGGATCGCCGTTGCAGGTCAGTGGTCCGGCTGCGGGTCTGACTGTGGTGGTCGCCGAGTTGGTCAACCAATTCGGTTGGGCCACAACATGTGCCATCACGGTGTTGGCCGGCCTCGTCCAGGTTCTGCTGGGCATGAGCCGCATTGCTCGTAGTGCACTTGCCATTTCGCCGGTGGTTGTTCACGCGATGCTCGCCGGCATCGGTATAACCATTGCGCTGCAACAGATTCACGTGCTGCTCGGTGGAGAGTCCGAAAGCTCTGCGGTGCAGAACCTGCTCGCCATTCCGCGTTCCGTGGCCGACGGCCAATGGCCGTCCATCGTCGTCGGCGGCATCGTCGTCGTGCTGATGTTCTCGTGGCCGCGACTGGCCGGCGTGTCCAGTGTGATGGCCAAGGTTTCCAAAGTGCCTGCGGCACTGGTTGCAGTGGTCACCGCAACCGCGGTCTCGATCTTCTTCTCGCTCGACGTCGAGCGAATCGAGTTGCCGGGCAACCTCATCGAGTCTCTGAGCTTCCCGATCATGCCCGACGGTCAGTGGGGTGCATTCGCCACCGGTGTCATCACCATCGCGCTGATCGCCAGCGTCGAAAGCCTGCTGTCCGCTGTGGCCGTCGACAAGATGCACAGCGGTGCGCGCACCAACTTCGACCGCGAATTGATGGCGCAGGGTGCGGGCAACATGGCCTCCGGTGCCATCGGTGGCCTGCCGATCACCGGCGTCATCGTGCGTAGCGCGACCAACGTCAAGGTCGGTGCCAAGTCTCGTGCGTCGGCGATTCTGCACGGCGTGTGGATCCTGATCTTCTCGGTGCTGTTCATCTCGATCGTCGAGCTCGTGCCCTTCGCGGCGCTCGCCGGGTTGCTCGTGATGATCGGTGTGCAGCTCATCAAACTGGCCGACATCAAGATCGCGAACAAGACCGGTGACATCGCTGTCTACGCAGTCACGGTGCTGGGTGTCGTGGCGCTCAACCTGCTCGAGGGAGTGCTGATCGGCCTGGCGCTCTCGATCATCCTGGTTCTGCGACGCGTGGTGCTGGCGAAGATTCGGGCCGAGGAAACGGTCGACGGAACCTGGCGGGTGACGATGGAGGGCTCGCTGAGCTTCCTCGCGCTGCCGCGACTGACTCGAGTGTTGGCCACGGTGCCCGCAGGCACGTCGGTCACCGTCCACCTCGGAGTCGACTTCCTCGACCATGCTGTGCACGACGCGTTGAACGAGTGGGTCCGCCAACACGAGGCGACCGGTGGTTCCGTGCGCGTCGAGGAGGTGGGCACGGCGTCGATGGCTGCGGCCACCGAAGGGCCACCGCGGCGCGGATCTGCCACGGTGCGCAGCTCGTTGGCACCGTGGCGGGCGTGGCAGCTCAAGGGCGACGACACGCAGGAGGATTCGCCCGCTGCTCTGCGTCCGGTGTTGAGCGGAGTGGCCGAGTACCACCGCACTCATGCCCCCAACATTCGTCCGCACCTGGAAGGTCTGACCGAGTCTCAGGACCCGGACACGCTGTTCCTCTGCTGCGTCGACTCACGCGTCATGCCGAACACGATCACCAGCAGCGGCCCCGGTGACCTGTTCACCGTGCGCAACGTCGGCAACATGATCCCCACCCAAGGTCAGGATTGCTCGGTGGAGGCAGCTCTCGCCTTCGGCGTCGACGAAGTGGGTACGTCGTCGGTCGTGGTGTGTGGCCATTCCGGTTGTGGTGCCATGA
This sequence comes from Rhodococcus sp. 06-1460-1B, assembly GCF_002258475.1. Classification (NCBI taxonomy): domain Bacteria; kingdom Bacillati; phylum Actinomycetota; class Actinomycetes; order Mycobacteriales; family Nocardiaceae; genus Rhodococcus; species Rhodococcus sp. 06-1460-1B. Next base: position 237,342 of record NZ_NOYS01000006.1, read on the forward strand.
AGGCAATTCTCGGCGGGGCGGAGAACGCCGCCGACCCGTCGGTGGCCGAGTGGCTCGGGCACGGGAGAGCCAGCCTGGAGGCGTTCCGCAGTGGGCACGCGGTGGGCCGTCAAGCGGCGGAGTTGGGCTTCGGCGAGGCCGACCAGCTCGCGATGGTCAATGTGGCGGTGCAGCTGCAGACGTTGACCCGTCACCGGGTGGTGGGACGCGCGAACGCGGAGGGTCGTCTGCGGATCACCGGTCTCTTCTTCGACATCCCGTCGGCCCGGGTGCTGCAGATCGGTACGAAGGAGATCACTGTTCTCGACCCGGCGCTGTGCCCGCAGAAGGCCGATCTCTGACGGTCTGTTCGAGCGAAGTACGAGGGCCCGATTCCCGACGGGGGTCGGGCCCTTCGGCTCGAAAACCAGCATTAAGACTTTTTCAGTGCCAATTTCCAGCCGGTGTGACGTACTTCACCACCGAGTTCACTCGGCATTTACTCAACACGCCCGAGTTGTCAATTCGGCCGACACGCCGCCCCCAGAACGATGCACAGGCAAAAAACTTTATGTACACGCCTTGACGTGCGGGAATGGTGCAAAGTCCAAAAGTTATACCCAGGTTATCCCCAGACGGTCAACACCGTTGTTCAACCTCGTCCACATTTCATCCACAGATCCATCCACAGCCTGTGTTGTGACTCCTGGCGATACCGCTTAACGTCCCTCCAGCGTCTCTCTCGATGCCGTCGAACGGTGCCGGGGCAGCGCGGATCCGGTGCCGAACAGGACCTGTCGGTGCCCGGGGGTAGAACTTGCTTGACCGCACGTCCGGGTGTTATCCGGCCGTGCTCGGACTATGGGGAGAGGACGGCCGGTTCGCGTGGCAGTTGTGGACGATCGAGGACAGTCCGACTACTCCGGCTCCTCCTCCAGCGAAGGTCCGGGCGAAGACTTCGGGCGACAGCCGCCACAGGACATGGCCGCCGAACAGTCCGTGTTGGGCGGCATGCTGCTGAGCAAGGATGCCATCGCCGACGTGCTCGAGGTGCTCCGTCCGGGCGACTTCTACCGGCCGGCACACCAGAACGTCTACGACGCCATTCTCGACCTCTACAGCCGCGGTGAGCCTGCCGACCCGGTGACCGTCTCTGCCGAGCTGGATCGCCGCGGCGAGCTCAAGCGCATCGGCGGCCCGCCGTACCTGATCACGCTGACTCAGACGACGCCCACCGCCGCCAACGCCGGGTACTACGCCGAGATCGTGGCGGAGAAGTCCATTCTCCGGCGGCTCGTGCAAGCCGGTACCCGCATCGTGCAGTTCGGTTACGCCGGAGCCGACGGTCAGGACGTCGCCGAGGTCGTCGACCGCGCACAGGCAGAGGTGTACGAGGTCACCGAGCGACGCACCTCCGAGGACTTCCTCCCCCTCGAAGAGCTGCTGCAGCCCACGATGGACGAAATCGACTCCATCGCCAGCCGCGGCGGCATCTCCCTCGGCGTGCCGACTGGATTCGCTGAACTCGACGAGATCACCAACGGTCTTCACCCTGGTCAGATGATTATTGTCGCGGCGAGGCCCGGCGTTGGTAAGTCTACCCTAAGTATGGATTTCATGCGTTCGTGCTCCATCAAGCACGGTATGCCCAGTGTCATCTTCTCTCTGGAGATGAGTCGCACCGAGATCGTCATGCGTCTGCTGTCCGCAGAGGCGAAGATCAAGCTCGGCGACATGCGTTCCGGAAAGATGACCGACGACGACTGGACCAAGCTGGCCCGTCGCATGAGCGAGATCAGCGAAGCACCGCTTTTCGTCGACGATTCGCCCAACCTGACGATGATGGAAATTCGAGCCAAGGCGCGACGCCTGAAGCAGCGCAACGGCCTGAAACTCATTGTGGTGGACTACCTTCAGCTGATGTCGTCCGGCAAGAAGGTCGAGTCGCGTCAGCAGGAGGTCTCGGACTTCTCCCGTCAGCTCAAGCTGTTGGCCAAGGAACTCGAATGCCCGGTGGTCGCGGTCTGCCAGCTCAACCGTGGTCCCGAGCAGCGAACCGACAAAAAGCCGATGGTCTCGGACCTCCGTGAGTCCGGCTCACTCGAGCAGGACGCCGACATGGTGATTCTGCTGCACCGGCCCGACGCCATCGAGCGCGACGACCCCCGCGGCGGCGAGGCCGACCTGATCCTCGGCAAGCACCGTAACGGCCCGACGGCGACAATCACTGTGGCGCACCAGCTGCACCTGTCCCGATTCGTGGACATGGCACGGGGCTAGGGACAGCGGCGCTGGTCCAACGTTAGGTCGCGTATTCTTCATGGGGTTCAGACCCCAGCACCCAACGCAGCACATCGACGAAAGTAATCATGCCCGAGGACCAGAACACAGACGTTCCACCGAACCATCTCTCGATCGATCCGAGCAGCCGCTTCTACAACGAAGAGGTTCTTCGCCGCGACGTGGGCATTCGCTTCAACGGCGTCGAGAAGACGAGCATTCGCGAATACAACGTGTCCGAGGGTTGGGTGCGTGTCGAGGTCCCGACCGCGAAGGATCGCTACGGAAACCCCATGCTCGTCAAGCTCAAGGGCACGGTCGAACCGTACTTCCGCGACGCAAAGTAGCGAAGTAGGTACCGGACACCTCGCCCTGGCGTTCGGTACCTACTGATCAGAGTCGGTATCGGATCAATCGCGAACTGTTGCCGACCACCGCGACCGACGAGGCGTTGTGCAGGATTGCCGCCAGCACTGGGGACAGCGCACCACCGGCGCTGACCGCCAAGCCGAGAGCGTTGACGGCGATGGACATTCCGTAGTTCTGACGGATGACCGACACCGAGTGCCGGCCGAGGTCACGTACGTCGAGCAGACGCGACAAGTCGTCGCTTGCCAGTGCCACGTCCGCGGTCTCGACGGCAACGTCGGTGCCCGCCAATCCCATTGCGATTCCGATATCGGCGACGGCCAACGCAGGAGCATCGTTGGTGCCGTCACCGACCATCGCCACGACGTAGCCTGCGTCCTGCAGTTCTCGGACGGCTTCGAGCTTTTCGTCGGGCATCACTTCGGCACGCCACTCGGTGATACCGAGTTCCGCGGCGACCGCCGCTGCCGTCTTCGGGTGGTCGCCGGTGAGCATGATGATGCGTTCGACACCGTCGGCACGGAGCGCGTTCAGAACGGTGGATGCGTTGGTACGGACTTCGTCGCGGAGACTGATCAAGCCGACGAGTACGCCGTCGACGGCCAACAGCAGCGGAGTCTCGGCCTCGTCCTGCAGCCGCGAAACCCATTGCTGCGCATCCTCGGACACCGCGACGTCCTCGCTGCGGAGGAGAGATGGACTGCCCAGGAGCAGCGTCCGTCCGTCTGCGACCGTCCGCATGCCGAGCCCGACGATCACCTCGCACTCCTCGTGCGGAGGGATGACGATGTGCCGTTCCTCCGTACTCCGAATGACTGCCTCTGCCAGAGGATGTCGAGAGTGGATCTCGGAACTCGCTGCGTAGGCCAGCACCTGCTCGGGTTCCCAATCGTCCTGAAACGAAACGACATTGGTCACCACTGGGCGTCCCACCGTGAGGGTTCCGGTCTTGTCGAACACAAAGGCGTCGACCCTGCCGGCCTGTTCGAGGTGAGATCCGCCCTTGATGAGAATGCCTCTGCGGGCACCGTTTCCGATGGCTGCGCTGATGGCGGTCGGCGTGGACAACCCGACCGCGCACGGGCACGCCACGAGCAGCATCGTCATGGCACGTCGTACATCCCGGGTGACGACGAGAGTCAGCGCCGACAGGATGAAGGACGCGGGGACGAAGCGTCGTGAAAAGTTCTCTCCTACAGTCTGAATCGGTGCACGATCTTCCTGCGCCTCCTCGACGCGAGAAATGATGCGGCCGATCGTGGTGTCGCGACCGACGGCGGATGCGCGCACGACGAGGCGGCCACGGACGACGACGGATCCCGCATGAATACGGTCTCCGGCGACGATCGATACCGGCAAGGTCTCGCCGGTGATCGCGGACTGATCCACCACCGCGTCACCGTCGACCACGGTGCCGTCGACGGGAACGCCCACGTGGTCGTGCACGACGACCTCGTCGCCGATCTCGAGTCGATCGACGTCGACGGAGATCTCGGAGCCGTCGGGCAGCCTGATCCAGGCGGTGTCCTGTGTGCCGGTCAGCAGATCGGAGATCGCGCGTCGAGTTCGCTTGAGGGTCAATTCCTGCAGGTACTCGCCGATGTTCAAGAGCCACAGCACGGTGAGGGCGACGACGTTCTCGCGAAGCACGAGGCTGGCCACGGTTGCGGCGCTGACGAGTGCGTCGGTTCCTGCCGTCCTGTTGCCGGCAAGCGAGCGCACGGCTCCCTTGAGAAACGGGTAGCCGGTGAAGATCGTTGCGCCGGTGGCAACGAGACGACTGGTGGGACCGAGGATGGGCGGCCGACGGAACGCGTAGCGGCGAAGACCGAGTAGGACCAGAGCCGCGCCGCCGATGGTCATCCGCAGGACGTCGCCGCTGGTGACGTCAGCTGAGCGCGGACTACGCACCGGTACCAGGGCCCAATTCGTCGAGCGCCCCGCGTTCACCGCGTCGAAGAGTTCGGCCCTGTCGATTCGTGTGCGGGAGTACCAGATGACGACCGACGCCGTCCGCGGGTACGCATGAACGGCGCGCACTCCGCGGATCTTGTCCACGTGGTCCTCGACCGCAACTGCACGGCCCGGGCTCGAGCGGAGCCAGTCGACGCGGAGGCGCATACGGCCGCCGGCGTCGGAGAGAATCTCGATGCCGTCTGCCTGCGTCGCGTCGATGTCGAGGGGGCGTTCGGCGAGGGTCGTCATAATCGGAAGCAGTCCCGGTCAGTGCGCGTGGCCGTGGCCCGCATCGGAGGCCGTGGGCGGCTGAACCTCTTCGCCGATTCGGTCTCGGGCCTCGGCGACGACGTCGGACACGGCCAGTCGGGCCGATTCCGCGTGAACCTCGGCCTTGCGCGCTGCGCGTAGACCGAGTTCGGTGGCCGATACCGCAGCCTTGCGGACGGGGGCCTTCTCGTACAGCTTCTTGGCACCGTTGTATGCGGCGACGCCGACTGCACCCGTCACGACCGTCGATACTGCCTTCGCGACGATGATCGGAAACGCCATGTTTTAGCTCCTCGTTTTCGAACCGGTACCCACTTATTGGGAATCATATTCGTTTCCTGTGATCATGGCGACTTGCGGGGTCCCCGGGGCGCAGGGCCATCCATACGTCGATCGGGCCCGGGTGAGGTTGGGCGAGCCAGTCGCAGGCACGTCGATCGAGGTGTAAATACCCCAATGTCACCACCAGTGTTCCATCGCTGTCGCGATACGCGCCCGACGCGCTACGAAGATCCGACTCGCTCTGCTCTACGGATTCCAGGACGGCATTCCTGGTCCAGGTACTTCCGGCCGGACCAGGAATGCGCAGTGCGGGTTCCCCAGGAAATTCGGGCCTGTCGATGCCATCGATCACGTCGGCTTCGATGGCTCCATCGAGCAACGTGCCGCTCAGCGACACCCACCCACCCGATGGCATGACGGGGCTGCGTACAGACACCGGGACGGTCGCTGCGCTTTCGGTCGCTGCCCGCTCGTCGGGGGCATTGGGCGTGAAGCGAAGCGATCCGTCGTCGACGAGTAGTGCGCCGATTCCCACGATCGAACCGCCTGATTCGACAACGAACGAACCGATGTCAGATGTCATCGGTTCGGCCTTGTGGATCGAAACGCTCTGGTCACATAAGGCAGGTCGATAGTTGTAGACCCATGCAGCCCTAGCTCGTCGAACAAGGTGGCGAGATTCTGATCTATGCCGTTGCGCTCGTCGGCCGTCGCGGTGATGTAGAAACTGCGCGATCGAACCAGGTCGGTCAACAGCGATCGGTTCACCGTGCGAGACCACGCCCATCGTCGCTCTTCGAGATGGTCGAAGGGCTCCGCTATCGGCGGCGGACCGTCGTCGAACATGGCCATCGCTCCGCCGCGTGAGACCACGGAGTTGAGGCGGCGAACCCAGGCCTGTGACTCGTCGCGAACGTTCCAGATCAGGCCCAGCACGCCGCCCGGACGCAGGACCCGTCCGATCTCGCGTGACGCGGCCACCGGATCGACCCAGTGCCAGGCCTGTCCAAGCAGCACTCCATCGAGACTCTCGTCGTCTATTGGGAGGGACTCGGCAGTACCGACCGTGGTCGGGACACCCGGTACCGCGATCCGCAGGGCGTCGAGCATGGCGTTATCAGGGTCGACGGCAATGGCGTCGCAACCAGCGGCAACGATGCTGCGCGTGAGCTTGCCCGTGCCGGCACCGACGTCAGCGACTCGTGGACGACGATCGGACGCGAGAGTGGGCTCCAACATCCACGCGACTGCGTCCGACGGGTATTCGGGACGAGCTGATTCATACACCTCGGCGGCGGTCCCGAACGACGTCGAGCTGTTATCTCGGCTAACCATAAGGTCACGTTACCCGTCCGGTTCGAGCTCGAGTTCGTAGTACAGAGCCTTCGGTCCCTCGCCGCGTCCTTCGTGGCAGTCGAAGCCGCGCTTCTCGTACACGTGGCGGGCTGCCTCGTCGTCTTCCGAGGTATTGAGGTCCATATAGGTCGCACCCCTACCGCGTGCGTGCTCGATGACATTATCGAGAAAGGTTGTGCCGTACCCCTTCCCGCGTAGACCAGGCTGAATGTACAACTCGGCAAGATAGGCCTCCGGGGCTGCGCTCATCGTACCGATCCGAAAACGCAGAACCGCTACACCGATGGCGGGAGTGCCGAACGTCAGCACGCTGGTGTCGCCGGACTTCACCAGGGTGTCGAGATGTGCTGCAAGCCAATCCGGCTCGGGCACAGGGTAGTCGTACTCGCGATTGAAATCGATCAACAGGGTTGCGGCCTCGACAAATTCGGCGGGATCCTGGACGGCACGTGTATCGCTGACCGATGTCATCGACTTCTCCCCTGTCAGTGATCCGGTTGAACGAGATTCTTGGCGTCGAGCAGACCGAGGCCGGGATGCTTCTCTCGCAGCGCTTTGATGGCGTAGACAGTTCTGCCGCGTTCTTCCACTACCGCTTCGACATCCTCGGCGGGTACGGATTCGGGTCCGATCTTGTCGACGCTGGCTCTTTCGGGACGCAGATGGCTGTACACCAGCCAGGGGATGGCTACACCCGCAAGTGACAGCTGGATCCAGTCCCAGGTCGAGGGTTCTGAGATCACGTCGGAAATCAGAATGAACGCAATCCAGGCCATCCAGGCGACGTACAGGTACCGGACCCACGGACGTCGACTCATGTGTTCCATGCTGTCATCGCCGATGGATCAGGGCAATGGCTCAGCGACGCTGTGCGTCCCATGCGAGCCTGCGTAACTCCGCCGTTCGGTGGCCGTTCTTGGCGAAGGGCTCAGCACCGTCGATCGCCGAACGTGGACGGAAATCGTTCGGGTGCGAGGCCTCGAAAATCGGAAAGGCCCGACGGGCACAAGCAGCTGCGAACGCAGCGACATGCCGAATGTCGTCGAGACTGAGATCCACTTGAGGGGGTTGATCCACTTCAGGCATCGCGGGTCCTGTTGCGGTTCAACATGAATCCAAATCGTCCGAGAACCAGTCCGGTCAGCGCGCCGAGAGCTCCGGTCGCCACTGGCACCAGGTACAGCCACGCAGAGCGAAAGATCAATGGATCGCCATTGAGATCCCTATCCAAATCGGTGGAATAGCTCCGGCTCATCGTCACGCCCTCGAGGGGCTCATATGAACCTTGATACACAACGTCGTCCAGGTCGGTGGTCCAATCATCGATCAGGTACCAACCCAGTGGAGCCAATCCGACGACAAATCCGAACAGCAGCAGGAAGATGACGAGATTGCGCACCGTCTCAGGCTATTGCCCCCGTCAACCGTCGAACACCTCCATAGTGATGCAGAAGGGGTGACCGGCGGGGTCGAGGAGAACTCGCCACCGCGGGTCAGGTTGCTCCTCTGCCTCTGTTGCCCCACATTCGACTGCATGAGCGACGGATTCGTCGAGGCTCACTCCCGCATCGAGATCGAAGTGCACGATGGACGCCGACGGCCATGTAGGCGGGATGTAGTTCGCCACTCTTTGCGCAACGATGTTCAGGCCCGAGTGCGTGCGAATCCCCGAGCTCGACGGGTTCTCCCACAACAGGTCTCCGCCCAGAAGCGCAAGGTAGAAGCGAGCGAGGGCTACCGGTTCGGGGCAGTCGATGGATATCCCTGCTACGTCGAGGTGTGGACGCGACATGTCACGAGAATACGGTGGCCCCCAGCGTGACGACGACTATCACGAAGACGAACAGGAGTAGCCAGCCCTCCCAGGTGTGCGGGCTGATTCCCCAGCCGTACCGTTTCGGGCCGAACCAACTTCGGGGTGGATTGAAAGCCATAGCGCCGTCCTGCCTGTTCGGAGTCGCGTCCACCCTATGAAGGCACCAGACTATTCGCAATGGTAATGACTTGGTGATCGGTGGTGCGCTGAGTGTCCACAATTCGGCTCGAGAATCGGGAAAGCGCGCCGGCCTAGTAATAGTGGACACTGTGCACACCTTCCCAGAAGATCCAGCCGCGACGTCAGCTGTACAACCGCGCCGTTGCCGTAGCCCGTTGAGCCAATTCGTCGCGAATTGTGTTCGGCTGGAGCACTGTTACCGCAGGTCCGCAGTGCCACAACGCCCCCACAGCGTGATTGTGGCCGGAAAACTCGATGACTGCGAGGCGTCGTCCGTCGTCCTGTACTTGGTCGCTGATCACGCGAACGACGTTCTTCGTCAACGAGATCCATACTGATTCTTCTGCGAGGCAGGTGATTTCGATGTGGGTCAAACTCGCACGGAACGACTTCCAGTGTGCGGTGAAGGCGGCCTCCAGGTCCACGGTGGAAGCGCGGTGAGCCTGCTCGTCGAGCACAGTCAGTTCGTCGATCCGCGATACCCGGTAGACACGTTCGGTGCCCTCACGCCCGGCGAGTAGGTACCAGTGATCGCCGGCGTAGACCAGCCCGATGGGGTCAAGGATTCGATCGTTCACCGAACCGCTGCGATCGCGATACGTGATTCTTATCCGCACACCGTCTATGACGACCCGTTGGAGTTCCACCAGATGTTCTTCCGGTTCGTGGGGATACGCGAAACCGTCGGGCCGGACCAGGATTCGTTGTGACGCAGTGCTTGCCGCCGCCCGGTGAGCGTCGGGTATCGCGGCGATCACCTTGCGCATGGCGCTCGCGAACGCCGGGGTGGCGACGCGTCCCGCGCCGGAAGCGAGCAATGCCGTCGCCTCGGCGGCCGTCAGACCGGTCAGCTCGGTGCGATAGCCCTGCAGCAGACTGATGCCACCACCGCGACCGCGATCGGTGTAGACCGGAATGCCCGCCGAAGACAAGGCTTCGATGTCACGCAACACGGTGCGCGTGGACACTTCGAGCTGGGCGGCGATGTCGGCAGCGTTCAGTCTGCCCCGATGTTGGAGCAGCATGACGATGGACAACAACCGGTCTGCGCGCACCCGAAAAGTCTCTCACCAAAACATGACAGAAGATGTCATGTTCACCCGATCTACTTCTACCCAGCAGGCCACACCCGGTGGCCGCGAAACGGAAGGATCGACAATGAACACCATCGAGACCACGCAGCAGACGGATCCGCGCGAGGTGTACTTCACGTCCGCCGCATGGGTGAGCGGTCTGCTCACAGGCGTGCGCGCCGACCAACTGGACCTTCCCACTCCGTGCGACGAGTTCGATGTCCGGACGCTGGCAGGCCATCTCGTTGCGACGGTCCGAAGGCTGATTGCGATCGCCGAACTCGGGAGTCCGGACTCTGTGTCGCCCTTGTGCTCCGATCATGACGCCGCATCCTTCGACACGTCGGTGACGCAAGCCCGTGCCGCGTGGGCCGACGATGAATTGCTCGATGGCCCGGTCGCGGTCCCGTGGGGTGAAGTGCCGGGGCGATCGGCTGTGTGGGGATATGCGCGGGAGTTACTGGTGCACGGATGGGACCTAGCCGTTGCGACAGGACAACCGGCCCACGCCGACCCGGCTCTCGTCAATCCGGTCGCCGTGGAACTTCGAGCACTGCTGCCGGCGGAGAGTCGGGTTCCAGGAGTCCCTTTCGGGCCCATCGTGGAACCCCGTTCCGAGGCAGGGCCGTTGGAACGCCTGGCGAACTTCGCGGGACGGTCGTCGGACGGTTGGGTGTAGTACGTCGCTCTTGACCTCGAGTGCACTCGAGGTTGCAGGGTGGTCCCATGCAGATGACTTTCGAAGAGTCGCCTCAACTCATGACGCTGATGACCGGCGACGAAAAGCACGGTGCGAGCGCCACATCCACGCTGGACGTGCTGTGGGTGCTGTACTCCGACATTCTTCGTCTCGACGCGGCGCAGCCCGACGATCCCGATCGCGACAGGTTCTACCTCTCCAAGGGGCACGGCCCGATGGCGTACTACGCAGTGCTCGCTGCACGGGGCTTCTTGACGCCGAACGAGCTTGCGTCGTTCGGCAGCTACCACTCACCGCTGGGCAATCATCCGGACCGCACGCTGATTCCCGGGGTCGACATCGGATCGGGATCACTCGGTCATGGTCTGGCGCTGGCAGCCGGAACTGCTGTGGCGCTGCAGATTCAGCGAAGCCAGGCTCAGGTGTTCGTACTGATCGGTGACGCCGAGCTCGACGAGGGCAGCAACATGGAAGCCATCCAATTCGCCGGCCGATCGCAGCTGGGCAACCTGACCACCGTGGTGATCGACAACGATTCGGCTGGTCTGGGTTGGCCCGGCGGCATCGCGTCGCGCTTCGCCGTCGAGGGGTGGTCGACCTCCGACGTCGACGGGAGGGACCACAGTGCGCTCCGGCGGGCGTTTCGCGTCGATCACGGCGACCGACCTCACGTGGTGGTCGCCCACGTGGAGAAGAAGGAGAACTAAAATGACGTCGACGATGAACAGGACCGCGGATCAACGCGAGTCCTTCTACCGACTGCTGCCGGAGTTGTTGGTGCAGGACGAGCGAGTCGTGCTGGTACTGGCCGAGATCGGCGCCGCCTATCTCGAACCGCACCTCACTCCTGACATCCGATCGCGTGTGGTCAACGTGGGTATTCGAGAGCAGGCGATGATCGGTGTCGCAGGCGGTATGTCGCTCGCCGGAATGCGTCCGATCGTGCACACCTTTCCACCGTTTCTGATCGAGCGACCCTTCGAGCAGGTGAAACTCGATCTGGGACATCAGGATGTCGGCGCGATCCTGGTCAGCTCGGGCGGCTCCTACGGGTGGCCACAAGGCGGTGAGACGCACTTCGGCCAACGCGATGTCGCACTGCTGGACACCCTGGACGGGTGGACGGTGCACGTGCCCGGGCACGTCGACGAGGTCGAATGGATGCTGCGCGGTGCCGCTGCATCCGACGACCGCGTTTACATCAGGCTCGACGGAGTCTCGAACGATCACTCGTACGGTCGACCCGGAGGTTCGATGACCGTTCTGCAACAGGGTAATTCGGGCACTGTGATCTCGGTCGGTCCGATGACGGACCGGGTGCTGGCCGCGGCCCGTGGACGTGACGTCACCGTGATGCACGCGTCGACGATCAGGCCCTTCGACGGTACAACTCTTCGAGAAACGCTGACTGCGCCGGACATCATGATCGTCGAGCCCTATCTCGCGGGAACCTCTGTGCCGCAGATCGATCGAGCGATGGCAGACATACGGCATCGGGTACTTGGGATCGGGGTGGAGCCTGGAGAGCGTAGAAAGTACGGAACGGTGGCCCAACACGACCGAGCCAACGGCCTCGACATCGAAGGACTATCCCGATCGATGGACGACTTCTTCGAGTGATCAGTGTCGGCGGCGCTCGTACCTGGCCTTCGCGACGCTGTACGCAGATTCGAGGAGTTCCCCGATCTGCGATTCGGTCTGCGAAGACGGGTTGACCACCGACAACCAGCCCGCAGTGCCGTACTGAGGGTGGGCGGCAACGGTGTCGTCGGTATCGGCCTGCGGTGCGTGGGCTGCTTCGCGTGGGGGCAGTCCCAGTAGGCGTTCGAACTCCTGCTTTCCTGCAACGACATTGACACGGAACGCGTCGGGCCGGTCCAGCCGGGACAACTCGTCACCCGGATAGTTCTTCGTCACGATGGTCGCGAACGGCTGGGTGGACGACGGAACAGTTCCGTCCGGCGAGTAGTAGAAGAACACATCGCCCCATGCGAGTTCCGGAGTCCCATCACCCTCCCGAGGCAGCTGCGCCAACGTGCCGTCGAAGCTGCCGACCAGATTCACGATGTCATCGAGTGTCATTCATCGATCGTCACATGTTCTGCGGTCTCTGCCCAGAGTTCAGCCGACTTTGTAGGTTCCCGTGCCGGTTGCGACGAGGCGGCCGGATTCGGTCCCGACGATGTCGACTCGACACGTCTTCAGGCTCCGACCCGCGTGTATCCGAGTACCGACTATATCGACACCCTCGGCATATACCGGTTCCATGAACTGCACAGACATGGAGACCGTGACGCCCCGAAGCTTCTCGGGCACCTCGGATCCGGCCCATGCTGCGGTCATGATCCCGATATCGATACAGCCGGCGATCACGCCGCCGTGCAGCATCTGGCCGACGGTGGACAGCTCGTCGCGGTACGGCAGCCGCAGTCGAGCTGTGCCCTCGTCGATGTCGACCAGCTCGATGCCCAGTTGCTGCACGAACGGTGATTGCGGGAGAAACATGGTCATCGCCGAGATGCCGCTGTCCGGTGCCAGTACTTCGTTGGCTGTCATCGCTACCCCTCTATCATAATTGGATTCCGATATCGGAATCAGAGTACGATAAAGTTATGGTCTTGGATACCCCCACCGACAAGCGGAAGCGTCGAACACACACTGCGGTGCTCGACGGCGCTCGTTCGCTCTTCCTACGCCACGGATATCGGGCAACGACGATCGAGATGCTGGCCACCGCAGCCGATGTGGCGGTGAGTTCGATCTACGCAAACTTCCCCGCCGGCAAGGTGGACATCTACGCCGCTCTCGCGTGGCGAACCGCCCAGAGCCACGCTGAGCAAATGACTGCCCCCACCGATGCGGTCGAATCTGCGCACGTCGTTGCCGAGTTCCTCGATCGCTACATCGCGTTTCACCGCGACGATCCATTGGCGTTGCGGCTGCTGGCGCTGACGGATGTGGACAAGTCCGAGTCCGCGTCGGTCGGTGAGGCGAAGGAAAAGATCGACACTGCGCTCGGTGAACTCATCGATTCGGTGACGCGTGCGGTGGAGGACGCCGGTGCCGACGTCCTCCCCCGTGCACTGGTTCTGAATGCCTGGGCGGCGATGAACGGTGCTGTGTCACTGCATCAACGACGCATCGTCGATCGATCCATGCTCGACGCCATGCTCGCGATCACGCGGGCGGATATGCTCCGCCACCTGAAGGGAACACCCGATGAAACCCGGTGAGCTGAGCGCAGGTCATCGTGCGCGAATAGTGGCAGCTGCTGTGCGAGAACAACTCGCGATGTTGCCCGGTACCGTGCTCGGTCCCCGGCGACGTTCGGCGGGTTCCGCATGGCACACAGTCGATGCTCCGGATTCACGGTTGTGCCGGGAAGCACTGGAGGAGGCGAGGGAGTGTCTGAGCGAGCCGATACTGATGCACAGCGTGCGGTGCTGGCAGTACGCCTCGGCCTTTGCGAGCATCGACGGTCTACGGCCGGATCGGGAGGCGCTGTACGTCGCCTGCCTGTTGCATGACGTCGGTCTCGGCGCAGAACAGAACCCGGTGGCTGGATGTTTTGCGCTGATCGGTGCCGAGCGAGCCGAAGAGTTCGTCCGCCGACACGAAGGCGACGACCGAACGGCGCAGATCGTCCACGAGACTGTAGCCAGGCACATGGACGTCGCGACACCGGAGGAACCGGAGGCGGCTCTACTGCACGATGCGGCATACCTGGACGTCAGTGGCCGTCGGATTCGAGACCTCGATCCGCACTGCGTGGATGTCATCGAATCCAGCTATACGCGAGAAGGTTTCGCCGCAGACTTCGCATCCAGGATGAAGATCGAATCGAGAAGGCGACCGCGGTCGACGGCTGCGACCTTGTGGCGCTCAGGAATGTACCCGGCGATGAAGGCGAACCCCCTGGAGCGCAGGGTCATATCGTCGAAGTAGCTGTTGCGCGATGGATGATCTGTTCGATTCGATCTGCGTCGTCGGAGTCTCTCGGTGCGTAGAGGAAGACGTAGGTTTCGGGAAGTCCGAGGCCAGGGCGTCCGGCGAGGGGGTGTAGCTCACCCCAGCCCGCGGAGATGACGGTCTGAGCATCGTCGGGCTGCATGACGACGTGCATCGATCCTTCGGTCTCGTGGACGTGGAGTATCTCGCCGTTGGTTCGCGAAATCCACGGTGCAGCAGTGGTGACATCCGCCAGATACAACGCGTCCCCTCGCCTCTCGAAGTGGCTGCGCGCCAGGTGGTATCGATTGTTCGTGCGCGCTTCGGTAGCAACTGCGCCGGTGATCCTGTCTGTCAGTACGGGCGTGGCACGGTCGGTGAGCTGGCGATGTGGAATCGGGTACGGGGCGATCGTCGGACGTGGTCCTCGGCGCGGTTCGAGGTGCCAGTGCCGGCCTGCGGGCGACGCGCCGGCGACGGTCATAAGGTCACGTCTGGACAACGGTCGTAGCGCGGTGGCGATCAACCACCCACCGACGTTGGCCGGTAAGCCGCCCGGCCCCAAGGCCCTCCACGTCGTGTAGTCGTTCTTGACGGTCTGCACAAGTCCCCCCAGGTCGGATACGTCCGCACCACGGTAACTGCGCGACGACTCCGGCGGTAGGCCTACATCGTCCGATGTACGACGAGATACGCGTGCAGACCGATGTGCAGGAACGTTCGGGTCCATAGCGTTGTGGTCGTCAACGAAACAACGAAGAACAAACACAGCAGAGGAACCGTCATGCACGCCGCAGTACTACTTTCACAACAACACTCGACCACCGAGCAGGTACTCGGGTTCGGGCTGGGAACCATCGTCCTGGTGGCGGTGCTCGGCGCGGTCGTTCTGTTCGTCACCGCGCTCGTCAGCATCCTTCGCTCACCCAATTACAGTGTCGCAGGCCGTGCGGTGTGGATCTTCGTCGTGCTCGCGTTTCCGTTCCTCGGGCCTCTGGTCTGGTTCGTATGGGGCCGCACCTCGACGTTCGCCGTCGAAGCGTCGAACAGTCTCAGATGACCGATCCGATCGTGCGTGCCGCATCCGGGAACTCACCGGCGTTCGAGCCCGCGTAGTTCAAACGAAGGAACTTGCCGGTGGGTTCGGCCGGGAAGTAGTCGTCTCCCGCTCCGACGATGACACCCGCCGATTTGCATTTGTGCACAACGTCTTCCAGGTCGATGTCGTCACGCAGGCGCATCCACAGATTGAGTCCGCCCCGGGGGATCCGATCGAGATGACCGCGAGGAGCGAACTCGATCAGGCTGTGGGCCAATAGGTCTCGACGAGCTTCGAGTTGCGTGCGTAGGCGTCGTAGGTGTGTGCGCCAGGCGGGTTGAGTGACGACGTCGAGAGCGACGGTTTGCAGGATGCCGCTGACGTACATCGATTCGGCTCCCGTGTCGGCGAGGATACGTTCGTGGGCCGGGCCACGAGCGATCAAGCCTGCCAATCGAATCGACGGTGATATGACCTTGGTCAGCGAACGCAGGTACACCACATGTCCGCCGTCGTCTCGCGCGGCCAATGGGCTGGGTTCGGCGGTGATGCCGAAATCGTGGGCGGAGTCGTCCTCGATCAGGAACGCGCCGTGTCGTCGAACGATGTCGAGCACACGTTCGGACAGGTCCGGAGACCACTGTGCTCCGGTGGGGCTGGCGAAGGTCGGTTGAGCGTAGAACGCCCGCGCGCCGGACTCGGCGAATGCCTGCTCCAGCGCGTCCGGGTCGGGTCCGTCGACCCCGGTGGGGACCGGGACCACGCGAACGCCCGCCTGCGTTGCCGCCAGAATTGCTCCCCAGTACGTCGGTGATTCCATGAGAAGTGGGCGTCCCGCACCGACGAGCGCTCGAAAGGCCGTGCTCAGGCCGGTCTGGCTGCCCGGGATGATGACCACGTCGCTGGCCGAGGGCGGTGTGATACCCAGCGGGGTGGAAGCGCCCAGTTCCGCGGCGAACCAAGCTCGAAGCTCGGGCAGACCTGCGGTGGGCGGCCGGGCAACCACTGCGTCGGTGCGTGAGGCTCGGGTGAAAGCAGCGTGAACGAGTCGCTCCGGCAACAGCTCTCGGGCCGGGTAACCGGAATGCAGAGCGATCACGTCACTCGACGTGGACTGCAGTGCGGCGGGGAGTTGCAATCTGTTTCCGGGTGCACCGAGCGCGGCAGTCTGCCACCCGTAGTCGTTCGGGCGGGCCGTGTGCACGGTCTTGACGAATGTTCCGACGCCAGGCCGTGTTTCGATGACACCCTGCGACATGAGAGTGCGCAGTGCTTTCTGCACCGTCACAGGGCTGGCCGAATGCTGGGCCACCAGCGCCCGAGTGGATGGCAGCTTCGCCTCGGGCGGGGCGGTTGCGATCCAGGTTCGCAGTGCAGACACGATCCGGGAACTGCTATCGTCAGACATGACACAGCATAGTAGCGCTATCCAGCCTGCGCCGGGACTGCTATCCCGAGCCGGCCTCTTGTGGGGAATGGCGGGTGTCACGGCGTTCTCGTTCACCGTGCCGCTGACTCGGATCGCCGTGACCGGTGGCCTGTCGCCGCTGTTCGTCGGGTCCGGACGCGCCGTCGTCGCCGCGGCCCTCGCTGCTGCCGCCCTGGCCCTGACCTCGCAACGGTTGCCACGCGGACGGCAATGGGTTCGACTGGGTGTCATCGCGGCCGGGGTCGTCATCGGTTTCCCCGTGCTCACGTCGTTCGCTCTGACCACCGCCTCCGCCGGCCACAGTGCCGTCGTCATCGCGCTTCTGCCGGCTGCGACCGCGGCCTTCGCCGTCGTCCGCGAGCGGCAACGCGTCCGGCCGATGTTCTGGTTGGTTGCGGCCATGGGTGCGGCGGTCGCTGTCGGATTCGCGGCCGTGCAGGGCGGCGAGGTCGCCGGACTGGGGTGGTCGGATCTGCTTCTCCTCGGAGCCGTCGTGGCGGCCGCGGTGGGATATGCGGAGGGCGGGCTGCTTGCGCGTGAACTGGGAGCGTGGCAGACGGTCTCGTGGGCGCTCGTCGTCTCTGTTCCGGTGACCGGAGCGATGACGGCATTCGCGTGGTGGCATCAACCCACGAGCGGAGGTGTCGCAGAGTGGGCTGCGTTCGCCTATCTGGCCGTCGTGAGCATGTACCTGGGGTTCTTCGCCTGGTATCGGGGGTTGGCCATCGGTCCGATGTCGAGCGTGAGCCAGGTGCAGCTCGTTCAGCCGGTGCTGACGATCTGCTGGGCCGCGATTCTGCTCCACGAGGGACTGACGTGGCCGGTGGTCGTGGGTGGAGCAGCGGTCATCGTATGTGCAACAGTGGCGGTCCGAACTCGGATGTCGCCGTCCGTTCGACAGGAGGAACTTTCGTCATGACGCGATCGATCGATCAGGCACGCAAGCTCGAGAATGTTCGCTACGACATTCGTGGCCGCATTCTGGACAAGACCGAGGAACTCGAGGAGCAGGGGCACAAGATCCTGCGCCTCAACGTGGGTAACCCGGCCCCGTTCGGTTTCGAGGCACCCGACGAGATCATGATGGCGATGATTCGCAATCTGCCTACCGCGCAGGGATATTCCGACTCGCGGGGCCTGTTCTCGGCGCGCACCGCGGTGGTGCAGTACTACCAGACCAAGGGCCTGAGCGACCTCGACGTCGGCGACGTCTACCTGGGCAACGGGGTCTCCGAGCTGATCACCATGACGATGCAGGCGCTGTGCAACCCCGAGGACGAGGTGCTGATCCCCTCCCCCGACTACCCGCTGTGGACGGGTTCGGTGGCTCTCGCCGGAGGCACACCGGTCCATTACTTGGCAGACGAGACTCAGGACTGGGCTCCGGACTTCGAGGATCTGGAATCGAAGATCACCACCCGTACCCGGGCCATCGTTGTGATCAATCCCAACAACCCCACCGGTGCGGTGTACTCACGCGACGTTCTGCAGCGTTTCGTCGACCTCGCGCGCGAGCACGATCTGATTCTGCTCGCCGACGAGATCTACGAGAAGATCGTGTACGACGGTTCCGAGATGACCAATCTCGCAACTCTCACCGGCAAAGATGTGCTGTGCCTGACCTATTCGGGGTTGTCGAAGGCCTACCGAGTGTGTGGATTCCGTGCCGGATGGCTGGCGATCACCGGTCCACGACGCCGTGCGGCGAGCTTCATCGAGGGCATCACGTTGCTGTCCAACATGCGCATGTGCGCGAATGTGCCTGCACAACACGCAATACAGACGGCGCTCGGCGGCCGTCAATCGATCGAGGACCTTCTGCTGCCGACGGGTCGGTTGACCGCGCAGCGGGATCTGGCGCATCGAATGCTGAACTCCATCGACGGGATCAGCTGTGTGCAGGCTGCGGGCGCGCTGTACATGTTCCCCAAGCTCGACACCGACCGTTTCGGCATCGTCGACGACGAGAAGTTCGTCCTCGATCTGCTCGAATCCGAGAAAATCCTGGTCAGTCACGGTCGAGCGTTCAATTGGGATGTGCCCGACCACTTCCGGCTCGTCACCCTGCCCAACGTGGACGATCTCTCGACCGCACTCGAGCGGCTCGGTAACTTCATGAGTTCGTATTCGCAGTAGTGCTCAAACCGAATCCGGCTCGAACAGGTCCTCGATCGTGCAGTCGAAAGCTGCGGCAAGGCGAAAGGCGACGGGCAGGCTCGGGTCGAACCGCTCCTTCTCGATGGAGATGATCGTCAGTCGGGTGACGTCGATTCGCTCGGCCAATTCGCTCTGAGACCACCCCTTCTCGGTGCGACGACGTCGAACATCGTTCTTCACTCGGACAGGGCCCGGTAGCGCGCGAACGCGTACCGCGCAGTGAACGATGCGAACGCAGCCAACAGCAAGCCCGTCAGAAGCAGCGTGGCCGGGGGGTCGACTCTTGCGATGGATACCACCGCAAGAGTCAGACCCAGTACGGTCACCAGATCGGTGGCTGTGCCGCTGGACGCGGATGTCGTCCAATGGCTTTCGATGCTGTCGCCCGAGGTGTAGGTCTGGTCAGCAGTGACCGGCGCGACGAACAGTATCCAGCCCAGCATCGCGCCGAAGGGCAGCGCGGTGACGCCGAACACCAGCGCGGAAACCCCTGGCGCGATGGGTGACACGAGCCAGGCGAGCAGTGCCGTCGCCGATGCAGTGGCAAGGCCGACAGCGGCGACCGATATCCATCTGAGTCTCACCTGAATGCTCCGTTCGTTGGTATAGCTCGCTATACGTATAGCAAACCATACATCCCACTCCGATGTGTGGTCCGCAGCGAGCTACTGGCGGTATGGTTCGAGCACGTGGATTGCCGGATTTCGGCGTCGTACTCAGCCCTAGGAGCCTGATCGTGCATTCGTCTTCACTCGGAGATTACTGATGGCCGGCGGACTGGTAGCCCTGCTCGACGACGTGGCCGCGCTGGCACGGCTGGCGGCAGCATCGATCGACGACGTGGGAGCCGCTACCGGCAAAGCGACGGCCAAGGCCGCCGGTGTCGTGATCGACGACGCAGCGGTGACGCCTCAATACGTTCGCGGTCTCGCGGCCGAACGGGAATTGCCCATCATCAAGCGCATCGCTGTCGGCTCGCTTCGCAACAAGCTGCTGATCATTCTGCCGATCGCCCTGCTGCTCAGTCAGTTCCTTCCATGGCTGCTGACGCCCATTCTGATGCTCGGTGGCTGCTACCTCAGCTACGAGGCAGCGCATAAGATCTGGGGAGCGCTGTTCGGCCACGGCGATCATCACGCCGAGGCAGAGAACGAGCCGCGGGACGAGGACAGCGTGGTGTCCGGTGCCGTTCGGACCGACCTGATTCTCTCCGCCGAGATCATGGTCATCGCTCTCGACACCATTGCGAGCGAGGGCTTCTGGAGTCGCCTCATCATCTTGGCGGTCGTCGCGGTGGTCATCACCATCGTCGTCTACGGCGTCGTCGCACTCATCGTCAAAATGGACGACATCGGTCTGAAGCTGGCCGAGGGCTCGTCCGGGTTCGTCGAGAAGTTCGGCCGCGGACTGGTCAAGGGAATGCCTAAGGTGATGGCAGTGCTGTCGGTCGTCGGCACCGCAGCCATGCTCTGGGTCGGTGGGCACATCCTTCTCGTGGGCATCGACGAGCTCGGTTTCCACCCCATCTACGAGCTGGTGCACCACGGTGAGGATGCGGTGCGTGGGGTCGCGGGTGTCGGCGGAGTGCTGGCGTGGATAGTCAACACTCTCGCGTCGGCAGTCATCGGTGCGATCGTCGGCTGCATCATCGTTGTTGCGCAGCTCGGGATCTCGAAGGTGCTCGCCAAGCGGGCCGCCGCGAAGTAGTGCCTGTATCGGCGACGTTCGCCGTCGTTCATCCCTCCTCGGAGCCGGCGCTCGACATCCTGTTTCGCTACAACGTCGATATCGTCGGACGCTTCTTCGGCCGCGAGGCGTCGGACGAGGAAGTACGACGAGTCATGGTCGACGAGCCGAGTGACGATCTCGTGGGTGATTCGGGTCTGTTCGTTGTCGCATACCTGGGCTCGACGCTGGTCGGTTGCGGTGGTGCTCGTTTCGTCTCCGACGACATCGCAGAACTGACCCGGGTCTTCATCGACGCGCGTGCCCGTGGAAACGGCGTCGGGGCGTCGGTCGTCGAGTTCGTCGAAGAATCGGTCCGCCAATCGCGCCGCAAGACAATGCGATTGGATACGCGAGCGGACCTCGTCGAGGCCCGGGGCCTGTACTTCAAGCTCGGCCATCGGGAGGTGCCGGCATTCAACGCCGAGCCGTATGCCGAGGTATGGCTGGAAAAGCGACTGCTTTGAACAGCTTTCGTCACCGACGAGCCAGCTCGAGGACCCGTCGCTCGGAGACAGAAATCAGTCCCGCCAGATGGCCGAGAATTCGTACCAGGGACCGTCCAGGTGGGTGGCGGTGAAGTCGTCGAATCCCGCGGGCGGCCCACCTGGCGCGTAGGCCCAGCCGGAGGAGCTCATGAGGGAGAAGCCGCCGTCTTCGGTGAAGTAGACCTCGCCGCCAGATGTGGCGCGTGCCGAGCTGATGTCGAACGGGCCGATCTCGATGTGTTCGCGGCTACTCGACGGCTGTGCACTCAATTCTCGCGCAACGGCCTCGAATTCGTCGCGATGGTCCAGCATATTGTCCGGTGGCAGCAGTACCAGCACAGCCGCTGCCAAGCCCACCACCACCGGAGCCGGCGCTATCCACCACGACCATCTTCGATCCTGGCCGACGACGTGGAGGGTGCGAATTGCCCAGATGAGCCCGACGATCAGCAGCACCAGGATCGATGACGCGCCGGCGAGGAGCGGATCGAACCAGGCGAACTGTCCGTAGGGCGAGGGCCACCAGTTCCTGGACACGCATACCCACGTGACGGCGGCGATCGTGGTGAACGCCAGCAGGATCGGCCCGGGCGGTTTCGCGGCTTTTCGAGGTGCGTTCGCCGACTCGATGAGGCGGTTCTTCAGGCGCTCGATGATGGTCGTGTTCCCTACGCGTCGGAGGTGGCATCCGCGCTCAGGGTCCCACATTTGTCGATGACTTCGGGGCTAACTGCTGTGCACGGTGACGGCGTATCCGTCGGGGTCACGTAGGACGAAGGTCTTTCCGAAGGGGCCGTCGAAGGGGGCGGTCACGATCGTCACGCCGGCGGCGACGAGATTTTCGTGGAGCGCTTCGGCATCGTCGCACACCAGCCAGAGGGCAACTCCGAGTCCCGGCTGACCACTGTCGAGATCCGTTTCGGGAGCGGGGTTTCGGACGGCGAACGGTATCGGTGAGGTGGTGAACACCACTGCGCCGGGTGGTGCCTGGGGTGCGCGGACGAGGCCCAGCTGCGATTCGTAGAAGTCTGCACTGACGGCGAGGTCGCGTACTTGGAGGGAGAGGAAGCTCGGTCCGGAAACGGTTGCAACGGTCATGTCGTGTCCTTTCGGTAGTTCGTCAAGTTCTTGACGAACTGAATGTATGTCAAGATGTTGACATGAGTCAAGTGGATGTCGACACCTCGATCGGTTACGCCCTCAAGCGGGCCACGTCCGCCCTGCGTTCGGCGATGGACGAGTGCCTACGCGATCTCGATATCACCGTCTCGCAGTACTCGAGCCTCGAACTCCTCGCGCACAAACCGGGACTGTCCAACGCCGAACTCGCGCGCGCGGTATTCGTCAGCAGGCAGGCAACCCATCAACTGCTGGCCGGGCTCACGCGCGGCGGCCTGGTGGAGATCGAGGGGGTAGGTCGAGACCAGCGTCTGTACGTGACAACCCTGGGCAGGGAGCGCCTGCGGCAAGCGTCGGCCGCTGTCGCCGCGGTGGAAAATGCCATGATTGCGTCGCTGTCCAAGAGTGAGCGAGAAGTGTTGCACCGCAGCCTTGTTACGTGTGCTGAGGCTGTGGACGGGCGCGAGCAGTCGTAACCTCAGTGGTTCTCGGTCAGGCGAAGCCGGCGTGCATTTCCCAGATCAAGATCTCGCTCGCCGTCGATGCTGTCACACGGTGACCTCCGGTGGCGGTGAGTCGTACCGCGTCACCCTGGGCAACGTCTCCGACGGTCTCGAACACTGCGGAACCGTCGGCGACGAAGACGTGACCGTACGGCGCGTCAGGGACGGTGACGGACTCCCCCGGTGCGAGTCGGGCGGCATGCAGCGTCGCGTAGCGGTTGCCGATCCAAACGCCGCCCCGACCCGGCATGCCGGACGCCACCGGAACCAGCTCGCCGCTCGCCAGCTGGTCCTGCACGTCCAGCTCTTCGTACGAGGGGTCGGTTCCATCGGTGTCGGATGGGATCCACATCTGCACCACGCGCAGCTTTTCTCGGCTGGACCGGCTCGACGCATTGGTCTCGGTGTGCCGAATTCCGGTTCCGGCACTCATGCGTTGAACGAGGCCGGGGTAGATCAGCCCCGAATTACCCTCGGAGTCAGTATGTTTCAGCGTCCCTTCCAACACCCACGTGACGATCTCCATGTTCTCGTGCTGATGGGAGTCGAACCCTTCGCCGGGAAACACCGTGTCCTCGTTGTGCACCATCAGTAGCCCGTGCGCATTGGCCGCCAGGTCGTAATTGCCGGTGGCGGGAAACGACTGCTTGGAATCGAGCCATTCGTTCCACCAGTGATGGCGTTGCGCACCGGGTATGTGAGTCACCGTCACGATGCGTGATTCCGCATTGCCGTGAAAGTTCGCGTCAGAGCCGCGAGATCGTTCGGGTCAACCAGGTCGAACATTTTCTCTCGTACTGCTTCGACGTGTCCCGGGCTGGCGGCGGCGAGGGTGTTCATGCCCGCTTCGGTGAGTTCGGCGGACATTCCGCGCTTGTCGTCGTCGCATTTGACGCGTGTGACCCAGCCGTTGTCGACGAGTCGGCTGATGGCTCTGGTGACGCCGCTACGAGTCGTGGTGACGGCGTCGGCGAGTTCGCTCATTCGTCGGCGATGGTCGGGTGCCTCGGACAGTACGACCAGCAGCTCGAAATCGGTGAAGGAGATCCCGGAGTCGCGTGTGAGTTGATTGTCGAGGTCGCGAAGCAGCAGCCGCGTCGCATCGAGGTATGCGCGCCAGGCCTGCTGTTCGTCGGCACCGAGCCACCGTGGTGAGTCCATGCCTCCATGCTAGTTGACAACGCAACTAACCGGTGTACTGTTCTCGGTAGTTGACGAAGCAACTACCTGACCGGAGGCCGAAGCGATGACTGAAACCAACGAACTGACTGCAGACGAGACACGCCGCGCGCAGGAGCACGCCGAGCAGCGGGACCGCATCCGTCAGCAGTACATGAAGCCTGCAGGTGAGCGTCCGGCATCGTCTGCCCGCGGACTTCATCACACGGCTTTGGTCAGCGGCGATGTCGAGGCGACCGTGCGGTTCTATCAAGACCTGCTCGAGTTCCCTCTGACCGAGCTCATCGAGAACCGTGACTACCCGGGTTCGTCGCACTTCTTCTTCGACATCGGCAACAGCAACCTGCTGGCCTTCTTCGACTTCCCCGGACTCGACGTCGGCCCGTACGCGGAGGTGCTGGGCGGTCTGCACCACGTGGCCATCAGTGTCGAGCCCACCCGCTGGGAGCACCTGCGCACCAAGCTGATCGACGCGGGAATCGAATTGATCGAGCACAGCGAGGTCTCGCTCTACTTCCGCGACCCCGACGGTGCACGGCTCGAACTGATCGCCGACCCACTCGGTGAAATGTACGGCTCGCACGTTCTCTGAGAACCCACCTACTTCGAGATTCGAGGCAATGACATGACCTCTGCAGCAACCACACTCGACCTCCGCCGCGCCGACGACCGATTCAAGACCAAGATCGGCTGGCTGGACTCCAAGCATTCCTTCTCGTTCGGCAACCACTTCGATCGCAGTAACACCCACCACGGCGTCCTCATGGTCAACAACGACGACATCGTCACCCCGGGAATGGGATTCGATACCCACCCGCACCGCGACATGGAGATCATCACCTGGGTTCTGCAGGGATCGCTGGTGCACCAGGATTCGATGGGCCACTCCGGAGTCATCTACCCCGGCCTCGCGCAACGCATGAGTGCGGGCACCGGAATTCTCCACTCGGAGAAGAACGATTCGTGGCGACTCGGCGATACTGCCGGCTCGTACTCGGGCAAGCACGGCGATCCTGTTCGCTTCGTCCAGATGTGGGTCGTGCCCGACGAGCAGGGCATCACCCCGGGCTACGAACAGCTCGAGATCGACAACGAATTGCTCAGCGGCGGTCTGGTTCCCGTCGCATCCGGCATGCCCGACCATGCCGATCACGCCGCCATTCGCATCAAGAACAAGTACGCCGCCATGCACGTGGCGCGCCTACAGCCCGGGCAGGCTCCGGTGGAGATTCCCGATGCACCGTTCGTGCACATCTTCGTGGCCGAGGGTGAGGCGATGCTCGAGGGAGTCGGACCCCTCGCGCAGGGTGACGCCGTGCGCGTCAGCGGAGGCGGCGGTCAGAAACTGAGCAGTGCCAGTGGTGCCGAAGTGATCGTCTGGGAGATGCACGCCGCGATCGCCGGTTAATCGGTCTCTCGGTGTGGGCGGAACGAATGCTCCTCGTGGTCGAGTTCGTGTTCGAGGCTGCGCATGCTGTTGTCCGGTAGCCGGCCGGCATCGCGCCAGCAGAGCAACTCTTCTCGCTCCACATCGAGGATTCGGCGGCGCGTACTCATCGCGGCAATCTGTTCCGGTGAGATGACCGCGTCGCCGACGTCCGTCTCGTCGAGATGATCGAGTCGACGGTGGTAGCGGTCGATGCGATGCTCGAGCTCGCTCCGCAGGATCTCCCGGCCCTCGTCGTCGAGGTTCTCTTCGTCGGCGATGCGATCGAGCTGTGACAGTGCAGCTTTGGCCGATCCCTCACGTGCTTCGTTTCGCAGACGCGCCTCTGCGGCGGGGTCCGCGACGACGTTCAGCTTGCGGACCAGTGGAGCGAACGTGAGGCCCTGTCCAAGGACCGTCACCAGCACGACGAGAAATGCGCAGAACAGCAACAGGTCTCGGCTCTCGAACGGCTCGCCCGAGTCGATCGTCAAAGGGAGCGTGAACACCGCGGCGACGGTGATGACGCCGCGGGTGCCGGCCCAGCTCATCACCACCGCCTCGCGTGGGGACAGCCCGGTCGTGAGCAACCACAGCGGACGCAGTAGGAGCACGCCGGCCAGAGTGACCGTGACCGCGAGAGCGATGGTCGTTCCCGAGTAGGCCGAGAGGCCGCCGACCACGGTGGGCAGTTGCTCACCGATGAGCAGAAATACGAAGCCCTCGAGCAGCAGATCTATCAGTCGCCACACGGCGCTGGTCTGCAGTCGGCTGGCCCCGGAGATGGCGTGGCGGGTGTGGTGCCCGATCACCAGAGCCGCGACGACCACGGCGAGAACACCCGAGGCGTGAACTTCCTCTGCCGCCAGGTACGCCACGAACGGCGTCGCCAGCGACACGATGTTGAGCAGCAGCGAATCGTGAACGTAGCGCTGTACGAGGCGAATCAGCAGGGCGACGACCAATCCGACGACGATTCCGCCGGCCGCCGCCAACACGAACAACCCACCCGCGTGGACGAAGGTCATGTCCTGACTGGATATCGCGGCGATCGCAACGGTCAGCATCGTCAGCGCCGTCGCGTCGTTCAGCAGTCCCTCACCTTCGATGAGGGTGACGAGTTTCGGAGGGATACCGGCGCGACGACCCACCGCAAGGGCGGCGACCGGGTCCGGCGGCGCAACAGCGGCACCGAGCGCCATACCGGCGGCCAGGGTGATGCCCGGAACGAGCAACCACATGCCGACGCCCACGAGGGCAGCCGTGGCCACCACGAGGGCGACCGACAGACTCAGGATCGTCCAGACGTTGCGGCGGATCGCGATCAACGAGGAGTTCAGCGCAGCGCTGTAGAGCAACGGCGGGATCACCAGGGTCAGCACGACTTCGGGGTCGAGAACGATGTCGGGCAACGCCGACGCCGAGACGGCCAGGCCGGCCAAGGTCAACAACGCTGCCGCGGGCAGCGCCGTCTTCTTCGAGATCACCTGCGCGGCGACGATCAGACCCGTCGCCGCCAGGACCAGGCCCAGAGTTTCTATCACCCGGCTGTATTCCACCAGGTCAGGGGTTCAAACTATCTCTTCAACCCGAACATCTTCGCAATCGTCTTCTCCATGAATGTCGCCGGCAGCAACCGTCGCGCCAGAAACACGACCGGTGCGTTGCTTCCTCTGGCGTACAAGGGTTTCGGCTTGTCGGCCTCGATGGCCTTCAGTACTACTTCGGCGACGTCCTCGGCGGAGATTCCGGTTCCCTCCTTTCGATCCAATGACGAGATCGCTGTGTGGAAGTCGTCTCGGTGGACCGAATCCGCGGCGATGTACTTGGTGCGTCGTTCGCTGATTCCGGTGTTGATCGATCCAGGCTCCACGGTGGTCATCCACACGCCGAACGGAGAGAGTTCCAGTCGCGCGGCGTCGGAGAAGCCCTTGATGGCTGCTTTCGTCGACGCGTACGAGGAGCGGTAGGCGAGCGGAAAGCTCGCAAGCATCGACCCGACCATGACGATGCGGCCGTACCCGCGCTCACGCATGCCGGGAATGACGTTCTGCGACAGCGTCACTGCGCCGAACACGTTCAATTGGAACAATCGCTCGATGGCGTCGGTCGGCAGTTCCTCGAAGGGCCCGGACTGGCTCTCTCCGGCATTGTTGACCAGAACATCGACGGCGCCGAGTTCGGTCACGAATGCGGTGATCGACGCGGAATCGGTGAGATCGAGAGCGCGATACTCGACGCCTGCTGCCCGTTGATCGGAGGTCATCGAATCCGGATTCCGAGAAGTGCCGATAACTCGGTAGCCGCGGGCGACCAGCGCCGACGCGACGGCCCTTCCGATGCCCGACGAAGCTCCGGTGACCACTGCGGTGCGATTCATGCCCAGATGGTACCGGTGCAGTCGGTTCGTAGCGCATGACGAAAACGCCCATACCGGTTAGTCTGTTACCCGTGCAAACGAATCCTCCCGCTTTGCTGCTCGAGCACATGTGCATGGCCTTCGGCCCGAAGATTGCGGTCGACGACCTGTCGTTGATGGTTCCGCCCGGGTCGATGTTCGGGTTGGTCGGCCCCAACGGTGCTGGTAAGACGACATGTCTGTCCACGGCGGTCGGGCTGCTCAGACCGCAGTACGGCCGAAGCCTCGTTTTCGGGCGTGACGTCTGGGCCGATCCGATCGCGGCGAAGGAGCTGCTCGGCGTGCTACCCGACGGACTGACATTGCCTTCCCAGTTCACCGGCCACGAGCTCCTGACCTACATCGGTCGACTGCGCGCGATGCCGGAGGACGTCATCGCGCAACGTCGCGACGAGCTACTGAACGCGTTGGGTCTCGCCGATGCAGGCGGAACCGTCATCGCCGACTATTCCGCCGGAATGACCAAGAAGATCGGACTGGCGTCGGCGCTGTTGCACGGGCCTCGCCTCTTGGTGTTGGACGAGCCCTTCGAAGCCGTCGATCCCATCTCGTCCACGACGATCCGCAACATCCTGATTCAGTTCGTTCGCTCCGGTGGCTCGGTGATTCTGTCCAGTCACGTCATGGCCCTCGTGGAACGGCTGTGCTCCCACGTCGGTGTCATCACCGGTGGTCGAGTCGTGGCGGCGGGAACGGTCGACGACGTCCGCGCCGGTGGCACCCTCGACGACGCCTTCGTGCGCCTCGTCGGATCCCGAGACCAGAACCCGGACGGCTTGTCCTGGATGCGCTCGTGAAGTCGGTCGGTCGCACCGTCCTGCAGATGCGAATCACGCTCTACCGCAGGCAGTTCAAGGGCGGACAAGCAGTGGTCAAGACCGTGTTCGGGTTGCTGGGGCTGGCCCTCGCGGTTCTCGCATGCGTGATGGCGGCCCGAACCGGCGCGTCGCAGGTACTGGTGGGCGGCACCGCAAGCCTCGGACTGACCCTGACGGGTCTGAGTTGGGTGCTCTTCCCGGTGCTGTCGGGTATCTCCGACGACAACATCCAGCCCCGCCACTTCCAATTGCTGTCCGTCGATCCTGCGCGACTGGCCCGTGCACTGCTGACCACGTCGGTGATCGGCATGGTGGTTCCGCTGACGGTCGTCGCGACGGCGTCCATTCCGATCTACGCTCTGTCGCGGTCGGTTGCCGCAGTGCCTCTGGCGCTCGTGGCCTGGCCCGCGACGGTGGTGTTCTTCGTGACGCTGTCGCGGGTGGTGACGCTGGCCATGTCGCAACTACTCAAGAGTCGCCGCAGCCGCGAATTCGCGTTGCTGGCGTTCGGCGCTGTCTTCGGAGGCCTGTACTTCCTGCAGTTCCCCATCACGCAGAATCTCGATCGTGTGCTGTCGGGTGAGGTGACGTGGCCGCTCACACTGGCCCATTCGATTCCCTTCGGCTGGGGCATCACCGGCGTCGATGCTGTGCTGGAGGGCAAGTGGCTGTTGGCGATCGGCGCGGTGGTGGGATTGCTGCTGCTGGACGTCGCACTGGTGTGGGCCTGGCAGCGACTGGTTCTACGCCACTTCGAGGGGCGGGTCTCGACGTCGTCGGGATCGACCCGTAAGCAGACGGCAGAGAAGGGCCGCGACGGTGCAACAGGGTGGCGGGCAACGCGCGTCGGCGCGGTAGTGACGCGAGAGCTGTCTCTGTGGCGCGGTGACATGCGTCGTCGGAGTCAGCTGCTGTCGGTGCTGATTTTCGCAGTGCTGGCCGGCATCGGCCCGCTGGTGACCGACTCGATTCCGTTCAGCGCAGCCTGGGGTGCGTGGATCGCGATCTTCATGGCGATGGGTGCGGGATCGAATTCGTACGGTCTCGACGGTGGTTCGATGTGGCACCTGGTGATGATTCCGCAGGCTCTCCCCGACGACATCCGTGGTCGGCAGATCGCCTGGTTGCTGGTCGCGACCCCCTTCGCGATCGTGCCGGTCGTGGTGGTTCGAGTGTTCGGCGATCTCGGGCTCGACCGATGGGAGATCCCTGTCGCCGTGACGATCTCGATGCTCGGAGTCGGCGCCGGTCTGACCGCCGTGAACTCCGTACGCGGTGCCTACCCGGTGCCCGAAGCTACGAAGTCGTTCTCGATGAACACACGGGGGTCGTTCACCGGAAATGCATTCGTCTTCCTCATCCTCGGGATAGTGGTCCTGGCCGTGTCGGTCGTGCCCGCACTGCTTCTCGCAGTGCTCCTTCCGGGAGCGTGGGCGTATCTGTCGATCCCGGTGGCCGTAGCGATCGGCTGGCTGGGGATGTGGTGGGGCGCGCGAATGGCAGTCGGCACGCTGGTTCGTGACTCCGACAGAATCCTGAACTCGGTGATCTCACGGTAATGCGCGGATCGCCCGACACGGGTTGCCTGCAGCGAACGTATGCGGCGGTACATCGCGAGTGACGACACTTCCGGCTCCGATCACCGAGTTCTCTCCGATCGTGACTCCGGGACAGACGATGACGCCTCCGCCGAGCCAGACATTGTCTCCGATAGTGATGGGAAGGGCGCTCTCCCAACGAGATCGACGAGCGTCATGGTCTTCCATGGGATGCAGCGCAGTCAGTAGTTGCGCACGTGGACCGATCGAGACATCGTTCCCGATCGTGATCGGAGCACAGTCCAACAGGATTGCGTCGTAGTTCAGAAAGCTGTTGGACCCGATGGAAATGTATGTGCCGTAGTCGCATTGGAAGCGCGGCATGATCCACGAGTCCGCTCCGATGGAACCGAGTAGTTCGCCGAGCAGTTCACGTCTTTCTGCGTCCTGGTCTGCCTCGGTTGCGTTGAATCTGTCGAGCAGCTTTCCACACGACACCCGAGACGCCACCAGGTCGGGATCACTGTCTCGGTAGAGTTCGCCGCGCAACATCCGATCTCGGTTCTCGCTCATGGGGGACACGCTACAAGCAGGTCGTCTTCTCGAACAGCGCCACACTGAACCACGAACTGCCACCGTCGAAGTCGCGACGGCCGACGTACTGGAAACCCTGCCGGACGTAGTAGTTGCGTAGATCAGTGTTGGTCTCGGCGCAGTCAAGCCGTAGCAGCCCTCGCCCTTCCTGTCGGGTCCGCTGCGACGCCCACCGGAGCAACGACGTCCCCAGCCCCGTACCGGCTTCGCTTCTGTCGATCACGAGTCCGTGGACGTAGCCGGCGAGCACATCGGGCTCGGGCCAGATGCTCGGATCGGCCCAGATCAGTCGTAGGGCTCCGACAATCGGGCCACCGGGGTGTCGTCGGGCAACGTGGAACTCCCCTGCCTCTATCTGGGCCGCGACAGTCGACAGCGGTACCTCGCGCGGTGCCCACTGAGCGATTCGCCGGGCGGCCAACCAGTCCTCGGCGGCGTGCCGGAGGTCGAGTATCGTTGCTGCGTCGGCGGCAGACGCGAGTTCTACGGTGAGCACCCTGCCATCGTACGGAGGTGACGAGTCCTTTGGTGAACGTGCTTGTGGTCGAGAGTGATTCGGACCGAAAGGCCTTCCCGTCGATCGGCGGAGTCCACTTCCGCAGTTGCACGATCCCCGAACTCGTCGATGCGGTGTCGTGGGCGGAGGTTCTACTGTTTCGCACGTTCGAGGCAGTCGACCTGCAGGATGTGTGGCCGCACGCCGACAAGCTTCGCTGGATTCACGTGTCGAGCGCCGGGGTCGATCGGGTGCTGGATCCGGTGCTGCGGGACAGTCCGTGGGTGCTGACCAACTCCGGCGGCATTCTCGACCGTGCGATCGCCGAATACGTCGCTGCGGGCGTTCTGGCGTCGATGAAGAAGCTGCCCGAAGCGCTTCGGCGGCAACGCGAACGGGTCTGGGAGCATCGCCTCACCAGTGGAATCCACGATAGAAGGGTGCTGGTCGTCGGTCCGGGTTCGATCGGCCGCGCCATCGGTCGCGTTCTCGGGGCACTCGGCATGCGTGTCGACGCGGCCGGCACATCCGAGCGGCCGGGAGATGCGGAGTTCGAGAGAATTCGTTCGGTGGACGAGTTACCCTCCTACGCAGGTGAATACGACGTGGTGGTGCTGTCCGCGCCGCTGACCGAGAAGACTCGCGGGCTCGTGAATGCAGAGGTGCTCGGGGCGATGCGTCACGACGCGGGTCTGGTCAACATCGCCCGTGGTCCCGTTGTCGACGAACAGGCCTTGTGTGAGGCGTTGGATTCCGGGGCGATCGGATGGGCTGTGTTGGATGTCTTCGAGGTCGAGCCACTCCCGGCGTCGAGTCCGCTGTGGGAGCTCGACAACGTGATTCTGACGGCGCATCTGGCCGGTGACGCCGACGACTTCGCCGATCGGCTGTGGACGCTGTTCGAGGACAATCTCGATAGGTACCGGCGGAACGAGTCCCTGGTCAATGTGGTGGACAAGCAGGCGGGCTACGTCCGCCGGTAGAAGCCGACGTCAATCTATGTGTAACACGCCGTCGCGTGTATTAGTGTCGGTGGAATGAGTGAGATAAACCATTCGGCGGTCGCGTCGACACCCCGCGATGCGGCTTTCGCCTACCTCGACGACTATCGAAACGTCCCGCGGTGGATGTTCGGGATCACGCGGTTCGAGCCGAGGAGTGAGACCACCTCCGGTCTCGGGGCGACGTACGACGCAACCATGCAGATCGGCCCCAAGTCGTTGAATTCGATCGTTCGCGTCACCGAATGGGTCGAGAACGAGCGACTCACGCTCGAATCGGTCGAAGGCCTGTCCAACTCCTCGACCTGGTCTTTCACGGACCTGGATGAGGGCCGGACCCGTCTCGACGTCATCTTCCGCTACAGCTTGCCCGGGGGCATCGCCGGTAAAGTCCTCGGGGCCGTCGTGGAGCCCGTCGTCGGGCAGGCGATTCGGCACACCGAGTCCACATTGCGGTCGCAACTGGAATCGGCCGAACATCGGTAGTCCCGAATAATCGGTACTCTGGCTAACGTGACGGACGAGCCGGAACGACCCCGCGGATTGAGCTTCGGCAGAGTCGCCGAGGAGTACGACCGGGCTCGCCCTGGATACCCGGCGGCGCTGTACACGGATGTTCTTGCCGGCGGTGCGACCCGCGTGTTGGAAGCGGGAGCCGGCACCGGAAAAGCCACCGTCGCGTTGGCCGAACGTGGCGCTTCGGTGGTTGCGGTCGAGCCGGATTCGGGTATGGCCGAGGTGATCCGACGCCGCACCGAGAACATGGACGTCGATGTTCGGGTCTCCCGGTTCGAGGACTTCGTCTGCGCGCCGTCATCGTTCGATGTCGTCGTGGCTGCTCAAGCGTGGCACTGGGTCGACCCCGATCGAGGAGCCGCGGTGGCGGCTCGTGCGTTGGTCCCCGGGGGATCACTTCGGTTGTGGTGGAACATGCCCGGTCAGCTCGACGGCCCGGTGTGGGAGTCGGTACGCGCTGCGTACATCGCCACCGAGCCGGACGCCGCACCGCTGTTGGCGCACTCCCTCGGCGTGCAATCCGAGACCGCGGTACCCCGCGCGGCCGGCTTCGGCCCCTGGTCCACGTCGACGTACGAGTGGGTTCAGCGTTACTCCGCGGACGAATTCTGCGCGATGGCCGCGACATATTCGAGTCACCTGATTCTCACCGACACACGTCGGCAGGAAGTGCTCCGAGCGGTTCATGGGGCTATCGACAGCCACGGCCACCTGGATTATCAGTACGTCACGCAGATGATGACGGCGACTCGAGGCTAGGCCACCGTCGTGGTGCAGACGACGAATTGCCGTGCTTCGTAGGCGAATCCGCCTTCGGGGCAGTCGTTGGGGTCCGCGGTACCGGTCTTGATCTCGGTGACCTTCTCGACGCTCGTCGCGCTGGGGTCTGCGCAATCGACGCGGGCGGGCTCGTCCATTCCGGTACTCGGCACGCTCATGCAGCCGTCGATCACCCAGTCGACGTCGAGGCACAGTGCGCCCTGCTCGACACCGTTCAGAGTCTCGTAGTACGTCTGATTGACGTCGGTGGGGCACTGCTCGTTCTCTGCGGCTTTGGCGATGACCTTGTAGTTGGACTCCATGCTGCCGCATTCGGCGTTGTCGATTTCGGCGGCCGTCATCGTGCCACCGAGCTTGACGCACTGGCCGATCTCGACGTCGATGTCGGTGGAGCCACCGGCGTCGATGCCTTCCTGGCCGGACACGTTGTCGGTGGTAGTGGGGGCTGCGGAGCTGCTGGAGGCGGTGGTGTCTGCGGCAACGGCGGTGCCGGCGTCGGACGACGAACAGCCCGCGGCGAGCATCAGCGTGAGGGCTGCACCCGCGGCGAGAAGGCCTCGAGATAGTGCGTGCATCGTGGCATGACCTTTTGGACTCGTCCAGGCGAAGGAGCATTCCTTCGTCGGCAGCCCCGCGGGCCACCGATGAAAGATTCTCGACCATCCGGGCGGTTTTGCAAAGTCACGAACGGAACACGATGCGCGCCACCCACTTGGTGTTGTGCACACCGGGAAGCGCGGGAACGATGACACGTGCCGGGTAGCCGTGATCGAGCGAGATATCGACGCCGTTGACTTTCAATGCCAACAGTGAATCGGGATGGAGCGCTTGAATACCCTGCAGCACAGCACGACCGAATGGGCCACCCTGTTCTATCGAGATGACTTCCGCGGACCTGGGTGCGGGTACACCTGCCAATGCTGCGAGTTCGGCCAACGGAACGCCCGTCCAACTCTGCGTGGTCGACCATCCTTCGACACAGGCGATGGGAAGTTCGGCGGTGTGCTGAGTCATCGACAGCAGCCTGCCGCGGGAGAGAACCACCGGTTCCATGTTCTCCGAAGTACTTTCGACGGACAGTGTCCAGTCTGCGCCCGTCTGTTCTTCGGTGACCCCGGCCGCCTCGGCAGTGCGATTGATCTGAAAGTCGTTGGGCCCGTCGCCGTACGACCGTCCCCGCGGAAGGAGAATTGCTGCCTTGCGTAGGACGCCGCCGACGGTCTGCCCCACCGTCAACACGGCCACGAAACCCATTCCGGCGGCGACCAATCCGATCGCACCGCGTCGGCTCATGGTCTGGTGTGGCCGGCTCGGCGCTTCGTTGCGGGCGCGCAAGACGTCCATCAACGATTCCGATCGAAGGGTCCGCCACATCAGCGGCACCTTGAGGCCGAGGTGCACCAGGAATCCGGCGATGAACACCCAGGCACCGAAGTAGTGAGCGGCGTAGAAGTCGAAGCCGAACACGTAGTCGTATTGGATGTTCAGCACGCCGGTCACGATCTCGAACAGCAGGCCTCCGACGAGTGCCAGCAGCGACAGTCGTTCGAGTGCATGTGCCGGCGACCGCACCGGCGGCAGTTCGACGAGCTTGGGCATCACCGACCAGAGCTTGGCGATGACGAGCGGGACGATGATCAGGCCCAGCCCGACGTGCACGCCCTGCGTCAGCTGGTACAGCCAGGCTGGGTTCGTCGGCCAGTCGAAGAACGGTAAGCGCAACCACCCGACGGCACCTGGTTTGGCCTGGCCGAACTGCGGCCCGTACGCGCTGTAGGACAGTAGGCCCGTCAGAATCACGATCGGCAGCGCAACGAGCAGCACCGCGCCGAACACCGACGTCAACCACGTGCTGCGCAGCGGACTGCGAAAGCGCGCGAGCGGGTTGGGTGCGTCGGCCATGTATGGCATTCGCTGCCCGACCCGTCCCGGATGTGTGGAGGCGAGTTCCCCTTCCTGTTCCGAACCGCTCATGGCCACACCCACTTTCCGTCGGATCCAGCATCTGCTGCTCAGTATCGGGCCCGTGGGCGAGAAAGCAACCCCGACGACGTCCCCGCGGGGACGGGTGCGTCGGTTTCTCGCCGTTCTTGTCGGTGCCTCGTCGTACTGTTCGTCGAACATACATTCGACGAGTGGGGGCATTCATGGTCGAGATTGCAGACATCGAGACGGAGATATGCGCGCTGGCGGGCCAGATCGCGGCTGCATCTGCGCAGTATCTGATCCTGGTCGGTGAGTTCGATGCTCGACGTGGGTGGGCCGCGTGGGAGACGAGGTCCTGTGCGCACTGGTTGTCCTGGCGCGCGGGAGTCGATCTGCACACTGCCCGTGAGCAGGTACGGGTGGCCAAGGCGATGCGAGAGCTGCCCCTGATCACCTCTGCGTACCTGAGCGGCACGGTGTCGTACTCGAAGGTGCGCGCGATGACCCGTGTCGCTACTGCCGACAACGAAGCGTCACTGTTGCAGAAGGCGCTCGATGCACCCGCCGCGCACATCGAACGTCTCTGCCGTGGTCTGAAGAAGGCGATGAGGCCGACCAGGGGCAACGGTGTCGACCTCGATCCGTGTGTGGGACGGTGGCGCTGGGACGACGAGGACGGCTCGCTCGTGGTGACGGCGCGCTTTCGGCCCGAGGACGGCAAGCGATTTCTGGCCGCCGTGACCAGGGCCGAGTACGAGCGCACTCGCACGGAGGTGGAATCCGAGGGTGACCGGTCGGCCCCGGCACCGCCGAACCCCGCCCCTGCGCTCGTCGCAATGGCGGAGATGGTGTGTGACGCCATCGATTCGCCGGTCGTCTCACCTGCCGCGGAAGTGTTGGTACACCTCGGAGACAGCAGCGAAGCAGGGTGCGATCATGCTCATTTCGACGACGGACCTGGTCTGGACGACGAAACTCTCGCCCAGGTGTTGTGTTCGTCGGTCATGCGAGTCGTCGGTCACGGCCGGCTGGGAAAAACTGTGCGGTGGAGTACCACGGCCAAAGCTCCGAGTCGAACCCAGTTGCGTCAGTTGATCATTCGCGATCGATGCTGCTCGGTGCCCGGGTGCGGGCGCACCCGGTTTCTGCATGCTCACCACGTCACCTACCGCTCGCGGGGAGGTGCGACGTCGCTCGACAACCTGGTTCTCCTGTGCGGCGAACACCATCGAGCACTGCACGACGGCTACTTCCTCATCGAATCCCTCGGCAACCAACGATTCACGTTCCGGCACCCATCGGGAGCAAAGATGGTTCATGCGCCGGCGCTGTCCGGAGACGCGGAGGTCCTCCGGCGGCAATATCAGCACATCGAACCCGACGCCATTGTCCCGAACTGGGGCGGGGAAGGCCTCGACCTGAGCTACGCGACCGACGTTCTGATCACCAACTGGCAGCAGGCTGCATGAAAAGGGGCCGTTCAGGGCAAGTTAGTGTGACGAAGAGACTCGGACAAGAAGCGGTGGGATATGAGCGTCGACAGATCGATGGCGGACGAACAGTCCTGGCCGGTGGAACAATGGCCGAGCTGTGAGGATGCGACCAGGCCGGAGAACGACCCGTTCTACGCCGCGCCCGAGGGCTACGAAACGGCTCTACCGGGGACGATTCTCAAGGTGAGGCCGGTCGAGGTCGCGATGTTCGGCCACGTGCGACAGCGAGTCGACGCATGGCAGCTGCTCTACCGAACCGCCGATCTGGGCGGTATACCGCAGGCCAGTGTGACGACGGTGCTGCGACCGCAGAATGGCGAACCGGTGTTGCTCTCGTACCAGTGCGCCATCGACGGCGTCGCGTCCTCGTGTTTTCCGTCCTACGCGCTTCGACGCGGCTCGAAGGCCCTCGGCGCAGTTCCCCAGTTCGAGTTTCTGCTGGTTCTGCATGCCCTGCGCCGCGGATGGACCATCTCGATCCCCGACCACGAGGGACCGGACGGACATTGGGGGTCGCCGCAGGAACCAGGATTCTGCACACTCGACGCGATCCGCGCGGCGCTGTCGTTCGAGTCGTTGGAACTGCACGAGAGCACACCCGTCGCATTGTGGGGATATTCGGGCGGCGGGCTCGCGACGTCGTGGGCCGCGGAGATGGCCCCCGAATACGCACCGGAGCTCGAGCTCGTCGGTGCCGCCCTCGGCTCCCCCGTCGGCGATCCGGGTTCTGCGTTCACCAGGCTCAACGCGACGCTGCACGCGGCTCTGCCGACGCTTGTTGTCGCGGGACTGCGACGCACCTACCCCGATCTCGATCGCGTGGTGCGTCAGTACGTCAGCGAGGACGGAATGCGCATTCTCGATTCCGTCGAATCGATGACGACGGTTCGCGCCGTCAGGCGGCTGGCTCGGCACGATCTCGACAACTACATCGACATTCCGCTTGCCGACCTGCTCGCCCTACCCGAGATCGTGCAGGTGTTCCAGGACATCCAGCCCGGTCGCACTGCGCCGTCGGTGCCGCTGCTGGTCGTGCAGGCCGTGCACGACCAGATCATTGCCGTCGACGACGTCGACGGCCAGGTCGATCGGTATCTCGAAGCCGGCGCACACGTGACCTACCTGCGAGATCGGCTGAGCGAGCACCTGTCGCTGCATCCGCTCAGTGCGCCCCTGACCCTCGACTGGCTGGCCGATCGCTTTGCCGGCCTTCCTGTTGCCGAACCGGCGACCAGAACGGTGTGGTCGACGGCGTTCTCGTTCGCGGCTGTACGGGGCTTGATGTCTCTGACCTGGACAACCGTCCGAGCATTGACCGTCGGCGTCAGGGCGTAGCTACTCTCGGTGCGATGCAGCGAACCTGGGTACGGATTCTCACCGGAACGATCGCGACGCTGGGCATCGTCACCGGACTCGTCGCGATGGGGGCGTACTACACCGACACCCGCATCAACGTTCTGATCGCGCTGGCATCGTTCGTTCCCCTGATGCTCGTCGCCGTCGTGGTCGGTGCCGTCGTCGCGCTGATCGGTAGGCAATGGATTCTGGCGGCGGTGTCCGCGGTCGTGTTGGCAGCAGCCGCAGTGGCGTACGCACCTCTGTACGTGGCCGACGCGGCATCCCAGGACGAGGCGAGCGGCGATGCCGTCCGGCTGCGGGTGATGCAGGCCAACCTGATGGTGGGCAGCGCCGATCCGTCGGTGGTCGTCGGATCGGCACGCGACAACGCCGTCGACGTCGTGACGATCCAAGAGCTGACCGATGCGTCGGTGCTCGGGCTACGGGATGCCGGCATGGAGCAACTCTTTCCGTACAGCTACCTGCGAGCGTTGCCGACGGGTGGCGGAGGTGCCGGAATCTACAGTCGCACACCGCTGTCCGACAACCGCGAACTCGCCGGCTACGGGCCGGTGAACCTGGCCACCTCCGTCGACGTTCCCGGATCGGAGCCAGTGACGCTGCTGGCCGTCCATCCCGGCCCCGCATACGTCACCCCGGCCGATATCTGGACCGCCGAGTTGGACACGCTCCGTAGCGATCTCGAGGCGGTGTCTGCGAGCGGTCCCGTCATCGTCAGCGGTGATTTCAACACCACGTATTCGCACAAGAAGTTCAGGAATCTACTCGATGCCGGATATTCCGACGCTGCAGCACAATTGGGGATGGGGCTGATACCGACCTATCCCACGGACAAAGGCACTCCGGCCGTCGTCGGCATCGACCACATTCTCACCAATTCCGGGCACGCCCGATCACTGGAAAGAATCGACCTCCCGGGATCGGACCACCACGGTCTGATCGGGGAGATCGAGTTCGCCGGAGTCAGCTGACGCGCGCCGACTGCTTGCGAGACTTGCCGCACTGCAACAGAATTCGCACCTTGGCTGGAGTTCCGTCGAGTGAGGTCACGATGTCGTCACGGGTCCGTGCTGCGGCGTCGGAGACCTGCTCGAGGGTCGTTACGGCTGGGTCGAGCGTCGCGACGATCTCGACCACGCGCTGTCCCCTGTCCGAGACAGAGCGACCGGAGGCCGAGACGATTCCATCGTGACCTGCCAGCGACTTGGCTGCACTACGGGCGGCGGTGCCGAGGTCGACGCTGAGCCTGCCGTCGACCTGCTCTCCGTCCACGTTCGTGACCTCGGCCGACGTGGATCCGAAGGCCACGGTCCCGACCGATCGGCGCGGCAGGTGCGCGAGCAACCAC
The DNA here is from genome assembly GCF_002258475.1 of Rhodococcus sp. 06-1460-1B. Classification (NCBI taxonomy): domain Bacteria; kingdom Bacillati; phylum Actinomycetota; class Actinomycetes; order Mycobacteriales; family Nocardiaceae; genus Rhodococcus; species Rhodococcus sp. 06-1460-1B. Next base: position 276,904 of record NZ_NOYS01000006.1, read on the forward strand.
CACAGACCCAGCAGGATCAGCACGACAGCGGCTACGCCGAGAGCCCAGGGCCACCAACCGGCGTCGACGGCGGTGTCGACGAACGCGGCGTCCAGCCGCTCGCGGCCGGGAAGCTCGCCGCGTTCCCACGCGATGGCTCCGCCGCCGAGAGCGATCAGAGCCAGCCCGACGACGGCTGTGCCGGTGCGGTCGAGCGATGCGGTTGCACGTTTCACAGCTGCTGTCCTTTCATGAGGCCTGTCCTGTCGTTCGCACTCGGGTGCGCACCTTGGGTGCCGACGCGAGTGGGCGGAGGGCGTCGTCCACGGACGTCACGACCGCGGATTTGAGAGCCGAGGTGTCGGTACCGGCCACGGTGGATACGGCGACGGTGACCTTCTTGTTGCCCGCCTTGGCGGACGCGGTGTCGACGCCGACACTGTCCAGGGCGGCAGATCGCGCGACGGCAGCGACGTCGCCCTTACGAAGCCAGACGCCCTGCTCGGTGAGAGCACGGTGGGTGCGACGACGTGGGCGAATTGCCACGAACACGAGAACGAATCCGATGACGACGGCGGCGATACCTGCGGGCAGCATCCACTGCTGAGCGGTGAGCCCGTCGAGGTTCGACGCGGCCGGGCCGACCCACTCGGAGCCGTCGAGAGCGCCCAGCTTCAGCAGCGCCTCGCGGCCGAGTACGACTCCTGCGGCGATGAGAACGAGAGCGAACAGGACGGCCGGAACAGCTGCGGTGGGGTTGGCCACCGGCTTCTTGCTTGCTTGCTCTGTCACTGCACTCTCCCTTCTTCGCTGGTGGGCTCGGCCGGTATGCATTCGACCGTCACGTCGACTCGGTCGACGGTGTAGATACCGAGTTCGGACAGGTCTCTGGCCACGGCGGCGCGAACGTTCGCAGCCACTTTCGCCAACGGCGAGGGCCAGGTGACTCCGACGGAGACCTTCGCTCGCACGCGCTCGCCGGTGATCGTCACATCGGCCTTCGGCAGATCACGCCCACCGAGGAGGTGCAGTCCGGGCTGGCGGTCGGTGACGGAGTCGGTGCCGCGGGCCGCCAGAACGGCCAGGCGTTCGACTGCCTTGTGCTTGATCTCCAGGGAACCGCGATCGCCGGGGTCCGCGAGTGACCCCGGGGTTGCTGCCGGTGTCCCGGGGGTCGTGGGGGCTGCTGCTGTGTCAGTCACGACCGCGACCACGCATGATCGAGTTCAGATCCAGTTCACCGTCGATGTAGCGGCCGACGAAGAAACCGAGTCCGCCGAGGACGATGGCGATGAGGAAGCCGGTGAAGCCGCCGGCTGCTGCGGCGATGGCCAGCAGAAGTCCCACGAACAAACCGATGGTTGCAGTGGTCATGGTCTTGATCTCCAGTCAGAGTGTTCGGATGTCGAGGGTTCAGATGTCGAAGTAGTTGCGTCGAGTGACGCGTTTGCGGAGCCGGGCGATGCGTTTCGGCAGTGTGCGCAGTGGCGTCGGTACCGAGGACGAACGGAACGCTGTCGGTGCGCTGGCAGTGTTGATCGGAGTCGACGGAAGTACGGCGAACCGGCGGTCGACTTCCGCGAGCTCTGCCATGTACCGGGCGGGATCACCACCGATGTCGGGGTGGTGTTCTCGGGCCACAGCGCGCCGGGCCGCCTTGTACTCGGCGGCCCGGTCGTGCGCTGAATGCTCGTTCACCTGGTCAGACTCGCACAATTCAGACCCGCACGACATCCTCGACTGTGACGTGCACGGGCCCGTCTACCATTGCCGCGACGGTGCTACGCACTGCCTCGGCGGTCTCCCGTACGGCGTAGCCGAACTGGAGAGTGACGTGTACCTCGGTGCCGTCGTCTGCGATCCGGATGCCGGCGACGCGGCGTCCGGGTAGGTAGGTCGCAGCCTCGCCGAACATGCCGCCGTGCAGCCCGACGACACCGTCGATCGCCTGTACGGCGTCGGCGATGTCCTCGGACTTGTCACGGTCCGTCGGGTTCGGGTCGGTCACTGCACTCGGGTGGAGGCGGTCTCGGTGGTCTCCTCTTCGTCCGAGCCGTCGTCCAGGTAGATGTCGTGAACGACGATGTTGACCTCGGTGACCTCGAGGCCCGTCATGCGCTCGACGGCGTTGATGACGTTGCGACGAATGCCTGCTGCGAGGTCTGCGATCGAGACGCCGTAATCGGCGACGATGTCGATGTCGACCGCTGCCTGACGCTCGCCGACCTCGACCGAGACGCCCTGCGACTGGTTGACGCGGGCGCCCGGGATACGCTCGCGCAGGGCACCGATCGCGCGGCTCGCTCCGCCGCCGACGGCATGTACGCCCTGGACCTCACGGGTGGCGATGCCGGCGATCTTCGAGACGACGGTATCGGCAATGGTGGTGCGGCCCTGCGAGCTGACGAGCACGGAATCCGACTTCGTGGTGATGTCGGTCTTGCCTTCGCCTGCTGCGGATACGGTTGCCTTGGTGTCCGTCGTGGAGCTCATGACTGCCTCTCTTCGCTGAGTAGTGGTGCACAGTGTGTGTCAGGAGTTGGTCGTAGCTCGATCACCGAAACGCACGTACAAATAAAGTGACCTACGTCATAGATTACGTCTGGGGGCCCGATGGAGTGGAGAGATGCGTCGGACCGCGTACTCGTCGGCGCAGCCGCGCTCGGCGAGACGGATGCGTTCGAGGAGATCGTGGGCCGATACGGACCGGAGATGTTTCGGTACGCCCGAAACATGCTGTCCGATCAGGGTGCAGCAGAGGAGGTGGTGCAGGACGCGTTCGTCGCAGCGTGGAAGGGGCTCGACAACTTCCGTGGCGATTCGGCTCTGCGCACCTGGCTGTTCTCGTTGGTCTCGCACAAAGTGATAGATCATCGCCGGCGTCGCAGCGTTCCTCCTGCGGAAGACTGGGTATTCGAGCGCAAGAGCACGGGCGCGGGAAGTGATCCAGAGGCGGACGTCGAAGCAGACAGCTTCATGGCCGAATTGGGTTTGGCACTGGCGGAGTTGCCCTATCGGCAACGGGCCTGCTGGTTGCTTCGGGAGGTCGAGGGCCTGACCCATCCGGAGATCGGCGCGATCATGACGTTGTCCGCAGGAGCAGTACGAGGTCAATTGACCAGAGCACGAGCAACATTGAGCGAAAGGTTGGCGTCATGGCGAACCCGGTAGAACCGAATGCGGTTCTCGCGCGTGCTGCCACCGAGCTTCGGGAGGCACCGCAGGAACCGAACTGGGTGGACATCAGCTCGTCCATCCTTGCGAAAGTGCGCAATACGACGCGCCGCACCTGGCCGATCGACAGCGTCTTCCCGGCGGGTTCAGCGGCCGATCCACGGGACTCACTGCGGATCAGCGATCACATCGTCAAGACGACGTTGCGCCGTGCTCTCGCGGGCGTACACGGTGCACAGCCCACCGAGATCGACCTCGATCTCGAGGATCACGCCTGCACAGGTCTGTTCGTCGCGGTGATCGGCGTGTACGGCGACGATCTGCAGGCGGCAGGCGAAGAACTGGCATCGATCGCCATCGACGTGGTTGCGGACCTGCTCGGCGTCACCCTCGGCAGGGATGCGGTCGAAATCCGCGTCGACGACATCGAGGAGCGCTAGCGGATCGCGATTGCCCGAGGAGCGCTAGCGTGGCCAGCGTAAAAACTCCGTCATGACCGCAGGTCGTGAGCGTAGGAAAGCGTAAGGAACGCGTTTTCGTTCGCTGGTGGGATCCAAGATCGAGCAATGACCGAATTGCTCTGTCTCACGGTGGCCGCGTTCGTCGCGGTCTACCTGTTCGTCGCTCTCCTCGATCCGGAGAGGTTCTGACGGCGCCATGAATCCTGCTCTGCTTGCCGGTCTTCAGATCGGCATCGTGATAGTCGTGTTGGCGGCGGCGTACGTGCCGCTCGGTGACTACATGGCCCGAGTGTTCGGTTCTACCCACGACACTCGCGTCGAGAGTCTGCTCTATCGGGTGGCCCGGGTGAACTCGTCGTCGGAACAGACCTGGGTCGGTTATTCCACCAGCCTGCTGGGGTTCTCGTTCGCCGGGGTCGTATTCCTGTTCGTACTGCAGCGAATTCAGGGTGTGCTCCCGCTGAACGGTGGCCTGTCGGGGGTGAGTCCGGCGATGGCGTTCAACACTGCGGCGTCGTTCGTCACCAACACCAACTGGCAGTCGTACGTTCCCGAGACCACGCTGTCGAATCTGACGCAGCCGCTGGGGCTGGCGGTGCAGAACTTCGTCTCTGCTGCAGTCGGTCTCGCGGTGGCGATCGCCGTCGTGCGCGGCTTCGTTCGGGTGTCGACGGGCGGTGAGCTCGGCAATTTCTGGGTCGACCTCACGCGCGGGACGCTCCGTATTCTGCTGCCGCTCTCTGTGCTCGTCGCGGTGATCATGCTGACTCAGGGCACGGTGATGTCGTTCTCGTCCGGCTTCACCTCCACCGGTCTCGATGGGCAGACGGTCACCAATGCGCTTGCGCCCGTTGCCTCGCAGGAGGCTATCAAGGAGATCGGCACCAACGGTGGTGGCATTCTGGCGGCCAACTCGGCGCACCCGTTCGAGAACCCGACACCACTGACCAACATCGTGCAGATCATCTCGTTGCTGCTGATTCCGGTGGCCCTCACTCGTACGTTCGGCACGATGATCGGCAACCGCAAGCAGGGCCTGACTCTGTTGGCGGTGATGGCGACGCTGTGGGCGACGCTGTTGGCGGTGACGTTGTTCGCCGAATCCGGTACCCGTGGAGTGGCAGCAACGGCTGCGGGCGCGATGATGGAAGGCAAGGAAGTTCGCTTCGGCATCCCGGCGTCTGCGCTGTTCGCGGTGTCGACGACCGGAACATCCACCGGCGCAGTCAATTCGGCCCACGACAGTATGTCTGCGCTGGGCGGCGGAGCGGTGTTGCTGAACATGCTGTTCGGCGAGATCGCGCCGGGTGGCGTCGGCACCGGTCTGTACGGATTGCTGGTGCTCGCGGTCATCGCCGTCTTCGTCGGTGGTCTGCTCGTCGGCCGAACTCCGGAATTCCTCGGCAAGAAGCTGGGTCGACGGGCCATCACGATGGCCGCGCTCTCGGTTCTCGTGATGCCGATCCTCGTGCTCGTCGGCACGTCGATCACGGTGATACTCGAATCGACGACGAGCTATCAAGGCAACCCGGGCATCCACGGCTTCACCGAGGTGCTCTACGCCTACGCATCGGCATCGAACAACAACGGCAGCGCGTTCGGCGGCCTGACCGTGACGAGCGACTGGTTCCAGATCTCCCTCGGTATCGCGATGCTGCTCGGCCGCTTTCTGCCGATCGTCTTCGTGTTGGCCCTGGCCGGTTCGCTTGCGACGACCAAACGCAGCGCGCCCAACGCGGGCACGCTGCCCACCGATGGACCGTTGTTCGGCACGCTGCTGATCGGTACCTCCATCCTGGTCGCGGCCCTCACCTTCTTCCCCGCACTTGCTCTCGGACCCATAGCAGAGGCCATGCAATGAACCTGTCACTGAACACCGCTCTACCCGGCGCGTTTCGCAAACTCGATCCGCGTCACCTGGCCCGCAACCCGGTCATGTTCGTCGTCTTTCTCGGCTCGATCGTCACGACGATCCTGTCGATCGCTCAGCCGTCGGTGTTCGCCTGGTTCGTCACCGGCTGGCTGTGGTTCACGGTGCTGTTCGCGAACCTCGCCGAATCCGTAGCCGAAGGCCGCGGCAAGGCGCAGGCGGCCAGCCTGCGAAAGGTGAAGCAGGACACTACTGCTCGACGACGCACGGCGTCGGGTGCCGAGTTCGTGATCACCGAGGTGGCCGGTGCCGAATTGAAGGTCGGCGACGAGGTCGTCGTCTCGGCCGGTGAGGTCATTCCCGGCGACGGCGATGTCATCGAGGGCATTGCGACCGTCGACGAATCGGCGATCACCGGTGAATCGGCTCCTGTGGTCCGTGAATCCGGAGGCGACCGGTCGGCCGTCACCGGCGGCACAATCGTGCTGTCCGACGAGATCGTCGTGAAGATCACTGCAGCACAGGGCGAGACGTTCGTGGATCGGATGATCGCACTCGTCGAGGGCGCGGCGCGGCAGAAGACGCCGAACGAGATCGCCCTGAACATCCTGCTCGCGTCGCTGACCATCGTGTTTCTCTTCGCTGTCGTCGCCATCGGTCCGATGTCGAATTACGCTGGACAGCAACAGGATCCAATCCAGCTGATTGCCCTGCTCGTCTGCCTGATCCCCACGACCATCGGGGCACTGCTCTCGGCCATCGGTATCGCGGGCATGGACCGGTTGGTGCAGCGCAACGTACTGGCAATGTCCGGCCGGGCAGTGGAGGCGGCAGGCGACATCGACACCCTGCTGATGGACAAGACCGGGACCATCACTTTCGGTAACCGCCGCGCCACCGGCCTGCATCCGGCGACGGGCATCGACGCCGCCGAATTGGCTCGCGCAGCTCGGCTGTCGTCGCTGGCCGACGGCACCCCCGAGGGACGCAGCATCGTCGAACTGGTCGAGCGCGACTTCGACTCCGTCACGGCAGAAGGCGAATCCGAGCGCGGGGAGTTCGTGGCGTTCACGGCGCAAACTCGGATGAGCGGGTTGGATCTACCGGGCATGGAGATCCGCAAGGGTGCAGCGGATTCGGTCTACAGTTGGATTCGCGACGGCGGCGGGACGGCCGATCTGGACGGCACCGTGCACGACATCGCGCAGAACGGCGGCACTCCGCTGGTGGTCGCGGTACGCGAAACCGGTTTTGCTGCTCGCGCTCTCGGTGTCGTCGAACTCTCGGACGTCGTCAAACCCGGCATTGCCGAACGGTTCGCTCAGCTGCGGGCCATGGGCATCCGAACCGTGATGGTCACCGGTGACAATCCGCTGACCGCCAAAGCCATTGCTGCCGAGGCAGGTGTCGACGACTACCTGGCCGAGGCCACTCCCGAGGACAAGCTCACGCTCATCCGGCAGGAGCAGGAAGGCGGCAGGCTCGTTGCGATGACCGGCGACGGCACCAACGACGCCCCGGCTCTCGCGCAGGCCGACGTCGGCGTGGCGATGAACACCGGCACCTCGGCGGCCAAGGAAGCCGGCAACATGGTGGATCTCGATTCCGATCCGACCAAACTGATCGAAATCGTCGAGATCGGTAAGCAGTTGCTCATCACTCGAGGAGCACTGACGACGTTCTCGTTGGCCAACGATTTGGCGAAGTACTTCGCGATTCTGCCGGCGATGTTCTCCACCGTCTATCCCCAGCTGGGCGGGCTCAACATCATGCACCTGGCGACGCCGGAATCGGCCATCCTGTCTGCGGTCATCTTCAACGCGCTGGTCATCGTCGCGCTGATTCCGTTGGCACTCAAAGGTGTTCGATACACCCCGGCGTCCGCAGCTGCGTTGCTGCGGCGGAACCTACTGGTCTATGGCGTCGGCGGCGTCATCAGTCCGTTCGTCGGTATCTGGCTCATCGACCTGCTCGTTCGACTCATTCCAGGGATTGGCTGACCATGCGTTTCGTACAGGGATTTCTCCGTCAGGTCGTTGCAGGCTTCGCAGTGCTGCTGGCGCTCACCGTGATCCTCGGCATCGCGTATCCGGCTGTGGTCTGGGGCATCAGCCGCATCGGCACCGACTCCGCCGAGGGGTCGCCGCTGCGTGACGCACAGGGCTGTGTCGTCGGCAGCTCGCTGATCGGCGTCGATCCGCAGGTGGCTCCGGGAGAGCCGGATCCGTTCTTCCACACCCGCGTCACGGGCTCGGTATCGGACGACGACGCGTTCGCGCCGGGAGATCCGGCCGCAGCGCTACCGACCAATCAGGGCCCGTCGAGCGAGGTACTCGCGTCGTTCGTCGAACAGCGCCGAGCCGCCATCGCAGCCCGGGAGAACGTCGACCCGTCCACGATTCCGGCCGACGCCGTCACCGGCTCCGGATCCGGTATCGATCCCGATATCAGTCCCGCCTACGCGGCCCTCCAGGTCGCCCGGGTGGCCCAGGTCAACGGAGCGTCGGTCGACGATGTCGAGGCTCTGGTCGACAAGTACACCCGCGGCCCGCAGTACGGTGTACTCGGTGCCGAAGCGGTGAATGTCCCGGAGTTGAACCTGGCACTGCGGGACGCATACCGGCCGGGTGAGGAGACAGGCTGTGGCGGACAGGGGTGAGCTGCGGATCTACCTCGGTGCCGCGCCCGGCGTCGGCAAGACCTTCGCCATGCTCGGCGAAGCTCGTCGGCTGCAGGATCGCGGACGTGACGTGGTCGCGGCCGTCGTGGAAACGCACGGCCGGGCGCGAACCATCGAGGCGCTCGAGGGCATCGAAGTCCTGCCGATGGCCACCGTCCGTTATCGCGGATCCTCTGCGCAGGAACTCGATCTCGACGCGGTCCTGACTCGTCGCCCCGAGGTGGTGCTCGTCGACGAGCTGGCGCACACCAACACTCCGGGCAGCGTCCACGACAAGCGGTGGCAGGACGTCGAAGTGCTGCTGGACGCGGGCATCGATGTCATCTCCACCCTCAACGTGCAGCACCTCGAATCTCTGAACGACGTGGTGCAGCAGATCACCGGTGTTCCGCAGCGAGAGACGGTTCCCGACAGCGTGGTTCGGGCCGCCGACGAAGTCGAGCTGGTCGACATCACACCCGAGGCGCTGCGGAGCAGGCTGCGGCACGGCAACGTCTACGCCGCCGACAAGGTGGACGCCGCGCTGAGCAACTACTTCCGCGGCGGCAACCTGACGGCTCTGCGTGAGCTCGCACTGCTGTGGATCGCCGACCAGGTCGACGCCGCATTGGTGAAGTACCGCAAGGACAATCGCATCACCGATACCTGGGAGGCGCGCGAGCGGGTGGTGGTCGCGGTGACGGGCGGCCCCGAGTCGGAAACCCTGCTGCGGCGGGCGAGCCGGATCGCCTCGAAGTCCAGTGCCGAACTGATGGTCCTGCACATCGTTCGCGGAGACGGCCTCATGGGCGTGTCCGCACCGCAGATGGGTTCCGTGCGCAAGCTCGCCGCCGGCCTCGGTGCGAGTGTGCACAGCGTCGTCGGGGACGACGTGCCCACCACCCTGCTCGATTTCGCGCGCGGAGTGAACGCCACGCAGTTGGTGATCGGTACCTCGAGAAGGTCACGGGCCGCCCGCATCCTCGACGAGGGTATCGGTGCGGCCGTGGTGCAGAACTCGGGAAAGATCGACGTGCACATGGTCACTCACGCCGAGCAGGCCCGTCGGCGGAGTCTGCAGGTCGATTCGGGGCGTCGACGGGTGATCGCCTGGCTGGCCGCGGTTCTCGTGCCTTGCTTGGCCGCTGCAGTGCTGAGCACGGTCGGTCCGGACTTCGATTCCAGCGGTGAGAGCGCCCTGTTCTTCATGGTGGTGCTGTGTGTGGCTCTGTTGGGAGGTGTTGCACCGGCGGCACTCTCGGCGCTGATCGCAGGATTTCTGCTGAACTATTTCTTCACCACACCCAGATACAGCCTGACGATCGCCGAGCCGGACAACTTCGTCGTGACAGTCGTACTGCTGCTGGTCGCTGTCGCGGTCGCGGCCCTGGTGGACGCGGCTGCTCGGCGGACGCGTCAGGCACGGCGCGCGACGCAGGAGGCCGAACTGTTGACCCTGTTCGCGGGGTCCGTCCTGCGCGGTGCCGATCTGGGCGCGCTGCTCGAGCGCGCACGGGAGACGTACCGCCAGTCCGGCGTCGCATTGTGGGACAACCAGTCCCGATCCATCGTGGGCAGCTCGGGCGAACACCCGCCGACCGATCGCAACGGGGCCGACACCGAGATCGACGCGGGCGATTTCACGCTGCTGCTCGTCGGCGAACGCACCCGCGCCCACGATCGCCGCGTCCTCGCAGCCGTCGCCAACCAAGCCGCGGGCATGGTGCGCCAAGCCCGTTTGGCCGAGGAAGCCAGCCGCGCCAACGCACTGGCCGAGGCCGACGCGTTGCGTCGAGCATTGCTCTCGGCCGTCAGCCACGATCTTCGGACGCCGCTGTCGGCGGTCAAGGCAGCCTCGTCGTCGCTGCGCAGCACCGACGTTCAGTTCTCGCCCGAGGACACCGACGAACTGCTCGCCACGATCGACGAGTCGGCCGACCAGTTGACGGCATTGGTGACCAATCTGCTCGACTCCTCGCGGCTGCAAGCCGGTGTGGTCCAACCCAGTCTGCGTCCCGTCTTCGTCGACGACGTACTGGCAGGCGCCCTGGTGGGGGTCGACGAGCGCGTGCGGGTCGAGGTGGGCGACGTCGAAGTGCTCGCCGATCCGGGTCTGCTCGAACGAGTGCTCGCGAACCTGGTGGCGAACAGTGCCCGCTACGCCCCCACCGGCGAGATCACCGTGCGCGCCGCAGTGCACGGTGACATGGCCGCCATCTCCGTCGTCGACCACGGCCCCGGCATCACCGTCGGGGCCGAAGCGACCATGTTCGACGCGTTCCAACGCCTCGGCGACCGTGACAACTCGGTGGGGGTCGGACTCGGCCTGTCGGTGGTGCGAGGATTCGTGCGGGCCATGGGCGGTACCGTCACGGCGTCGGACACCGTCGGCGGAGGGCTGACGATGACGGTCGAGTTGAAGGCGGCGAGCAGGTGAAGGTACGGGCGCTCGTCGTCGACGACGAACCTCAGATCGTGCGGGCGCTGCGGATCAATCTGAACGTCCGCGGATTCGAGGTCGTCAGCGCGGCTACGGGTGGGGAAGCGCTGCGGGTGGCCGCGAACTTCCACCCGGACATCGTGATTCTGGACCTCGGTCTGCCCGACATCGACGGTATCGACGTCATAGCAGGTCTGCGCGGATGGACCGATGTGCCGATTCTGGTGCTCTCGGCGCGCACCGACTCGGCCGACACCGTCGAGGCACTCGATGCCGGGGCGGACGACTTCGTGACCAAGCCGTTCGGCATGGACGAGCTGCTGGCGCGACTCCGCGCGGCCCTGCGCCGCGGTCCGCAGTCGGTGCCGGACCCCATCGTCGAGACCGCGGACTTCACGGTCGACCTCGCCGCCAAAACCGTTGTTCGACAGGGCGAGAACGTGCACCTGACGCGCACCGAATGGGGCGTCCTCGAACTGCTCGTCCGCAACGAGGGGAAACTGGTGTCGCAGAAAGAGATTCTGCGTACCGTGTGGGGACCCGGGCACGAACGCGAAACGCATTATCTGCGAATCTATCTCGGCCAACTACGCCAGAAGTTGGAACGAGACCCGGCGGCACCGGTGCATCTGATCACCGAGACCGGCATGGGCTATCGATTCGTGAGCTGAGCGCTACCCGCGCCCGCACCTACCCACCCAGTACCTCACCTTCGCGGCGTGGGTCCGCTCCGCCGATCCAGCCACCGTCGGTGCGTTGCAGCGCGCTCAGCCCGCTCGACTGGTCGGCAACCGAGACCTGGTGGCCCTTCTCGCGCAGCGTCACCACGACCGGATCGTTCTCTCCGGTCACGTTGGGATGTTCGCCGCCGTAGTTGGTGGACGGGGTGTTGGCCGCTCCGAAGTCGACCATCGACACCGCCTGCTGCGGGTCCATTCCCCAATCGAGAAGTCCTACCAGTGTTTTGACGACGAACTGGATGATGACAGACCCGCCGGGTGAGCCTGCGACGAGAACGAGATCTCCGCGTGTGCCGTCGTCGCTGCGATCGAACACCAGGGTCGGGGCCATCGAGCTGCGCGGGCGCTTGCCTGGCTCGACGCGGTTGGCCATGGGAGTTCCGTCCTCGGCCACCGGCGCGGCGGAGAAGTCGGTGAGCTGATTGTTGAGCAGGAAGCCGTCGACCATGTGGAACGAGCCGAAGGCCGACTCGACAGTTGTCGTCATCGAGGCCGCGTTGCCCTCGCCGTCGACGATCGAGATGTGGCTGGTGCCGTGCTCGGGATCGGTGGACGAGGCGAATTGCACGGGCCCGAAGTCGCCCGGTTTCGCGGTACCCATCGACTTGCCCTCGTCGATCAGTCCTGCTCTGCTGCTGAGGTACTCGGGGTCGAGCAGGGCGTCGGGCGAGCCGCCGGGTAGGGGTACGAAATCCGGATCGGCGACGTACTTGTCGCGATCGGCGTACGCCAGACGCTCGGCCTCGGAGATCAGGTGCACGGCCTCGGCGGTCGGCTTGCCGCCGTTGGCGTCCATGTCCGTCGGGGCGTATTGCGCCAGATCGAAGTTGGACAGAATGCCCATCGTCGACGCCACCGCGATGCCGCCGGAGGACGGCCCCGGCATTCCGCAGATGTCGTGATCGCGGTACGGCGTGCACACTGCGGTACGGGTCTTCGGCTCGTAGCCGGCTAGGTCGTCCACCGTGATCTGCCCCGGGGTACGGCCGGCGGTGGTATCTGCTGTCGCGTCGACGATCGCCTGGGCAATGTCGCCGGTGTAGAAGGCATCGGCACCGTCGGTTGCGATGGTGGACAACGTCTTCGACATCGCCGGATTGTTCAGCACCGTGCCGGCGGGCTTACCGGTACCGTCGGGCTGCAGGAAGTAGTCCTTGGACGCTGGGTCGAGTGCGAGCTTCGGTGCCGAGTCCGCGATGGACGAGGCCATGCGCGGGCTGATCTCGATTCCGTTGTCGGCGAGCTCGATCGCGGGTCGGAACAGATCCCCCCACGGCTTGTCACCGTGATCCTCGTGCGCCTGCTCGAGCATGCGCACAACGCCCGGCACGCCGATCGATCGGCCACTGGACCGCGCATCGGGTTGCGGCACAGTGCGGTTGACGTCGTCGATGTACCGCAGATAGTCGCCGGTGGCACTCATCGGCGCGGTCTCGCGGCCGTCGTAGCTCTGCACCTCGCCCGACGCGGCGTCGTAGTACATCAGAAAAGCGCCGCCGCCGATTCCCGACGACTGGGGTTCGACGAGCCCGAGCACGGTCTGCGCCACGATGAGGGCGTCGGCCGCGGTGCCGCCGTCGCGTAGTACCTCGCATGCGGCCTCCGTGGAGACCGGGTTGGCGGTGGAGACCGAGTACGACGGCGTCTCCACCGGAGTCATGTTCGACCGATATCCGGTTGCCACTTCCGGATTGGTGGAGATGTCACCCGAGCCGGTGCTCGGGGCCTTCCCTACCGGGGTGCCGCCACTGGCACCGAGTACGCAACTGTCCGCCGCGGCGGTGTCGGTACCGGCGTCGTCGCTACTGCTGCACGCGACGAGCGGCACCAGCAGGAGAGCACAGGCGAGGGCGGTGTAGCGAACAGGGCGCATTCCGGTTGCAGACACCGCTCGACGCTAACACCGTGGTCACCGTTGCTGCGCGGATTCGAGAAGCCAATGCGCGATGGGGGCGGGCCTGCCGTACAGATAGCCCTGCGCGAAACGGCAGTCGAGTTGCTCGATGATCGCGGCCTGTTCCTCGGTCTCGACCCCCTCGGCGACGGTCGTCACGGAAAGCGCGGACGCCATGGCGGTGATGGCGCGAATCAGCTGGACGTCGGAATCGGAGACGCCGATCTCGTGGACGAAGGACTTGTCGATCTTGAGCAGCGCAATCGGCATCTTGCGCAACCGGTTCAGCGAGGAGTAGCCGATACCGAAATCGTCGAGCACGATGAGTACGCCCATGGCGGCGAGCCGATCGAGCACGGTCTTCGCTGCGCCGATGTCGTCGATCAGAACACTTTCGGTGATCTCGAGCGCCAGGTCCGCACCGGTGACGCCGAAGGTATCGAGCACCCGTTGGACGATGCCCGGCAGCGAGTCGTCGCGCAACTGCATCGGCGAGACGTTGACCGACATGGTGACGTCCTGCCCGTTCGCGCGCAGTGTCACCAGATCGGAGATCGCGGTGCGCAGTACCCACTCACCGATCTCCTCGATGAGATTGGTCGATTCGGCGATCGGGATGAACTCGTTCGGCGTCCGTACTCGGCCCTGCCAGTTCCAGCGCACGAGCGCCTCGTAGACAACGGTCTTGCGGGACTTCGTCGCGACGATCGGTTGGTAGTAGACCTCGAGCTCCCCGCGCCGGATCGCGCCGCGAAGTGCGGTGGCGGTCTCGATCGCCGATGTTGCTCGCGCACGCAAGGACTCGTCGAAGAACGCGTAGCGAGACGCCCCGAGAGATTTCGCGTGATACATCGCGGTGTCGGCCTCGCGGATGGCGTCGTGCAGTCGTTCGGCGTCGGCGATGCCCACCGAGGCCGAGACGTAGGCGGTGGCAGCACTGAGCGGGAACGGCTCGCTCAGTCGTTCGATGATGCGGCGCGCCAACAGTTCCGAACCGGAACGGTCGCGGCGGGTGAGCACCACGAACTCGTCGCCGGCATACCGAACGACGGTGTCGGCGGCACCGACGGCCGCGCGGATGCGACGTGCCGCGGCGACGATCAACTCGTCTCCGACGCGGTGGCCGTACGAATCGTTGACCATCTTGAAGTTGTCGAGGTCGACGAACAGAGTGCAGGTGCGTCCGGGTCGCTGAGCGCGTTCGTGTCGGGCGTACTCCGCGTCGAGCGTCGTGCGGTTCGGCAGGCCGGTGAGCAGATCGTGTGCCGCGAGGTATCGGGCATGCTCCTCGCCGGTCTGCACTCGGGCCAGGGCGCGTTCACCGCGCAGGAAGGCACCCACCAGGATCGAGGCGAGCAACAGCGAGCGGACGATCAGGTCGCCGGTGGAGACCGCCGAACCGAGCAGCGGCACGGTCGCGCAGACCACCAACATCAACACCACGAAGACCACCCGACGGCTGCTGTGGGCGGGCGCGGGGGTCTGCCGGTGCGACACCGTGCGCATCGACGGGTCGAGCGCTGCCATCGCCAGCGACAGGTACGCGAACAGGTAGATGCCGTCGAGCAACCCTGAGGACGGAGCGTCGTCGGTCGTCGCCGCGAAGGCGTAGGACACGTCGCCGACGAATGTCGCCACCAGGGCGAGCAGCGCCCAGAACAGCGCGGCGGAGCGGGGTTTCGAGGAGAAGAGCAGATATGTCGTCAACGTGATCAGCGCCGCGTCGATCGCCGGATAAATCCCGTTCACCACCGTCGACACGGACGAACGCGGCAGGTCGAGGGCCGGAGAGATCAGCAGCAACCACGACAGGAACAGCGTGCCGAGGAAGATCAGGCCTGCATCGACGAGTGGGGTGATGTCGTCGATCGATCGGCGGTCTCGGATCCACCGAGACAGGGCGTATCCCACCAGGGCGTACCCGGTGAGAGTGAACAGATCCGGGAGCAGCGAGAACGATCGATCCAGCGCGTTCGGGTCGCTGCGAAACGAGACTCCGAACATGAACAGCACCGAGGCTCCGAACAGAGCCCACCAGCATCGGGCGTCGGTCGGGCGGTAGCGACGAATTGCCGCAGTGATCGCCACGACCGATCCCACGGCGACGACGGCCAGAACGCCGGCACGCACGTCGGCACTGCCCTGGACGAACACCGTCACCGCGATGACGGCCACCGCAGCCAGGAACGCGGTCCGCACCGACGGCACGGCGAAGGGCACAGAGGCCTTCGCATTCATCGAAGGACCCCACTTCCCCTCGCGTGCGGACTCGCACCGTCCCGACTGACGCCTTCATCGGTGAATATACGTCTTTGCCAGCAAAAACGGTGATCAGGGTCACTATTTGCCCCCGAACAAACTTCGACTCCATCGACCATCGGCACAGAGTCGTCAACCGGGGGTTGACGGCAGGTTGGCGTCAACCTAAAGTTGACGTATGACCGAATCGACGAAGATCACCAATCCAGTCCGACTCGACGACCTGATCGCCGCCATCGAGAAGGTGCACACCGACGCACTCGATCAACTCTCCGACGCGGTGATCGCCGCCGATGCGCTCGGCGACATCGCCGACCATCTGATCGGCCACTTCGTGGATCGAGCGCGTCGGTCCGGTGCGTCCTGGACTGCCATCGGCGCGTCCATGGGCGTCAGCAAGCAGGCGGTACAGAAGCGCTTCGTGGCCAAGGGTGGCGACGACCCGGCCGAACTCGACGCCAGTCAGGGCTTCTCGCGCTTCACTCCACGCGCACGAAATGTGGTGGTGGGGGCCCAGAACGAGGCCCGGGCGACGAGCAACGATCACATCACCACCGGCCATCTGATCCTCGGCCTGCTCGGTGAGCCCGAGGGCTTCGCCGCGAAGCTACTGGGTGCGCAGGGGCTCACCGATGAGCAGATCCGTACCGCGGTGACGGCGACGCTGCCCGAACCGGCCGATCCCCTGCCGGCGCTGATCCCCTTCGACGCCGGTGCCCAGAAGGCACTGGAATTGACCTTCCGTGAAGCGCTTCGGTTGGGGCACAACTACATCGGCACCGAGCACATCCTGTTGGCGCTGCTCGAGAACGAGGATGCCACCCTGGCCGAACTCGGGGTTCGCAAAGACGCCATCGAGAGCGGATTGGCAACCGCGCTGGGAAGCTGATGTCCGACGTCAGGAGGCCATTGCTTCGGCCCGTTCCACGGCGAACCGTACGTCCTCCTCGATGAGGTCACCGTTGATCGCGGCACCGGCCTTCACGCCTGCCGCCGACGCCGCGACGACGGTGTCCATGGGTGCCGCCACGTTGCCGGCCACCCACACCCCCGGCACGGACGTCGCGCCGACCGGGTCGGCCTCGATGTAGGTGCCCAAGACGTGACCGTTCATCACCATCTCGGTCGTCTTGAGTCCCAATGACTCGAGAACGTCTGCGCGGGAAGTGAAGTTGGGGCCGACGACCACGGCGTCGAGCGCGACGGCGACGCCGTTCGCCAACGTGACGCCGACGATGGCGTCGTTCTCGACGTCGACTCGCGTGATCTCTTCTTCGACCACGACGATCCCGCGGGCGCGCATCCGCGTCAGCTCCTCGGGGCTCAATTCCGTTGCGGTGTGGGTGAATACGGTGACGTTCTCCGACAGTTGACGCCACATCTGAGCCTGATGTCCGGACATGACGCTGCCGATGATGCCGATCGCCCGGTCTCGGACTTCCCATCCGTGGCAGTACGGGCAGTGCAGTACGTCGCGGCCCCAGCGCTCGGCGAGCCCGGGGATGCTGGGAAGAATGTCGGTGAGACCGGTGGTGACCAGGAGGCGACGGCCTCGAACGACGGTCCCGTCGGCGAGGGACACCTCGAACCCGGAGTCGGTCCGCGCAGCCGAGGTCGCGTTGCCGTGGACGATGCGGACGCCGTAGTGCTCGGCCTCGATACGGCCGAGACGGACGAGCTCGAGCGGAGATTCGCCGTCGCGCGTCAGGTAGTTGTGGGAATGGGCGGCCGGAGCGTTGCGTGGATCGCCGGCGTCGACGATCGCCACGGATCGGCGGGAGCGTCCGAGAGCCACGGCTGCGCTGAGCCCCGCGACTCCGCCGCCGACGATGATCGCGTCGACGGGGACATTCTCGACGGGGGCTGGGTGTGCGTTGTCTGAAGTCATGTCTGCAGTGTGCGGACAGGACTGCATGGTTGGCAAGGAATATTGCCAGGACAGCAACTTGTCGAAGACGAAAATACCGTTGCTCCGACTCGCGCAGACAAAACGAGGTAGCTGCCCTGTTTGTCCCCGCGTCGGCCGAACCGACGGTTGCCATCGGTGGCAGTAAGCGCGGATCTACCGCTTGAACAGGCCGTTCGGGTGCGGTCTACTGATCGGCAGGAAGAATTTGGGGGCGCAATGGGGAATTTCGAAATCGGGGATACGGTCGTCGCAATCAGAAATCTGGGACGCGTGCGTTGGCGAAGCGGCATTCCGAAGGGAACCGTGGGGATCGTCGTAGGCATCGACTGGCTCGGCGACGCCCGAGTGGACTTCACCGCCGACCCGTCGATGCGAGCGCGCGGAGAAGCGGTGGAGCACATCGTGGCCGACGGTGACGTCCGGACGGTGCGGTCGGCACCTCGCCGCTTGTTCGGCTAGCTGCCGTCGGTTCGCTCGTCGTCAATGGCCGGGCCGGTTTCGATGGCCCCACCCTCGCTGGACCAGTCGTTGGTGTCTGCGTCCGCAGCCGGGTCGGACTGCACGTCCTTGTCGGCGTCGGGGGCAGAGTTCTCGTCGTGCTTCGGATCAGTCATGTGTGCGGTGTACCCGTGCGGTGCCGGACGAACCGTCGGCACCGCACGGATGGCGAACTGCCGGTCCTACAGTCCGAAGGGCAGCGTTCCCGGTGCCAGCTCGAAGCCGCTGCTACCAGCAGAAATGGAGCCGAAGCCGGCCAGGATCGCGTTGATGAAGTTGGTGATCATGCGATGTTCCTTTCCTTCGATGTGTAGACGTACTCGTGGGACAACCCGGTCGAGGTTACCGGCCGCGGTAGCGTCGAGCCTGTGAGGAACCCTGGGATCTACGTCGGGATTGTTGTTGCCGTGAGTCTGCTGGCGGCGTGTTCTTCGCCCAGTGCACCCGACGCCGACGTCCCGGACGTCCCGGCCTCGGCCTCACTGAACTATGTGGCGCTGGGTGATTCGGCGGCGTCGGGGCCACGTATCCCGGAGCAGGTGGGCGTACCGGGTTGTGAGCAGTCCGACTCGAACTACCCGCACGTCGTCGCGGCTCAGCTCGAGGTCGCGTCGTTCGTCGACGTCACGTGCGGCGGGGCCGTGACCGAGAACCTCGTCTCGACGCCCCAGAGCACCTCCAGCGGGGATCAGCCCGTCCAACTCGACGCGGTGACGCCCGAGACCGATCTGGTCACGGTGACGATCGGTGGCAACGACATCGGGCTCGTCTCGACCGCGGTGGGTTGCCTGACGTTCGCGAATTCCTCGACAGGCAACGTCTGCAAGGACCGGCTCACCGCCGGCGGTGTCGACACCGTCGCCGCCGCCATCGCGGACAAGGCTCCGGGTTGGGGCGCGATGCTCGACGCGGTGGCCGAGCGTGCGCCCGACGCGCGGATCCTCGTCGTCGGATACGGAACGTATCTCCCCGACGGTGGCTGCTTCCCGACCCAGCCGGTTCTCCCCGAGGACGCCGACTACATCCAGAGCAGCATCACCGCCATGAACCAGGCGCTGAAGACACAGGCCGAGGAGCACGGGGCCGAGTTCGTCGACACCGAGGCACTCAGCGTCGCCCACGATGTCTGTGCGGCAGTCGATCAACGGTACTTCGAGGGCGTCATCCCGGAGAACCCCGCTGCGCCACTGCACCCGACGGCAGCCGGCATGGCCGCCATCGGTGACGAGGTCGCCTCGATCGTGCGAAGCGAATAGGTGTCCACGGGAAGGTAACTGGCTCTACCCGGGCGTTCGACTATCGGGAAGTGTCGACCGTATGGTCTCGTGGTCCGCAGTATTCGGCGTGTTCGCCGTCGCCCTCGTGTTGGTTCTGACACCGGGTCCCAACATGATCTACCTCGTCTCGCGCAGCATTTCGCAAGGCAGGCGGGCGGGGATGGTGTCCCTCGTAGGTGTGGCTGTCGGCTTTCTGGTCTATCTGACGGCCACCAATCTCGGCCTGGCAGCGGTGTTCACGGCCGTGCCCGCGTTGTACATCGCGGTCAAGCTTGCCGGTGCGGTCTACCTCGGTTGGCTTGCCGTACAGGCGCTACGCGGAACGGCCTCCGCTTTCGAGCCGACTGCGCTGCAACAGGACTCGAACCGTCGACTGTTCGCGATGGGTCTGCTGACCAACCTGCTGAACCCGAAGATCGCGATCATGTACATCTCCGTCATCCCGCAGTTCGTCGATCCTGCGGCCGGCCGCCTTCTGCTGCAGGGCTTCACGCTCGGCGGCGTACAGATCGCCGTGGCCGTGGTGGTCAACCTGGCGATCGTGGTGCTCGCCGGATCGATCGCCCGATTCCTCGCCGTCCGGCCCACCTGGCTGAAGATGCAGCGCTACCTCATGGGCACCGTGCTCGGGCTACTGGCTGTCCGCGTCGCCACCGACGGCAGCAGGCCCGTTCCCGCGTGAGCAGTACGTGCGCCACCCGCCGAATTCGGTGATGTCGGTGCCCTTCTCGGCCGCGTCGTGGGCGCAGCAGAACCCGGTGACCCAGCGTCCGTCCGACAACTCGACCGGACCGAGGCCCATCGGCGCGGGCAACCCGGCGAGAAAGGTGCCGAGCGCGGCAGCGGACATCCGGTACAGCTCTCCGGCAATGGGTGCGCCGTCCCCTTCCCGCCGCACCAGACCGGGCTTGGGCGGTGTGGTGTGCAGATCCACGAGTCGGTAGTCCGCAGATGTGGTCACCTCGCCGTTGAACCGTGCGCCCCGATCGGTCAGCTGGCTGTGCACCGGGAACCCGCGTAGGTGTGCCCCTACGGCCAGCACCTCGATGCCGTCGTCGATCAACGAGGGTGACGGCGCTTCGCTCAGCCGAGCAGCCAGGTCGATGGCGATCTGATCCTCGAACGCAGGCACGACGAACATGACTCCGAACGGGTTGCCCTCGGGCGTCGGGGCACCGGGGACGGCCACCGCGGCCATGTCGAGCAGATTGCAGAAGTTGGTGAACGTGCCGAGTCGGCGATTGATGCCGAGCGGATCTGCCTGCACTGCAGCGATGCTCGGGTGTTCGGTGGTGGTGGGCAGCAGCAGACCGTCGACGTCTCGTAGCAATTCGCGGGCAGCAGTCTTGGCCTGGGTGAGTGTGCCCAGATCGTCCACGTACCGGTGCGCGGACGGGCCGGCTGCAGAGCGGACGATGGCAGCGACCGTGGGATCGGCACCGTCCGGCGCGGCGTCGAGAAATTCTCCGACGGCCGAATAGCGCTGCGCCACAATGGCTCCGTCGTACAGCAGTGTCGCCGCATCGAGCAGCCCCGAGATATCGACCTCGATGTGGGTGAAGCCCTTCTCGGCCAGGCCTGCGACCGTCTCCTCGAATGCCCGACGGTACGCCGGGCTCAGCGACACCAGATCCGCGGCACGCGGAACGGCGACCCGGGGTTCCGGTGACGCGGCCAGTCGAACGTCGGCCGGCCAGGCCCGGCTGCGCGGATCGGTGGTGGTCGGACCGGTCATGACTTTGATTGCTGCCGTGGCTCTGTCGAGATCGTGGGCCAGAACGGTGACGCAGTCGTAGTCGGCGCAGGCGGGAACGACGCCGGTGTTCGGCACGATCCCCAGTGTCGCCTTGATGCCGACGAGTCCGTGGAACGCGGCGGGGACTCGCCCGGATCCGGCTGTGTCGGTGCCGATTCCGATGTCCGCGATCCCCAGTGCCACCGCCACTGCCGAGCCGGAACTGGACCCGCCCGAGACCAGCGTGGGGTCCCAGGCGCAGCGCACTGCTCCGTAGGGGCTGCGGGTGCCGACCAGTCCGGTGGCGAATTGGTCCAGGTTGGTCTTGCCGAGTATCAGAGCGCCCTGGCCCGTCAATCGCTCGACGGCGACGGCGGAGATTGCTGGTGTGTAGGCGAATTCTGGGCACGCCGCAGTAGTGGGCAGACCGGCGACGTCAATATTGTCCTTGACGGCAACCAGCACGCCGGCGAGCGGCAGATCTGCACCGGCCGCGAGCGCCTCGTCCAGCGACACCGCCTCGGCCAGTACGTCGTCCTCGTCGCGCAGGGTGATCCACACCTCGGGTCGGTCGACCTCCGCTATTCGCTTGTAGGCCTGCAGAACTCGTTCTCGTACCTCAGGCAGCATCGATCTTGCCTCTCTTGTCGAATTCTCCGGCTGCCGACCACGCGTCCCGCTCGGCCCCGAAGGCCACGGCCTGAGTCGCGCGGAACTCCGCGATGGATTCGGCGTTGGACTCGAGGAAGTTCTCGTGCTCGGCGAGCGAGAACTCACCGTCGGTGATCTCGACTCCACCGCCTCGGCCTGCCGCGAGATCCGCGCGCAGGTCCATCAGCTCCTCGGGTTCGACCGAGTACCAGGAGATTCGGTCGAAGAACCGCAACAGCCACGGGGTTCCTTCCTCGAACGGGCCTCCGCTGTACGTGGCACTGTGGTTCCACACCTGCGTGGTTCGGCCGACGAACTGGTATCCGCCGGGACCCTCCATGCCGTAGATGCAGAGGTATGCCCCGCCGATGCCGACGGCATTCTCCGGCGTCCACGTGCGTGCCGGGTTGTACTTCGTCGTCACCAGGCGGTGACGCGGATCCAGCGGAGTCGCCACCGGGGCACCGAGGTACACGTCACCAAGCCCGAGCACCATGTAGTCCGCCGCGAAAACGGTATCGAAAACGTCTGCGACGGAACCGAGTCCGTTCATCCGCCTGATGAATTCGATGTTCCAGGGACACCACGGGGCGTCGGCACGCACGCCGTGCATGTACCGCTGAATTGCTTCGCGGGTCGACGGGTCGTCCCACGAGAGCGGGAGCCGAACCTGACGGCTGGGGACCACGAGTTCCGAGGCGGCAGGAAGATCATCCTCGACCTCGGCGAGCAGACCCATCAGCGAATCGATCGACAGCACATCGGGATTCACCTTGACCTGCAGTGAGCGGATGCCGGGGGTCAGATCCAACAGGCCTCGGGGCGCGATGGCTTCGACACGCTGATGCAGCGCGTGCACCCGTGCTCGCAGGGTGAGGTCGAGTTTCATGTCGCCGTATTCGACCAGCACGTTGTCGTCCCCAGATCGCCGGTAGGTGACGCAGGTATCGGCGTCACGCCGAGCGATGACGCCGTCGTCCCCGTCACCGCCGGCGGAGAAGACCGCGGGTAGTGATGCGCGCCGAGCGAGGCCAAGCGATCCCAGCGGCGCGGTGGCTGCAGCCCGGACCGGCACGAATCGGATGGTGTCACCGGGCCGAAGCTGGCCGAGCTTCCAGCGTTCGGCCGCGACAACGGTGACAGGACAGACGAATCCGCCGAGACTCGGGCCGTCGGGGCCGAGCAGGATCGGGGTGTCGCCGGTGAAGTCCAATGCCCCGACGCTGTAGGCGTTGTCGTGGATGTTCGACGGGTGCAATCCGGCCTCGCCGCCGTCGGCGCGAGCCCACTGCGGCTTGGGTCCGATCAGCCGAACTCCGGTGCGATCGGAGTTGAAGTGGACCTCGTAGCGGGTGGCGTAGAGGGTGTCGATGTCGTCGCGGGTGAAGAACTCGGGTGCTCCGTGTGGGCCTTCGGTGACGGCGATGTCCCAGTTGGACGTGAGCACCGGCAGGTGTTCCATCGGGATCGGTCCGAGGACGGCGGAGTTGTCGGAGCGGCCGGCCAGTCCGATGATGTCTCCCTCGCCCAGGATGCCGCCGCGATGTCCGCCGAACTTACCGAGCGTGAATGTCGCTGCGCTGCCGAGGTAGTCGTCGACGTCGAGGCCGCCCTGGATCAGGACATACACCCGCAGACCGTGTCCGGTGGTGGTACCCACGTCCAATGTTGCTCCGGCAGGTACCAGAACCGGTTTCCACTGCGCGGCCGATCGGCCGTCGATGCGCACCGGAACGGAGGCACCGGTCACACAGACGTAAATATCGGCGTCGAACGTCAATGCCGGCCCGGCCATGGTCGATTCGAGTCCCGGTGCACCCTCGGGATTGCCGAGCGCGGTGTTGCCGAGCCGGAACGACAGATCGTCCATCGGACCCGACGGCGGCACGCCCACCTTCCAATATCCGACGCGTCCCGGCCAGTCCTGCACCGTCGTGATCATGCCGGGCCGCTGCACGGTCATCTTGGCGGCCGTACTGTTCACAGCGGTCATGATCGCGTCACGATCATCTGCACCGCGGTGGGGTCGAACCCGTTGCAGGGGTTGTTGATCTGCGGGCAGTTGGACACCAGCACCAGCGTGTCGATCTCGGCGCGCAGCGAGAGCGTCTTGCCGGGGGCCGACAGACCGTCGACGATGCCGAGGGTGCCGTCGGCGTCGACGGGGACGTTCATGAAGAAGTTGATGTTGGGGGCCAGATCTCGCTTGCCCAGTCCCCACTTGGAACCCTCGATGAGGAAATTCTCGACGCACGCGTGCTGGTGCTGGGTGTGATGGCCGTAGCGCAGGGTGTTCGATTCCTTGGAGCACGCACCGCCGACGGTGTCGTGGTTGCCGACCTCATCGTCGATGATCGTCATCAGAGGTGTCGAATCATCGCTGCGGAGAACGGTTCCGGTGGTCAGGAACAGGTTCTGTTGCGCGGTGACGGTCGCGGCCGCGGAGTACCGGAGCGAGTGGTCGTGTGCGGCGTACAGCAGGGTGTCGACGGCCTGATTGCCGTAGAGGTCGACGATGGTCAGGATGTCACCGGCCTCGACGATTGCCGACCAGGGGCCGAACGCGGGAGCGATCTCGTCTCTCACTGTCACCGTGTTCACTGTGCTGGTAGTCATTGCGCTGCCTTCCATGCGTTCTCGGTGTTCTGCACTGCGCGCTGGTATTCCGGCTCGGTGTTGTCGAGTGTGAGCAGCTCTTCCGGTGCGCGCCAGGCCAGTACGTCGAGTGTCGTCGTGTCGTACTCGGGACTGGGGTTCAGTGGGTGAGCGGTGTTGGCGAGCAATACGATCACCGGCAGGTGGATGAGCAGATCCACCGAGCAGCCCGGTCCGGCCGAGCCGGTGCTGACGAGGCTCCCGTCCGCCGCGACGGTGACGCCATGGAAGAACGACAGTGACGGTCCGACGTCGCGCGGCTCGAGTCCGTGCTTGGCCGCGGCAAGGGTGAACAGCTCGCGGCCGGCCGGAGCGGACGAATGCGGTCCGCTCACTCCGTATTTGGCGATGTTCGTCGCCGTGGACGTGGTACCGCACAGCGCGTCGTGGTGACCGGAGGTGTCGGCGACGATGGTCGCCAGCACGCGGCCCTGATCCGAGAGCAGGGGGTGGCCCGCGCTCAGGTACGCCTGCCACGGAACCTTGACGGTGTCCGCGGTGTTGAGGCGCTCCCACGGTGCGTCGACGCGATAGAGCAGCAGGTTGGCGCAGGCGGCACCGTCGACGTCGACGAGGCGCAAGCGGGTTCCGCGAGCCAGAACCTTCGTGGTGTAGCTGCCGCCGGGCACCGATTCTGCCCACGTCAGTTCCGACACGCCCTCCGGTGCTGTGGGGGCCGGTGCGAGGGTCGCCTGGGACCGCGCGTGTTCCTTGGCCGAATGGGTGGTTGCTGTGCTCATGGTGGTTCAGGCTCCGATCGTGACGGGCTTCGGGTGGGCTTTGCCGCGGGGCAGGCAGGCGATGCCCACGACGATCACTGCGAGGACGGTCAGGGGTGCGGCCCAGCGCAGCAGTGGGAATTCGCCGGTGGGGTCGAAGATTTCGGCTCGTGGCCACGAGAGGTTGACCACCATGAGCCCGCCGTAGAGAACTGCGGCGATGTTGACCGGCAGGCCGAGGCGGCCGAGGGTGAAGAGCTTCTCGCCGTCGGCGTCGTGCATGATGCCGCCGTGCGGCCAGCCCTTGAGTCGCTGGATCAGCAGCGGGACGGTCACCATCATGTAGGCGAGGTAGATGAGCACGATGCAGACGCTCGACAGGGTCGTGAAGATCGCGGAGTTCCCGACGTTGACGGCGAGGATGGCTACGCAGGCGAGGCCGATCAGCACCGAGGGTGCGATGGGAGTTCCGGTGCGCGAGTTGACCTTGGCCAGTGCAGCGGATGCCGGCAGTCGTCCGTCGCGGGCCATGGAGAACATCAATCGGGAGGCTGCGGTCTGGATGGCGAGGGTGCAGATGAACACGGCGATGGCGACGTCGACGAGCAGGACCTTGCCCCACGGCGAGGTGAGAATCGAATCGATGACGTACGGAAGTCCCTGCGTCGCAAGCTGACCGTCGGTGAGACTGGGTGCGGCCATCAGTGCGCCGACGATCATCAGGCCACCGCCGAGAGCCGATGCCGAGAGGGCAAGGCGGATGGTGCGCGGTGCGACGCGTCGGGGATTGCGGGTTTCCTCGGCGAGCTCGCCCGCCGAGCCGAAGCCGACCATGACGTAGGCGGCCATCAGACCCGAGACGATCCAGGCCCCGATGTAGCCGGGATCGGCTCCGGCACTGCCGGTGTCGAAGACCACCTGCGGGCCGCGCTCGGCATGGGTGAAGAACACCAGCACGAGAGCGATGACGCCGACGATCTCGCAGGTGACGCCGATGCTGTTGATGCGCGACATCCAGTTCACGCCGATGCAGTTGATGGTGGTCGTGAGTACCAGCAGAATCGATCCCAGCACAACGGCATTGGCTGCTCCGCTCGACGAGGTCAGCGCGGTGTCCTCACCGATGAACTGGAATCCGCCCCAGATGCTGGGCAGCACCACCTGCAACGCGATTGCGGCGGCGGAGGCGGTGACGATCTGCGCGATGATCATGAACCACCCGGCGAACCACCCGACCAGTTCACCGCCCATGCGCCGGGACCAGTGGTAGATGGCCCCCGAGATGGGATAGCGCGCGGCGAGTTCGGCGAAGTTCAAGGCGACCATGAACTGGCCGAGGAACACCAACGGCCAGGTGAGGAAGAAGGCCGGGCCGCCGAAGCTGAAGCCGAGGCCGAAGAGCTGGAAGATGGTGGTGAGGATAGAGACGAACGAGAAGCCGGCGGCGAACGACGCGTACTTGCCGAGGCTACGGTGCAGCTGCTGGTCGTACCCGAGGGCAGCAAGATCCGAATGGTCCGTCGTACGAACCGGTTCCGATCCCGCGCCGGGGGCCGGCAGTGTTGTCGAGCTCATGTTCACTCCTACGGGCGAGGTGGGTGGTGAGTGACCGCCCGCTGCATCGCCGAGGCGGGTTTCTGTCAGTTGATAGTTTTCGGCACCGCCGTTCCCGGGTGGTGTCCGTCGTGAAACAAGCTCGTTTCGTCTATTTCGATCAGATGACAGAAATCTCACCGTCACGTGGACCTGACAAGATGCAGTCATGACCGGCGCAGGCAGACCACGGCTGAGCACAAAGAAGCGGGCAGGAGACACCGCTCGCGAGGAAATACTCGACGCCTCGGCTGAGCTGTTCACCACTCGCGGATTCACCAACACCTCGACCCGCGTCATCGCCGACGCTGTCGGACTGCGTCAGGCCTCGCTCTATCACCACTTCGCCACCAAGGACGACATCCTCGACGCACTGCTCAGTGGCACCGTCGACGCGCCGTTGGCCGTTGCGCAGCGAATCCGCGATTCCGGCGCCGAGGCCCCGACCCAGATGTACGCCCTCGCCTACTTCGACGCCGGGCAGCTGGCTGCGTCCACCTGGAATCTGGGTGCGCTCTACCTGCTGCCCGAGTTGCGCAGTGAGCGTTTCGAGGCCTTTCGAGACCACCGCTACACACTGATGAGCCTGTATGCCGCCATCGCGTCGGACACGGTGGTTCAGCTCGGCTCCGAGCGCCGACCGGGCACGGAAGACCTGCCGTTTCGTCTGGTGGAGACCGTGGTGAACGCGCGTGCCGACCGCGAGAACGGACGGCGCGACCCGACGGTGGATGCGGCGGGGATTGCCGAGGCCGCCCTGCGGGTGCTCGGCTGGACCGCGGATGTCACCGCGTTGCACGAGAGTGCGGAAGCCCTGCTCGAGACGGTCGGCGGAATAGTCGAGGATTCTCGCTCCTTGCATTCGACATGACATCGATAGCAATAGTCGGAGCAGGTGCAGGTCTCGGAGCAGCAGTGGCGCGTAAGTTCGGAGCGCAGGGCTTCTCGGTCGGCCTGATCTCCCGCAACCGGTCCCGTGTCGACGCACTCGCTGATCAGTTGGCGGCCGACGGTGTATCCGCGAAGGGATTCGTCGCCGATGTGCGCGATCCGGCCTCGATCGCCGCAGCGCTCGAGCAGGTCACCGAAACGCTCGGCCCCATCGAGGTGCTGCAGTACAGCCCGCTTCCGCAGAAGGACTTCATGCGGCCCGTGCTCGAGACCACCCCGGCCGACATGGTCGGTCCGGTCGAGTTCTCCATCTACGGACCCATCGCCGCGGTCCACCAGGTGCTGCCGGGAATGCGCTTCCTCGGCGAGAACAAAGGCACGATCCTGTTCGTCAACGGCGGCTCTGCCGTCAAGCCCGGTCGTACCGTCACCGGCACATCCATCGCGTTCGCAGGCCAGGCCGCCTATGCGCAGCTGCTCAACGAGGAGTTGGCCGAAGAGGGAATCCAGGTGTCGCAGTTGATCATCGGTGGTGCCATCGACGGTAGCGATCCGAAGAAGAGCCCGGAGGCTCTCGCCGAGCAGCTGTGGAGCCTGCACACCGTGCGCGACCGGTTCCGGGTTCAGGTCGCCACGGACTGACTAGGCTTGCCGGCATGACATCGTTGCCCGACTGGGCTCAGAGCCTGGACCTTGCACCCCACCCGGAGGGTGGATGGTTCAAGGAGACCTGGCGCAGCGAGGTCACGATTCCACAGGCAGCTCTGCCCGACGGCTATCCCGGTCCCCGCGTGGCAGGGACGGCAATTCTGTTCCTGCTCATGCCCGGTCAGCAGTCGGCCTGGCACACCGTTCGCGGCACCGAGATGTGGCTCTATCACCGGGGCAGTCCGGTGCAACTCGACCTGGGCAGTGATGGAACCCAGCCGGGTGAGGTGACTTCGCTGCTGGTTGCACCCGAATCTCCGCAGCAGATCGTGCCACCGTCGGTGTGGCAGCGGGCGCGTCCGATGGGCGAGGAGCCGAGCCTGGTCAGCTGCACCGTCACCCCGGGATTCGATTTCGAGGACTTCCGGCTCGAGGACTCCCATGGGTAGGAAGCGTGAGTCCGCTGGAGGGCTGAAGCCCGGCCTGTTCGAAATCGACTCGGGCACCTGCGAACTGGTGCGCGATACGTTCTCCGACGACGGCTGGGTCGTCAACGTCAACGACGTCCCGAGCTCGCACATCGACATGAACGACCCCACAGTCCTCGAGTTCGAGTACATGCGGTGGATCTCGGGACTGGTTCGAGCGCAATGGGATTCGAGCTTCCCGCTGCGGGCTCTGCATCTCGGGGGCGGAGCGTGCACACTGGCGCGCTCGTTCACCGCCGAATTCCCCGGTGCGCGTCAGGTGGTCGTGGAGCTCGACGGGAAGCTCTCGGAGCTGGTTCGTGAATGGTTCGACCTCCCTCGGGCACCGCTGCTGCGTATCCGCGTCGGCGAGGCACGGGCCGTCACCGAGACGCTGAGCGAGAACAGCCGAGACCTGATCGTGCGAGATGTGTTCTCCGGAGCCACAACTCCGACCCCGCTGCTCACCGCCGAGTTCACCGAGCATGTTCGACGCGTTCTCTCGCCCGGCGGCATGTATGTCGTCAACTGCGGTGATCGACGCGATCTCTCGCTCGCGAAGCAAGAGGCGTCGACCATCGGAAGTATATTTCCGCACACGGCGATCGTCGCCGATCCGGCGATGCTCAAGGGCAGGCGCTACGGCAACATCATCATTGCCGGCAGTGACGTCCCGATCGGGGACTCCCCGGCTCTGGCGCGGGAGCTTCTCGGCGGAGCAGTCCCGGCGCATGTGTGGTTGACCGAGCAGGTGCGGTCTTTCGCCCGCGACGCGAGAGTGTTGAAAGATTAAGGCGCTGGGATGTTGCTCGCGAGATCTTTCGCCAGGCGTTCCGCGGCCGAGATCAGCAGGGGTACGAACTGCTCTGCCGACTCGAGCGTGACCCGAGCGGTGGGCCCAGCAATGGACATCGCCGTGAGCGTCGGAGCGCCGATCACCGGAACGGCGAAGCAGCGCACTCCCACTTCCTGCTCACCGTCGTCGACGGCGTACCCGCGTTCGCGGATCAGTGCGAGATCCTCGAGCAACGCATCGAGTGTGGTGATGGTGTTGACGGTGCGTGGGGCCATGCCGAGGCGGCCGACGATCGCGCGGACGGCGTCGTCGTCCAACTGCGACAGCAATGCCTTGCCGACGCCCGTGGAATGCGGTAACACGCGCTGACCGACCTCGTTGAACATCCGCATCGCGTGTTCCGATGGGACCTGCGCGACGTACACGGCCATGTCGTCCTCGAGAAATGCCATGTTCGAGGTCTCGTGGGTGATCCGCACCAGCTCGGCGAGATATGGCTTGGCCCATCCACCGATGAGCTTGGACGCGCTGTCACCCAATCGAATCAGTTTGGTGCCCAATGCATATCGGCGTGACGGCAAACGCCTGACGTAGCCGAGGGAGACAAGGGTGCCGATCAGTCGGTGCACCGTCGGCATCGGCAGGTCGGTGCCCTCGGCGAGTTCGCTGATGCCGATGGATCCGCCCGAGGAGGCCATGATGTCGAGCAACTCGAACGCTCGCTCCACGGACTGCACCCCGCCGCCTGCCGCCACAGTCCACCTCGCACCGTCGTAGTCGTACCCGTCCCGAAGAACTCTACTGGTGATGCCGCGTCGCCACCGGCGGTGCAGCGGTCACCACCGAGGGCGAGGGCTTCTGACCCTTCGTGATGACGTTGAACAGGATGTTCAGCACGACGGCCACGATGCTCGCGGCGCTGATGCCCGAGTCGAGCACCACGTGGACCCAGTCGGGGAAGGCCGCGTAGAAGCCCGGCACGGCGATGGGAACGACCCCGAACCCGATCGCCACGGCCACGATGACGAGGTTGAGATTGCCGTCGAACTCGACCTTGGACAGCGTCCGGATACCGCTGGCCGCCACCGAGCCGAACAACACGATGCCCGCGCCGCCGAGTACCGGCAGTGGAACCGATGCCACGACGAGCCCGAGGACGGGGAAGAGGCCGAGGAACAGCAGCACCGAGCCGCCGGCTGCGACGACGTAGCGACTCTTGATGCCGGTGACGGCCACGAGTCCGACGTTCTGGGCGAACGCACTGGCCGGGAAGGTGCCGAACACGGGAGCGATGGTGGTGGCGACCATGTCTGCTCGAAGTCCGTCGCCGACGCGTCGGGCATCGACGTCGGTACCGACGATCTCACCGACGGCCAGGATGTCCGCGGTGGTCTCGGTCATGATCACCAGGATGACGACGACCATCGACATGATGGCTGCCACCTGGAATGTCGGTGCTCCGAACGCGAACGGCTCGGGGAAGCTGAAGATGGCACCGTCACTCACGCCGGAGAAATCGGCCTTGCCGACCAGGACAGCGAACAGGGTGCCGACGATGATGCCGATGAGGATCGACAGGCGCGAGAGCGTGCCCTGTACGAGCCGGCTCACGAGCAGAACCACCACGAGGCTGAACGCCGCGAGACCGATGTTGGACATCGAGCCCCAGTCGGCGGCCTGCTGATCACCGCCCATCGCCCACCGAACCGCAACGGGCAGTAGCGAGATCCCGATGACGGTGATGATCGTGCCGGTCACCACCGGTGGGAAGAAGCGAACGATCTTGCTGAAGAACGGGGTGATGAGGATGCCGATGGCACCGGCGGCGATGATGGCTCCGAACACCGAGTTCAGTCCACCCGGGCCGCTTGCGATTGCCACCATCGTCGACACCGATGCAAACGAAATTCCCTGTACCAGAGGTAGCTTGGCACCGAAGTAGGGCACTCCGAGTGTCTGCAGCAACGTGGCCGCTCCGCTGACGAACAACGCGGCCGAGACCAGCAGCGCGATCTCGGTGCCGGTCAATCCCGCTGCGCCGCCGACGATCAGAGGTGGTGCGATGACGCCGCCGTACATCGTCAGGATGTGTTGCAATCCGTAGACGTACGACCTGCCGATCGACAAACGCTCGTCCTCGGGACGGGCGGGGTCGTGCGGCGCATGGGTCTTGGTCGACGCGCGTTTCGTCAGCTTCATGTCGGCTCGCTCCTAGCAGAATCCGGGCACGGTATCCCAGGCGCGGCCTGCGTCCGGGGCATCGTCGCGTTCCACCGTGGCCTCGATCAGACCGTAGGGGCGATCCGCGACATAGAAGACCTCACCGGGGTTGTCGAGTCCGAACGGCTCCAGATCGACGAGGAAGTGGTGGATGTTGGGCATCGAGAACTTGATCTCGCCGATCTCGGGATGCGCCTCGAGTACCTGCTTGCCCATCTGGAACAGGCTCTGCTGCAACGCAAGAGAGTGAGTCGATGCGAAGGCGTCGAGCATGATCGAACGGACGTCGTCGAAGGTCTTGTCGAAATCGAGATCGGTGGTGAGGTACCGCCAGCGGGCGCTGACCGACGTCGCGAGGATTCGGTCGGTGGTTTCCTTCAGCGTGGTGTAGCGGTCCTTCGGGTAACCCCAGAACTCCGACGCCGTCGAGTTGAGGACCACGAGGTCGCTGATTCCGGAGACGATGGAGATGTTGTCGCCGTCGACCGTGACGATGGTGTTCCGCTTCTCGTCGCCGGCCTTGACGAAGGAATGGTCGTAGCCGTCTTGACCGTTCGCGATACGCGACCACTGGTATTGCTCGATTTCCCAGCGACCGCCGGTGATCCAGTGGAAGTTGCCGGTGAAGTGCGCGCCGAGACGGAGTGCGAAGTCCTCGATAGCGCCGATGCCGTCGCGGGCGAAGGCGTAGACGGTGTTCTTCTGAGTGTCGGTCGCGACGACGTGGGCGTTGTCGCCTTCGATGTGGACGGCGTCGAGGTCGCCGCGCAGCTGCGAGGTGACGCTGACGTCGGTGATGCGGTGGCGAGGAGTCTCGCGGTCGATACGCACGAGCCTGCATTCGGCCTTGCCGTACTGGTTTGCTCCGAGCACGATGGTCATGGGTTCTAGCTCCCTCGATAGGTGGTGAAAGCGAACGGGCTCAACAGAAGTGGGATGTGGTAGTGCTGGTCGGGTGCGGTGATCTCGAAAGTGACGACCACCTCGGGGTGAAAGCATTCGGTGTGCTGGGCCGCGAAATACGCGCCGGTTGCGAAGGTGAGCCGGTAGGTGCCCGGCGTCAGTTCGCTCGGTCCGAGTGAGGAGACTCTGCCCTGTTCGTCGGTGACGGCGTGGGCTGTCTGTGTACCTGTAGCGTCGGCCAGGGAGATCGATATCCCTTGCGCGGGGACGCCGTTCGCAGCATCGAGCACGTGAGCGGTCACGTGGCTCCTCGGGTCAGGCATTGCCGAGGCTTCCCGTTGCGCGAATCTCGGCGATCTCCCGCAGTTCGTGTTCGACGACGGCTGCCTCGGTCTCGGGGTCGTTGCCGAGCCTGGTCTGCAAAGCGTCGAGAACTGCGTCGGCATCCCGGCCGGCGGCCCTGATCAGGAAGACCTGCCCGAAGCGGTTCTCGTAGGCCAGATTTCCCGCTCGTAGCCGCTGCTCGACGCTCGCGTCGGAGACGTCGACGCCGGATTGTTCGGCGCTCGCGTAGTCCGCACTCGCATCGTGATTGACGGGTTTCTCGCCGATGCGCGGATGTACCGCAAGTGCGCGGTGTACTTCGTCGGCTGTCAAGGGTGCGGCAGCGTGATGAACGGCGTGACGCAGGGCCTGCATGTCGGTGAACGGGCGGGCGCTGATAACTCCCTCGACCCAGCGAGGCACGTCGAGGCAGAGCGAGAGCGTGCGTACCGCATCGGCCTCGGAGGCCGTGTTCAGATCGGCAACGGCTCCGTGTGCCTCTGATTCCGTATTACGAAATGTTGATTCCACCAAACGAGCGTGACACCGATCACACCGACTGTCAAGGGTTGATCCATGGCAGTCCATGTCGAGCCCTTCGGTGTTGCTGCACTGCGGAACTCGGCGGTTCGCGAGGGCCGCCTGGGCGTACGGGTCTTGACAGAGCGACGTGGTGCACGCCACACTCGAAACACATTACGGAATCAATATTCCGCATGACGGACTTTAGCTATGAATAGTCGTCCCCTAGGAGGCACCACTTCATGACGGAACTCTTCTGCAACGGTGGCGCAATGCGCGGTGGCAGCCTGCACCACAACGTCTCGTCCCACCCGTTCGTGGGGACAGTGCGCACCACACCCAACTACCGGTTCTTCTCCGTGCGGGACGAATTCCCGGCGCTGCTGCTCGACCACACCGCCGGCGCGGCCATCGAGGGAGAGCTGTACGACATTCCGCTCGACGACATCCGTACGGCATTCCTCCCGGACGAACCGCCGGAGCTCGAGCTCACCGTGGTTGCGCTCGAGGACGGGCGTTCCGTCCTCGGCGTCGGTCTCCGCCCCGGGGTGCTCGACGCGCAACCGGACGAGCTGACCGACATCACCTATGCCGGCAGCTGGCGTCGATACCGCGGACTGCCGCAACCTCAGAACTGAAAGGCACTGCGCATGAATATCTTTGCTGATTCTCGACTCCAGTACACCGTCAACTGTTCGATCCTCTTCACCGATATCCCCCTCCTCGATCGCCCGCAGCGTGCCCGCGACGCCGGCTTCGAGGCCGTCGAATTCTGGTGGCCGTTCTCGAACCCGGTCCCGTCCGATGCCGACGTCGATGCATTCGTGTCGTCCGTCCGCGATGCGGGCGTACAGCTGACCGGCCTGAACTTCGCCGCAGGAGACATGCCGGCCGGTGATCGCGGAATTCTCTCCGATCCGGCGCAGGTACAGGCGTTCCGCGACAACATCGACGTCACCGTCGGCATCGGCGAGCAGCTGGGCACCAAAGGATTTAATGCCCTGTACGGCAACCGCATCGACGGTGTGGATCCGCTGGATCAGGACGAGGTCGCGATCGAGAACCTGGCCGCCGCAGGCAGAGCCGCCGCGAAGATCGGCGGCGTCGTATTGGTGGAGCCGGTCAGCGGCGCACCCGCCTACCCGCTGAAGTCCGCCGCCGGTGCCGTCGCGACCATCAGACGTGTCGCCCGTGAGCAGGACGTACACAACCTCCGCCTGCTTGCAGACCTCTACCACCTCGCCGTCAACGGAGACGACGTTCCCGCATCACTCGAGTCCCACCACGACCTGATCGGGCACGTACAGATCGCCGACTCCCCGGGCCGCGGTGAGCCGGGAACCGGCAGCCTCGATCTCGGCGGGCAGCTCACCGGTCTCGCAGCACGGGGTTACGACGGCTACGTCGGACTCGAATACAAGGCCACCCAGCCGGATCCGTTCGCGTGGCTCGAACTGGCCACCACTACCAAGTAGGGATTTCACATGAGCACCATTGCATTCATCGGCCTCGGAATCATGGGCAGTCCCATGTCCGTTCACCTCGCGAAGGCCGGCCACCAGGTGGTCGGCTACAACCTGACCCCCGATCGCACGGGTCCTCTGGTCGAGGCCGGCGGCACCGCTGCCGATTCGATCGCCAAGGCCGTCCACGACGCCGACATCGTCGCGATCATGGTCCCCGACTCCCCCGATGTGCAGGACGTTCTCGCCGGTGAAGGCGGTGTGTTCGACAATGCTCGACGCGACGCGCTGATCATCGACTTCTCCAGCATCCGTCCCGACGTCACCGCCACACTGGCCGCCGACGCGACTGCGCGCGGCTTCCGGATCCTCGATGCCCCGGTCTCCGGTGGCCAGGCCGGGGCCGAGAACGCGACGCTGTCGATCATGGTCGGTGGCAGCGCGGACGACTTCCACACGGCCAAACCAATTCTCGACGTTGTCGGTAAGACCGTCGTGCACGTGGGTCCGAGCGGATCCGGGCAGACGGTCAAGGCGGCCAACCAGTTGATCGTGGCCGGCAACATTCAGGTGCTCGCGGAGGCGATCGCGTTCCTCGAGGCCTACGGCGTCGATCTGGCTGCGTCGGTAGAGGTTCTCGGCGGCGGCCTGGCTGGTTCGGCCGTGCTGAACCAGAAGGCCCAGAAGATGCTCGACCGGTCGTTCGAGCCCGGGTTCCGCATCGACCTGCACCACAAGGATCTCGGCATCGTCACCTCGGCTGCGCGTGAAGCGGGCGTCGTGATTCCCATGGGTGCAGTGCTGGCGCAGCTGATGGCCTCCGCCCGCGCCAACGGCGATGGTGGACTTGATCATTCGGCGTTGTACCGCGGTGTCGCTCGCCTCTCGGGCTCCCCGATCACAAGCAAGGACAACTGACATGGCCAAGATGCGCGCGGCAGATGCCGCAGTGAAGATTCTCGAACTCGAAGGTGCAACGACCGCATTCGGCCTACCCGGTGCTGCGATCAACCCGTTCTACGCGGCGATGCGCAATCACGGTGGCATCCGCCACGTGTTGGCCCGCCACGTCGAAGGTGCCTCACACATGGCGGAGGGCTTCACCCGGGCCGCACCGGGGAACATCGGCATCTGTATCGGCACCTCCGGTCCGGCCGGTACCGACATGATCACCGGGCTGTATTCGGCCATGGCCGACTCGATTCCGATCCTCGCCATCACCGGCCAGGCCCCGGTCGCGCGGCTGCACAAAGAAGATTTCCAGGCCGTCGACATCGCGTCGATCGCGGCACCCGTCACCAAGATGGCGATGACGGTGCTCGAGCCGGCCCAGGTTCCCGGTGCCTTCGCGCAGGCATTCCATCTGATGCGGTCCGGTCGCCCCGGTCCGGTGTTGATCGATCTGCCTATCGACGTGCAGCTGGCCGAGATCGACTTCGATCCCGACACGTACCAGTCGCTGCCCGTGCACAAGCCCGTCGCCTCGCGTGCTCAGGCCGAGAAGGCCATCGACATGCTCCTGGCTGCCGAGCGCCCGTTGATCGTGGCCGGCGGCGGCATCATCAACGCCGATGCGTCGGACCTGCTCGTGCAGCTCGCCGAGATCCTCGACGTGCCGGTCATCCCGACGCTGATGGGCTGGGGCACCATCCCGGACGATCACCGCCTCGCGGCGGGCATGGTCGGTCTGCAGACCGCGCACCGATACGGCAACGCAACGCTGCTGGCCTCGGACTTCGTGCTCGGCATCGGAAACCGTTGGGCCAACCGGCATACCGGCGGACTCGACACATACCGCAAGGGCCGGAAGTTCGTCCACGTCGACATCGAGCCGACCCAGATCGGACGCGTCTTCGCACCGGACTACGGCATCATCTCCGACGCCAAGGCAGCCCTCGAGCAGTTCGTCGCCGTCGCCGAAGAGCGTCGTGCTGCAGGGTCACTGCGCGATCTGTCCGGTTGGGTGGACGACTGCGCAACCCGCAAGCGCACGATGCATCGGCGCACGCACTTCGACAACGTGCCGATCAAGCCGCAGCGCGTGTACGAGGAGATGAACAAGGTCTTCGATCGCGATACCCGCTACATCAGCACTATCGGGCTCTCGCAGATCGCGGGCGGTCAGTTCCTGCACGTGTACTCCCCTCGAAACTGGATCAACTGCGGGCAGGCCGGCCCACTCGGCTGGACCATTCCCGCGGCACTGGGTGCGGTAGCTGCTGATCCGACTGCGAATGTCGTTGCCCTGTCCGGCGATTACGACTTCCAGTTCATGATCGAGGAGCTGGCTGTCGGTGCGCAGTTCAATCTGCCGTACGTGCATGTGGTGGTGAACAACTCGTACTTGGGGCTGATCCGGCAGGCGCAGCGCGCCTTCGACATGGACTTCTGCGTGCAGTTGGGATTCGACAACATCAACCACCAGGACACGTTGGACACTGAGCCCGGCATCCCCAAGGGCTACGGCGTCGACCACGTGCAGGTGGCAGAAGGGTTGGGCTGCAAAGCGCTCCGTGTTACCGAGCCCGAACTCATCGGTGAGGCACTCGTGCGGGCCAGGACTCTGGCGAACGAGCACAAGGTCCCCGTCGTCGTGGAAATCATCCTGGAGCGAGTCACCAACATCTCGATGGGTACCGAGATCGACAACGTCGGCGAGTTCGAGGAATTGGCCAACACGTCGGCGGACGCGCCCACTGCACTGCTCCTGCTGGACTAGAGATGACGCGAATTCTGCTGGCTCCCGACAAGTTCAAGGGCTCGCTGTCCGCGGCCGAGGTCGCTCGGGCGTTGGCCGAAGGTCTGGTCGCGGGCGATGCGTCCCTCGAGACGGTGTGCCTACCCGTCGCCGATGGGGGTGACGGCACTGTCGACGCAGCCGTTGCCGCCGGCTGGGACCGGATCGCAGTTACGTGCTCGGGACCGACCGGTGAGCCGGTCGAGACGTCGTACGCCCGTCGCGGTGATACCGCCGTCGTCGAACTGGCATCTGCAGTCGGACTCGAGCTCCTGCCGGACGGACGGCCGGATGCGCTGGGAGCCAGCACGTTCGGACTGGGGACTGTCATCGCGCATGCTCTCGGTGCCGGCTCTGTTTCAGGTGCGCGGCGTATCGTCGTCGGGCTCGGCGGCAGCGCATCCACCGACGGCGGTGCCGGAATGCTCGTCGCACTCGGTGCGCGGATCCTCGATGCCGACGGCAACGACGTCGCGCTCGGCGGTGGTCCACTGCGCGGTGCAGTTCACCTCGATCTGTCCGGCCTGGTGCCTTCGGCTCGGAATGCGGTGTTCGAGTTGGCGTGCGATGTCGACAATCCGTTGCTAGGCCCTACCGGAGCAGCAGCGGTATACGGACCACAGAAGGGTTCCGGACCGCAGGAGCTGCTGTATCTGGAACACGGGATGCGGCAGTGGGCGCATCTTGTGCGCAACGCGATCGGCCGGGATGTCAGTGGGCTCGCCGGCACCGGCGCAGCAGGTGGAACTTCGTTCGGTGCCATGGCTGTACTCGGTGCGGTTGCCAAGCCAGGGATCGAGACGGTGCTCGAGCTGATCGACTTCGGCAGCGCTCTGGCGTCGGCCGATCTGGTCGTCACCGGCGAGGGCTCGCTGGACGAGCAGAGCCTCTACGGCAAGGCACCCATCGGAGTCGCGCACGCAGCGCGCGAAGCGGGTGTTCCGGTGATCACCATAGCCGGGCGCAGCGTCATCGGCCTGGACCGGCTGCGCACTCACGGGATCGTTGCCTCCTATGCGTTGGCCGATCTAGAGCCGGACCCTCGAATCTCCATGCGCGACGCGGCCGCGCTGCTCCACGAGGTAGGCAAAACGATGGCCACCACACACATTTCGGAAGGAATATCATGAGTACCACTCATTTCACCTCCCTGACCGATCTCGCATCGCGGGCACTCGGCGGCAGCGTCTCGGCGGCGAACGACGAACTGTTCGCGCAGCGCGAGAACCTGATCAAGCCCGACGCCCCGCTGTTCGATCCGGCGGACTTCGGCCACAAGGGAAAGGTGTACGACGGCTGGGAGACTCGACGCCGACGTGATGAGGGCGGCCACGACTGGGCGATCGTCCGGCTCGGTGCGCCGGGAATCGTCCACGGTGTAGTGGTCGACACCGCACACTTCACCGGAAACTACCCGCCGTTCGTCTCCGTCGAAGCCGCGTCGATCGAGGGCTACCCGTCCATCGACGATGTGCTGAAGGCAGAGTGGCACACCATTGTCGACAAGTCTGCGGCAGTGGGTGATACAGCGAATACCTACGAGGTAGCCGATCGGCACCGGTGGACGCATGTGCGTCTGTCGATCTACCCCGACGGCGGTGTGGCCCGGTTCCGTGTGCACGGTGAGGTTGTGCAGGATCCGCGCTTCCTCGGCGGCACCATCGATCTGCTCGCCGCCGAGAACGGTGCCAGGCTCACCGACTGCTCCGACGCCTTCTACTCTTCCCCCGCCAACATCATCCTGCCCGGGCGGGCACGCAACATGGGTGAGGGATGGGAGAACTCCCGCCGACGTGGCGGCGGAAACGACTTCGCAGTGTTCGAGCTTGCGGCACCTGGCGCTCCGCGCTTCGTCGAGGTCGACACCAGCTACTACGTCGGCAACGCCCCGGGGTGGGTTCGGCTCAGCGCCATAGATTCTCGTCGCCGACACACCTCCGACCCGACGGCGTGGACCGAGATCCTCGAGCGCACCGCGGTGCAACCGGACACGCGTCACCGCTTCCTGCTCAACGCGAACGAGGCCTACACACACCTGCGGCTCGACGTGTATCCCGATGGCGGCTTGTCCCGATTGCGACTGTTCGGCGAACTGGACGCCGATGCCCTCGACGCGGCAGATGTCGCATGGAAATCCGCCGAGCTCCAGAGTGCCTCCAGTGCAGTCTGATCTGGTCATTCGGGCTGCCCGCGCGGTGATCGATGGGCGTGAGGTGGCGGCGACTGTGTCTGTCTCGAACGGCCGGATCGTCGCAATCGACTCCCTGGATGCCGGCGTATCTGCGAAGACGGTGGTCGAGCTCGGGCCGGGCGAGGTGTTGCTGCCCGGGCTGGTCGACACCCACGTGCACGTCAACGATCCGGGCCGAACCGAATGGGAAGGCTTTGCCAGCGCAACCCGAGCTGCGGCCGCGGGAGGGATCACGACCATCGTCGACATGCCGCTCAACAGCATTCCGCCGACGGTCGATGTTGAGGCGTTGGAGATCAAGCGCAGGGTGGCGGTCGAGAAGTCGGTCGTCAACGTCGGATTCTGGGGTGGGGCAGTTCCTGGCAACGTCGAGCAGCTGCGACCGCTGCACGACGCAGGAGTCTTCGGTTTCAAGTGCTTCCTGTTGGCATCGGGCGTGGACGAGTTCCCACCGCTGACGCTGCCGGAACTGGAGAAGGCGCTGATCGAGATCGCGTCGTTCGACGGGCTGATGATCGTGCATGCCGAGAACGCCGAGGTCATAGCCGAGGCTCCGGCGGCAGTGGGCCGTGAGTACTCGGGATTCCTCGAATCGCGTCCTCGGGCGGCCGAGAACCGGGCCATCGAGCAGGTGATCGAGCTATCCCGTCAGACAGGGTGTCGGGTCCACATTCTGCACTTGTCGAGCGCGGATGCCCTGCCGATGATTGCGGCGGCGAAGCGGGACGGCGTGCGGGTGACCGTCGAAACTTGCCCGCACTACCTGTGTTTCGACGCCGAGGGCGTGCCGGCGGGCGCGACTCAGTTCAAATGCTGCCCGCCGATCCGCGAGGCCGGTAATCGCGAGGCGTTGTGGCAGGGTCTTCACGACGGCACGATCGACACGATCGTCACCGACCACTCCCCCTGCACGCCCGACCTCAAGCGATTCGATACCGGTGACTTCGGCGATGCCTGGGGTGGGATTGCGTCGTTGCAGGTCTCGCTTGCTGCGGTGTGGACCGAGGCGCGTGCCCGTGGGTTCGCGCTGACCGACATCGTGCGGTGGATGGCCACGAACACCGCCGATCAGGTGGGCATGACTGATCGCGGACGCATCGAGGTCGGTTGCGCTGCAGACCTTGTGGTGTTCGCGCCCGACGAGACGTTCACCGTCGACGTGGATCGCCTGTACCACCGCAACCCGGTGAGTGCCTACGATCGGCTTGGACTGTCGGGTGTGGTGAGACGGTCGTGGATCGCAGGTTCGGAATTTTCGACGGGTAGATTGCTGTCGCGATAGACCTCTCTTCTTGGTGTGAACCCGTTCAAAATGGTGGAGGCCCTTCGCTATTCGGGTCCGGCACCGGCTCCGGCTCGAGATTGTCGGGTGGGTCGGGATAGGCGATGATGCCGGATCGTCTGGGTTTGGTAGGGATGCAGGGCCGGAGGCCGTTGCCGAGGATAGGTACGGATGTTCCGTTGGCGGACAGAGTGATTCGAGTGTTCTTCGATGTCGATGTCCACAAGATGGCACCGCCGGGGAGCATGACTGCCTTCCAGTAGCCTGCGGTCTTGACGCTGTGGTGGAACTCGCACAGGCATTGAAGGTTGTTGACGGTGGTCCAGCCGCCGCCCAACGGGTTGGCGTGGTCGAACGGGATCACGTGGTCGAGTTGGCAGCGGTCCGCGGGTCGGTGGCAGCCGGGAAAGCGGCAGTGCCGATCGCGCAGGCGTACTGCGGCGGCGGTGAGGGCGTCGGGCCGATAGATCAGGGCGCGGTCGGTGAGTGGGTCGCGTCGGACGGACTTTCCGAGGGCCGGGTCAGCGGCGATGGCGGCTTCGAGGGCCGCGGCGAGGGACGCGTTGCCGAGGTAGATGCCGGAGGGCGTGCGGTTGGCGGGTGCGTGGCCTGCTGCGGGGGTTGTCCGGTTGCTGCGCTGGATCGCGGAGGGCAGATCGAGGGCAGAGCTGTGCCGTGTGCCTTTGCCGACGGGTGTGTGGGTGCAGAACAGGGCTGCAGCGGAGGCCAGCGATGCCTGGCGGCGCTGGTCGGACGACGCAGCTCCCTCATGGCCGGTCTCCGATGTTGCCTCCGCTAGCGGGTCGGTCACCTGTGCCCCTGCGCGTGTTGCTGCGTGCTTCCGTACAGGATCGGCCGCACCTGCGTCGGGAGTCATCGATGGGTCGGCTGCAGGTACGGGTGCGGACTCGTCGGACTCGTTGCTTACCCCAGCATCGCCGAACTCGTCGACATCGTCTGACAGTGCCGGTGATGAAGTGCTGTCTGTTGCAGGGGCAGGTGAACTGGCAGAAGTCGGTTCGGTCGAGGAATCAGCCTGCCTACCCGAATCCGTGGCCGACCGCATTCCCTCATGAGCATCAGCATTTGCAGCCGAGTCCGCGTCCGCGTCTTCGTCGGTTTCCGCCACTGTTCCCGTCTCGGGTCCTGTTGCAGCTCCCGCCTTCTCACTGTTCGATCGTCGTTCCCACTCCCCGGTCTCCGAGTTCTGCACCGCCAGTCCGAGTTTCTCTGCAAGGGTCACTGCTTCGGTGAGCAGGATCTGCCACTGGCTGTTGCGGGCCAACTCTCGTGCCAGATCAGGATCGATGGAACCGTGCCCGGCCAGATACGCAGGATTCGCCAACAGTCCGATGAGAGTGGCGATGTCGACGGTGATCATCGTCAACGGCACCCGACGATCCGGCAATATGGTCTCGGTCTCGGTCTCGGTCTCGGTCTTCGGGCAGTCCGCGCGTTGGCACAGGCATGCCAGCCGGGGTTCTCCGTGCATCCGGGCCATGAACGCATCGCACAGTCGTTCCTGTTTGCCGCGGGGGTCTTTCGGGCAGAGCGTGTCGGCCATTTCCTCCAGGAGCTGCCATGCGGCTGCGGCTTCGGGGGCGGTCAATTCTGCTCGGATCCGGGCCAATTCCCCAGCTGGGGCGTACGAAACATTGCGGAACTTCTTCGCGAACTCCCGCAACGCTGCCGCTTCCTCCGGTGCGACCCGGAGCAGAATGTCCCAGATCTCCTTCTCCAGTGGACCCGGTGACGACCGGCGGGCCGCCTCGACGATCTCGTCCTCGACCGACTTCACGATGTCGTCGGAGAGGTTGTCGAGAATCCGGCACGCCACCCTCACTCGCGGAAGGTCGATCTCCCCGGCCTCGAATTCTCCCCGAAGCTTCGGCAGACGGGTGCGCAGGGCAACCCCGGCAGAGATGTAGGCCTCGGCGACCGTCGCCGAGCATCCCAACGCGACAGCGAGTTCGGTGCGTCCGTACCGGCTGTACTGCCGATGCTTCGCATCCTGCGCGATGCAGGTGAGGTGGAAGTCGTAGCAGGCAGCGATCTTTCGGGCCGCATGCCGATTCTCTTCCCGCGCGGCAGCGGTCAACGCCTCCAGCGACACGGTCGGTACTGCACCCATTTTTCACCCCCCGGTGAGCAACAATTAAGAACATGTGTTCGAACTGGGGAAAGCGTATCTCGACCTACCGACAAGAAACAGATTTGCCTGACTCAGGCCTTTGAGCAGGCGCTCTGTCCGGGCGGAGTGCGTGGGGGTGTGATGTGGGCCTAAGCGTATTCGGCAGTCTCGGCGTCGTGGTGGATCGGGCCGGCGGTGTGCGTCAATGGCAGCGCACTACCCCCGCGTCTGGCCGCGACGAATTCCGCCGCGATGGCCAGCGCAGTTTCCTCGGGCGTTCGGGCTCCCAGGTCCAAGCCGATGGGCGACTTCAATCGTGCGAGCTCCTGCTCGGTCAATCCGACGTCACGCAATCGGGCCGCGCGATCCTCATGGGTCCGACGCGATCCCATTGCCCCTACGAACGCCACCGGCAGGCGCAGGGCCACCTCGAGCAGCGGCACATCGAATTTGGCGTCGTGAGTGAGTACGCAGATCACCGTGCGGGCATCGACAGTCGTACGTGCCAAGTAGCTGTGCGGCCATTCGGTGACCACCTCGTCGGCATCGGGAAATCGTGCAGCAGTGGCGAATACTGGTCGTGCATCACAGACCGTGACG
The DNA here is from genome assembly GCF_002258475.1 of Rhodococcus sp. 06-1460-1B. NCBI lineage: Bacteria > Bacillati > Actinomycetota > Actinomycetes > Mycobacteriales > Nocardiaceae > Rhodococcus > Rhodococcus sp. 06-1460-1B. The sequence continues at coordinate 320,592 of NZ_NOYS01000006.1, forward strand.
AGGTATCCGAGAAACTTTCCGACACGCGCCAGCGCTGCGGCGTAATCGATGGCTCCGAAGATCAGCAGCCGCGGGGCGGTGGCGTAGGACTGCACGAACACGTCGAGATCCGGCCGACACCGCACCGAGCGGATGCCGGTACCCCCGGACTCCAGCATCGCCAACGCCTCGCCGACGACAACTGCATCGACGTCCGAAAAACCGGTGGTACCCATGGTTGCCGAGGACGAGACCGCAAGCGACTGCCCGGCCCCGGCGAGCATCGTCACCGTCGCCACTGCAGTGTCCGACGCAACGGCTGCCAACACGGCCCGCGGAGGCCCGAGGCGAACGAACACCTCGATCACTCCCCCACAAGTCAGCCCGACCGCAAAAGCGTCGACGTCGCTGTAGCCGAACGACTCTCGCTTGGACTCGCCGGTTTCGAGAACCTCGCGACACAGCTCGTACACAGCGCCTTCGACGCAGCCACCGGAGACACTGCCGACTGCCTCCCCGTCGGCGCACACCGCCATCGCGGCACCCGGAAGCCGAGGGGCACTTCCGGATACCGCGATGACCGTCGCCACCGCGTAGGCAATGCCTGCGTGGTCCCAGGCGGTCAGACGATCGACGATCTCTTTCACGTTACGAGATTCCCAACGCTTCTTCGATGGGATGCAGGGCGAAGTAGACCAGGAAGATTCCCGACATCAGATACAGCAACCAATGCGTCTCGCGTGCTTTGCCTTTGGCGAGCCGGACGACGGTGTACGAGATGACGCCAGCGGCAACTCCCACGGTGATCGAGTACGTGAAGGGCATCAGCACGATCGTCAGGAAGGCAGGAATCGCGATATCGGTGTTCTGCCAATCGATCTTGCGGACGTGCGTCATCATCAGTGCACCGACCAGAACCAGAGCAGGAGCGGCTGCACCCACCGGTACGACCCCCGCCAGTGGCGTGAAGAAGATCAAGCTAGTCAGCATGCCACCGGTCACGATACTGGCGAGACCGGTTCTCGCACCCTCGGTCACACCGGCCGCGGATTCCACCACGGCGGTGTTCGCCGAACCGTTGATCGCACCGCCGACGATGGCTCCGATGCCGTCGACGGTCAGAATGCGGCTCAACCCTGGCATCTTGCCCTGCTTGTCGACCAGGCCCGCTTCTTCCCCGACTCCGAGGATAGTGCCCATGGCGTCGAAGAATCCGGAGAGTACGAGCGTGAACAGGACGACCGAGGCCGTCACGACACCTGCTCGGGCGAACCCGCCGAACAAGTCGACGTTGAACAACAGATCGAATTGTGGTGTGGCGACGACGGAATCGGGCACCTTGGGCACGACCGGCCCCCACGCCTTCGGATCGATGTCGAAGACGGCATTGAGTACGATCGCCAGATTGGTGGCGACGAAGATCCCGATCAGCATCGCACCGGGCACTCGGCGGACGAACAACATGATCATCAGGATCAGACCGACGCAGAACACGAACACGGGCCACCCGGCCAACTTGCCGAACGTGCCGAGAGTGACTGCGGTGGAGGCGGCTTCGTGATGACCGACGAAACCGGCGTCGACCAGTCCGATAAGGGCGATGAACGCACCGATGCCGACCCCGATCGCCTGCTTGAGCACCAGGGGAATTGCGTCCATGATGAGCTGCCGGACCCCGGTGAGTGCGAAGACGACGATGACGACGCCTTCCAGCACCACCAGACCCATCGCCTGCGGCCACGTCATGTACGGCGCTGCCTGGAACACCACGATGGGCGTCACACCGAGTCCGGCTGCCATCGCGAGGGGCGCGTTTCCGACAACTCCCATCAGGATCGTCGTCAGGCCGGCGGACAGAGCGACCATCGTCGACAGTTGTGCCGCATCGAGCGTCGCACCCGTGACGTCACGGGCATCGCCGATGATCAACGGAATGAGAACGATCAGGTACGCCATGGCCACGAATGTGGTCACACCACCGCGGATCTCGCGCGAGATGGTGGAGCCACGTCCCGTGATGTCGAAGAACTTGTCGATCTGGGATCGACCTCGTCCGCTCCGACGGGTGCTGGGTATGTGTACATCGGTCATGATCGGCCCTCCCAGGGCGTGATCAACCTTGCCGGGCGTCGGGCCGGGCCGACGTGCCGGGGGAGTTGGCGTCGGTGCGGTTGTGCCCTGGAAGGTTTCGTCGAATGAATCAGGGGTTGATGATGTGTTCGGGTCGAACAGGAACGCGCGTCAACGCGAGCCCGGTGGCGTTTCGGATGGCAGCGACGACGGCCGGCGTCGACGAGAGGGTGGGTGGCTCGCCCGCACCGCGAAGACCATACGGTGCCAATGGATCCGGATTCTCGAGGATGTCCAGCTTCATGGGCGGCATGTCGAGAATCGTCGGGATGAGGTAGTCGGTGAACGACGGGTTCTTCACCAAACCGTCGACGACGACGATCTCCTCCATCACCGCAAGACCGAGTCCCTGGGCTGTGCCGCCGTGGATCTGGCCTTCGAGCGAGAGTCGGTTGAGGATCTTGCCGACGTCCTGGACGGCGGCCATCTCGACCACCTTCACGAGCCCGAGATCGACGTCGACGTCCACCACGGCGCGATGCACACACAGGGCGAGCTGGGTGTGGCTCGCGCCCTGCCCGGTCACCGGATTCATTCCGCTGGTGGGGCGATGGTGGAATTCGCGCGTCTGCTCGATGACGCGGTCGCCGAGTACATCCTCGATCGTCGCCAGCACGCCGTCGGTGGTCGAGACGATCTTGCCGCCGTCGAGGCTCAGGTCGGCCACAGCACGTCCGAGGTAGAGGCCGGCGAGGACGAATACCGCCTCGCGGACGGCCTCGCACGCGGTCTTGACGGCACCGCCGGTCATGTACGACTGGCGCGATGCCGAGGATGATCCCGCGTTGCCGACCTTGGTGTCGGCCGGGTGGATGACGACCTTCGTGACGCCGAGTTCGGTGCGCGCGATCTGCGCTTCCAGCGTCACGAGTCCCTGGCCCACCTCGGCGGCAGCGGTGTGGACCAATGCTGTTGCCTCACCGCCGATCACCTCCAGTCGAACGCGGGCGGTGGAGTAGTCGTCGTAGTTCTCGGAGAAGCAGATGTTCTTGATGCCGACGCCGTATCCGATCCCGCGCACGACGCCTTCGCCGTGGGTGGTCTGCGATGCCCCACCCGGCAGATTACGGATGTCCGACGCATCCACGGGGGCAGGCAGTTCCATGGCCTCGGCTCGCGCGAGCATCTCGGCCAGTGGGGCTGGTGCTTCGATGACCTGGCCGGTGGCCAGGATCGATCCCTGGCTGACGGCGTTGATCTGCCGGATCGCCACGGGTCCGATGCCGCAGGCCTCACCGAGCTTGTCCATCATCGACTCGTACGCGAAACATGCCTGCACTGCGCCGAATCCGCGCATCGCGCCACACGGCGGGTTGTTGGTGTACACCCCGTACGCGTCGATCTCGATGTTGGGGATGACGTACGGTCCGACGCCCAGCGATGCCGCATTGCCGACGACGTTGAGGGTAGCGGAGGTGTACGCCCCGCCGTCGAGGATGATCTCGACGTCGGCGAACAGGAGCTTGCCGTCACGGGTGGCGCCGTACTCGTAATGCATCTGCGCCGGATGCCGGTGTACGTGCCCGAAGAACGACTCGTAACGGTTGTAGACGATCTTGACGGGCTTGCCGGTGTGCATGGCGAGCATCGCCGCATGGATCTGCATCGAGAGGTCCTCGCGGCCACCGAATGCTCCGCCGACACCGGCGAGCGTCATCCTGATCTTTTCCTCGGGCAGTCCGAGGCACGGGCCGATCTGGGCGAGGTCGTTGTGCATCCACTGGGTCGCGACGTACAGGTCGATTCCGCCGTCCTCGGCCGGAACAGCCAGTCCCGATTCGGGTCCGAGGAATGCCTGATCCTGGATCCCGACGGCGAAGTCGCTGCTGACGATCACATCCGCGCGGGCACGGGCGGTGGCGACGTTGCCGACGCGCACCGGCTGATGGCGCGCCACTCCGCCGCGCTCTTGCACCTTCGGGTAGTTCGGATCCAGAGCGGCGCGGCGAGCATCGGTGAGTGGCTCGAGCACGTCGTAGACCACGACGATCTTTTCCATTGCGCGCCTGGCGGTTTCGGGATGATCGGCCGCAATCAGAGCAATGGGCTCACCCTCGTGCCGTACCTCGTCGAAGGCCAGTACCGGCTGGTCCCACGTGTGGTCGAGTCCGAAGCACTTGCGTCCCGGTACGTCTTCGTGGGTGAGCACCGCCTCGACGCCGGGCGTTGCCAACGCCTTCGAGATGTCGACCGAAACGATCTTCGCACGCGGATGTGGGCTGCGAAGCGTTGCGCCCCAGAGCATGCCGTCGATGAACAGATCCGAGGAATATGCGAACTCGCCCTTGACCTTCAACGTTCCGTCGGGCCGGAGCGGGCTGTCGCCTACGCGACCGCGGCCCGGGGCGGGGATATCGGCGGGTACTTGCCGGGGTGTAGTGGTCGGGGCGCTCACAGCACGTCCTCCGCGAGTTTCATGAGGCGACGGTGCGCATCGGCACCGGCGCGGCCTATTTCGTCCTGCGGGGCGCTGGTCAGAACATCGTTCTCGACGATCGTTCGACCGCCCACCATCAACCGAGCCAGTGGAGGTGTCTGCCCGTACGCGAATGCCACGACGGGATCGTCGACGGCCGAGTAGAACCCGTCGGTGCGCCAGATCGCGATATCGGCCAGCTTGCCGACCTCGAGCGAACCGATCTCGCTCTGACGGCCCAGTACCGTTGCCCCGCCGATAGTTCCGATCTCGAGTGCCTGACGCGCGGTCAGTGCTGTCGGACCGTACTTGGCTCGCTGCATGTACATCGCCTGGCGGACCTCGCCGGCAAGCGGCACCATCTCGGCCGAAGCGGAACCGTCGACACCGAGGCCGACGGGTGCGCCGGCCGCGAGCAGGTCCGAGATCCGCGCGATGCCTGCGCCCAGACGTGCATTGGAACTCGGGCAGTGCGCAGTGCCGGTGCCGGTGGCCGCCATCTTCGCGATGTCGGAGTCGTGCAGGTGGACCGCGTGGGCGAACCACACGTCGTCACCGAGCCAGCCGACCTGCTCCATGTATTCGACCGGGGTGCAGTTCATCTGGGCCAGGCAGTGCTCCTCCTCGTCGAGGGTCTCGGCCAAGTGGGTATGCAGCCGAACACCTTTCGCGCGAGCGAGCCCGGCGGACTCCACAAGTAGCTCTTTGCTGATGGAGAACGGCGAACATGGCGCGACCGCGATGCGCAGCATCGAACCGAAGGAGGCATCGTGATAGGTGTCGATGGCGTCGGAGGTAGCGGTGAGGATGTCGTCGAGCGACTCGACCACCTCGTCCGGCGGCAATCCGCCGTCGGACACACCCCGGTCCATCGAGCCGCGGCACGGTTGGAACCGCACACCGATGCGCTGGGCCGCGTCGATCTCGGCGGCGAACAGGTCGCCTCGTCCCTGGGGGAAGATGTAGTGATGATCGGTACTGGTGGTACAGCCCGATTTCGCGAGCCATCCCAGCCCGGCTGCGGCAGCACCACCGACCACCTCGGCGTCCATCTTGGACCATGGCTTGTATAGTGCGACAAGCCATTCGAAGAGAGTGTTGTCCTTGGCCAGGCCCTGGGACGCCCACTGGTACAGGTGATGGTGAGTGTTCACCAGGCCGGGGGTGACGAGACAGCCGGAGGCGTCGATCGTCTCGGCCCCGGGGATGATCGGTGCCGTGCCCGATCCGATGGCGCTGATCGTGGTGCCCTCGACGACGAGGTAGCCGTTCGGGATTTCGTCACCGACGATGGGTGCGATGTACGCACCCGAGATGACAGTGGTCATTTTGCCTCGGCCTTTCGTGTCGCAGCGAGCCGAACTGCATCCAGAATCTTCTCGTATCCCGTACAGCGGCAGAGGTTTCCGGCGAGAGACTCACGAATCTCGACGTCCGACGGGTTGGGAACACGCTCGATGAGATCGTGCGCCTGGACTACGAGTCCGGGGGTGCAGAAGCCGCACTGGACGGCTCCGCACTCGACGAACGCCTCCTGCATCGGGTCCAGCTTGTCGCCGTCGGCGAGGCCTTCGACGGTACGGATCTCGCGGCCCTCGACCTGTCCGGCGGCCACCAGGCAGGCGCACGCCGGGATACCGTCGAGATAGACCGTGCACGAACCGCATTCCCCTTGTTCGCACGCGTTCTTCGATCCGGGCAGTCCCATGCGCTCGCGCAGTAGGTACAGCAGACTTTCGCCCTCCCAGACGTCGTCGGCTTCCATGTCTCTTCCGTTGATGGTGCAGTTGACTCGCATGTTCAGGCCACCTTCCGTGCGGCTGTCAGGTCTCGCCATGCCCAGCCCAGCGTTCGCCGGGCCATCACGGACAGGGCGTGCTTGCGGTAATCGGCAGTGCCACGTACGTCGTCGATGGGACTTGCTGCCGCACTGACCAACCGACCGAACCCCTCCGATACCCGAGGATCGAGGGCACCGTCCCACTCGAGTTCGGCCGCGAGGTAGTTCTCGGCATCGTAAGCCCGCCGCGGCGTCGGCGCAGCGGAGCCGAGACCGGTGCCGACGCGGCCGTCCTGTGGAAACAGTGCGATGGAGAACGAGCACACGGCGATGACCATCGCGTTACGGGTGCCGATCTTCGAGAAGTATTGCGGCCCAGCAGCCGGCGCAACGTGAAAGGCTCGGATCAACTCGTCCGGCTCGCACGAATTGCGCTTGACGCCGACGTAGAACTCGGTGGCAGGGATCATCCGCACCCCGCGCTCGGCCGATTCCACTTCCACAGTCGCGCCTGCAGCGAGCAGGGGCGCGTGCAGATCGCCTGCCGGTGACGCGCCCCCGAGATTGCCGCCGACGGTGCCACGATTGCGGATCTGCGGAGATCCGACGGTGCGCGACGCCTGCGCTATCCCGGGAAGGCGATCGCCGAGCTCGGCAATGATGCGGACGTACGGCACGCCTGCCCCGACGCGCAGGGTGCCGTCGGCGAGCTCTTCCCATTCGGTGAGTTCGGTGATCGGGTTCAGGTCGAGCAATCCGCCCGGCCGGTGCAGGTCGAAGTTCATCTCGACCATGACGTCGGTGCCGCCCTGAATAGGGACGACGTCGACGTCGTCGGCTTTGGCGGCCAACGCGTCGCTCCAGGTCTGTGGTCGTAGAAATTCCATCGTGCTGCTCTCCGCTCACGTGTCTTTCGGTCGTGTTCACCCAGTACAGCCGCCGGAGGTGCTGCGAACGAGGGACAGGAACGACGAAGTATGACGACGATCACAGTGCTACTTTTGGAGGATCCTACGAAGAGCGAGGTCGATGTCACCGTGCGGTTGCGTGATCTGGCCGATTTGCCCGACCTGATGCTCCAGCCGATCGTCACACCGGATCATTTCGACCCGACGATCCGGTGGGTCGTCACCACCGACATGCTCGATCCGAGTCGGTACCTCAACGGCGGAGAACTGGTGCTGACCGGGTTGATGTGGCGGACCGGGCCCGCGGATTCGCAGACCTTCGTCCGGGCGGTCTCCAAGGCGGGCGTGTCGGCACTGGCGGCCTCCGACGGCGGTGTCGTTCCCGACGACTTGGTCGCCGCATGCCGCGAGCACGGACTGCCGCTGTTCCGGGTCCCGGCCGACATCGCGTTCGCGACGGTCACCGAGAGCGTCGTCCGGCAGCTGTCCACGGCACGAGCATCCGATCTGAGCCTCGTGCTGGATCGGCATCGTCGCCTGGTGGCGAGCGCCGGGCCAGGTGGAGGCCTCGGTCCGCTGCTGGACATGGTGAGTTCGGATCTGGGCATGAAGTGCTGGGTCGTCACGTCGTCGGGACGCGTCCTCGCCGGATCGGACGGCCCACCCGACACCGAGGCGCTCGCGCAGGAGTTCATGACCGCCGCTCGGCTACCGAAATTCAGCCGAGAGCATCGTGTGTCGATCTTTCCGGTCGACGGGGAGGCGTCACCTCGGGTGGTGGACTGGTTCGTCGCCTTCGAAAGTGATTGGCAGACATGGGATGCGCCGAGGATCTCGCTGGCCGGGCAGCTGGCGGCGATCGTCGCGGTCGAACGCAGCCGGGCCGATGACCGTCGCACCGGTTCGGCCATCCTGGCGCAGGAGTTCGTCAAATCGATCGTCGGTGGCGCGTTGCCCACCGACATCGTGGCGCAGATGGGCATCATCGGTCTCGACGTCGAAACTCGGTATGCGGCAATCGCTGCCGCAACATCGGGAGAGACGGTTCGGCTGGGTGAGCTGCGACCGCTGCTCGGCGAAATCGTGGCTCCGCTCGACATCACCGTCGCCACTGTCGACGGTGAGGCGATCGCGCTGATCGACGCCGCAGCCGACCGGACCGAAGCGGTCAGGTCGGCGGTCCGTGCTCTGATGCCAGGGTTGGCCGGAAGCGGCATCTCGATCGGTGTCAGTGCTCCCGCCGCGCCCGGTGATCTGCGGAGCGCGATCGAAGAGGCACGCTACGGCCGCCGCCTCGCCGAGCGTCGGGGCGGCGACTGCGCCGTCGTCGGGCACGACGAACTCGCCACGTTGACAATACTTCTCGCCAACGTCCCCGACGACGTTCGACGCATGTTCACGGCTCGCCTGCTCGCCCCGCTCACCGAGTACGACGCCCAACACCACACCGATCTCATCGCCACGCTGTCGATGTATCTCGACACCAATGGTGCGTGGACACGGTGCGCCGAGCACCTGCACATGCACGTCAACTCGGTCCGATACAGAATCGCGCGCATCGAGGAACTCACCGGACGGGACCTGTCGCGCCTCGAGGACCGGATCGAGTTCTATCTGGCACTGCGATTGAGATGAGTCTGCGACGCGTTCGCGGAGCGGGTCTAGGGTGACGGTATGGCTCTCATTGCACTGTTGGATCTGACGTTCAAGCCCGAATCCCTTGCCGAAGCACGGGCGCTGCTGCGGACCGTTCTCGCGGACACCCGCGCGTTCGAGGGGTGCCTCGGTGTCGAGGTGTGGGTCGACGAAGAGAACGAAGCGCACGTCGTCGCGCACGAGACGTGGGAGTCGGCGGAGGCCGACGCGAAGTACCGCGAGTTCCGCGCCGGACCGGGCAAGATCGTCGAATTGCCGCCGCTGCTCGCCGCAGCACCGTCGTTGACGAAATTCACCGTCGATTCCTCGGTGTAGCGGGTTCGTCGATCCGGCCACCGGCCACGGTGGCCGGTTGTGGTCGACCGGTGAGGAACCCCTGCACCATGTCGGCACCGAGATCGGCCGCCACCCGTAATTCCGCGTCGGTCTCGACACCCTCCATGATCACGCCGGCACCGATCTGTCGGGCGAAGTCGATGATCGCCGTGGCCGCGGCGCGACGGAACGAGTCCCGGTCGATTCCGTGCACGAGTGCGTAATCGATTTTGAGGGTGTCGGGCCTGAGCTCGACGATGTGGCGCATACCGGCGAATCCGGCTCCGACGTCATCGATGGAGATTTGAACCCCCGCGTCGCGCAGATTCTCGATGGCGCGGGTCACCGCACGGTAGTCGTCGACGCGTTCGTGCTCGGTGATCTCGAGGTGGAAGGTTCGGGTTGCCAGATGCGGACGCAACCGGTCGAGTAGGTCGGTCGTGCGGATGGTGTCGGCCGACGCATTGAGCGACACGAACGGCCCCGGTGGCAGCAGGTGAACATCCGCCAGTGCCTGTTCCAGCGCTGCGCGTTCGAGCCGTGGACCGACGCCGGCCTCGGCTGCGTCGCGGTACCACGACAGGGGCGATCCGTGGCCGAACGGGAACCGCGACAGTGCCTCGTAGCCGACGGTCGAACCGGTGACCGTGTCGCAGATGGGCTGGAAGAAAATGTCGGGACCGCCGGATTCGATGAGCGCATCGATTCTGTGCCTGGCCTGTTCGCGGGCATCCGCTGCGGACAGGCCCGTCTCCGGAAACTTTCCCGAGGTCCGTGCTTTGAAGCGATACATCTCGATGTCGGCGAGAGCGATCAACCGTCGTACCAGTACGTGTAGGCCGGTGTCGGCGGGTGGCGTCTCCACGGCCGAGCCCACACTGGTGGTGAACGGCGGGCCGTCGAACGATTCCTCCAGCGATGCGCGAATCCTGTTGTCCGATTCGGCGATCGACTCTCTGGTTCCAACGCTGACGACCACGAACTCGTCGCCGCCGAGTCGTGCGACCGCGGACTTGTCCCCCACCGCATAGGACAGGCGACGGGCGACCTCGACGAGCACGGCGTCACCGGAGGGATGGCCGAACTTGTCGTTGATGTGCTTGAACCGGTCGATGTCGAGGACGGTCACTCCGACCGCTTGCTGTGCGCGATCCTCTGCTGGGGACAGGCGCAACGAGTCGACGGTATCGAGCAGCCCACGTCGGTTCCACAGGCCGGTCAACGGATCTCGTAATGCTCTCGCCGCGCTCGTTCGCAGCTGACCGATGTACGACTTGATCATGAAGGGTGCGGCGTAGAGGGATCCGATGGTGACCATTCGAGAAGTGGTGGACCATGGATCGGCGCCCTCCGAGACAGCCAGAGCGGCGAGGCCCGCAAGGGTGAGTGCGCCGATTGCCAAGTGAATCAACATGACACGGTGCGAGCTCGCGACGACGATGAACGCTGCGACGATCGAGAACATCGCACAGCCCGGCATCGCGTCGAAGTGGGTTTGGAAGGCGAACAGAACGGTCACGATACCGACGTCGGCGTAGAGGATGTAGACGATCGCCATTCTCGGGGATGCCCACGGCCGGAGGTACCAGGCAATCGCCACCGGCACCGTGGTGACGGACGCCAGGAGCACGGCGATCGACATGGGGTTGGAGAACTGACCGGCGGGGACCATCAGGGCCCCGGCGAGGCCGAATGTGAGCGTCATTCCGCTGATGAACAGCCGCACCCAGCGTTCCTCCGCGGTGGGTGCGAAGTCTCCCGGTTCGGAAATGGTGACGCCCTCCGTAGAACCAGCCACTAACCTGCGTGAACGCTAGCACCCACACCTGGTCCCGTAGTGGGGATACAGCCGTTCAGACCATGTCGTGCTTGGTGAGCCAGCGCAACGTCGGCCAGCCGAGAAACACCGGTAACCAGCAGGTCAGTACGCGGTAGAGCAGCACGGACGGGACTGCGATGGAGGCAGGGAGACCGAACGCGGCAAGCCCACCGATGAGGGCTGCTTCCACGGCCCCCACACCGCCCGGCGTCGGGGCGGCCGAGGCCAATGTGCCACCGATCATCGTCACCACTGTCACCGTCACGAACGTCGTTCCGCCGCCGAACGCCTCGACACTCGCCCACAGGGCGAGCGCAGCACCCAAAGTGGTTGCGGCGCAACCCAGGATGATGATCGAGAACCGTTTCGGGTCGCGGGCGAGTTCGCCGAGCTCGGTGAGCACTTCGGCAACCTGGGGCCGGACGGCCACTTTCAGCCACAGTCGCAGCTTGGGCACGAACATGAAGGTCCCGACGACTCCGAATGCGACGCCGGCGATGAGGTACAGCACGGTGTTGCCCGGCACCATGTTGGACAGCCCCGACGACGTTCCGGCGACGACGCTGAAGAAGATCAACAGGCTGACATGGGTGATCACCTGAACCGACTGTTGCAGTGCCACAGCGGCCGTCGCGCGGACGGTACCCAATCCACCCTTTTGCAGAAAGCGAACGCTCAGGGCCAGGCCGCCGACACCCGCAGGTGTCGTGGTCGCGGCAAAAGTATTCGCTACCTGCATGATCGTCAGATTCCTGAAGCTGACCTTGCCGAATGCGCAGGCCCACAATGCGGCACCCGCACCGATGTAGGTCAGTGCGGAAACGGCCAGACCGAGAAGTGCCCACCACCAGTCGACCGAGCCCAATTCGACGACGAACGCGGGAACTGCACTGATGAACGGGTACGCGACGTAGACCAATCCGATCAGCAACACGAGCGAGATGATCTGGTTGCGGCTGAATCGAGTGACCTGCTCGGCCTCGATCCTCGCGGCACCGGTCTGTTCGAGCACTTCGAGCCGGACGGACTTCATCGTCTTTCCGGCATCGGCAACCGACTGACGCACCCGAAGGGGGATGGCGGACTTGGTCAATCGACCGGACGCCGCGATCACGACGTCGATTCCCAGTACCTCGACGGCCGTGGCCACGGCGCGATGGGAGCCGAAAAGGTCTGCGGTGGTGAGTAACAGCTGTGCGACGTCGGATTGCATCTGGGCGTCCGACGCGCCGAGTTCTGCGTGCCCGAACCCACAGAACAGTGCGGCACCGTCGTGGAGCCGCAGTTCACCCCGATGCAGGTCACCGTGCGAGATCTGGTTCTCGTGCAACGTGTTCAGAGCCGACCAGAGAGCTCTGAGCGCGGCATCGTCGAGCTCGGCCTCGATGGGATCGCCGATGGGCTGGCTGTGCGCGTACAACGTCCAGCCGCGGTCGAGTGCTGCTACCGCCAACGGGTCGCTGCCTGCGGCGTTCATACTCTTGATGGCCAGGCCCATCAATGCGCGATGCTCGACGGCACGGCGCATGGACGCGTGCAACGGCGCTGTCTCGCTGCCGCGGCGGGTGATCCATCGCCAGAACTGGCGCAGCGCACCACCACTGCGTTGGTTCTGCCCGTAGAGCTCGACCACCACATCGGCGTCCGGGGTGTGTGCGTTCAACACCAACGGGCCCGGGCCCGCAGGGCGCACGACGGTGAAGCTGCGGACGTCGACGCCCCGGCTGCGGAACAGGCGCACGGCCGCGTCGAGTGGAACCTCCAGTGCCGGAGTGCCGACCAGCAGCACGATGATCGCACCGACGAGCCAACCGACGGCCAGCCCGAGCAGCGAACGGGCCGGGACCACCGTGGACACCACCAGGTGTATCGGTACGAAGGCGAGCAGCAGTGCCCACCATGCTCGACGCCACCGCGCGGGCAGGCCCGGGCCCGACACCGTGAGTGCCGCGGCGAGCATGGCGATCCAGCGCGAATCGTCGAGGAATTGTGACAGGAACGTGTCGAGTCGCTCGGGCACGTCCAGGTCCCACGTCGGAGTCGAGATTCCGGTACCGGTGATGGACAGAGCCAGCGCGGCGATCAGAGCTGCTGCCGCATACCCGGCCAACAGTTTCCATTTGCGTCCGGCGATCAGCCCGATCAACACTCCGAACGGGAGGGCGAGGATCGCGACGCCGTACACGATGTAGACGGCGTTGGACTGATCGGGGCTGAGCACGCCGACGATGTTGGACACCGATTGTTCGAGTGCGTCCCACTGATTTCGGGTGATGAGCGAGCCGGCGATGACCAAGCTCAAGAACACCGAGGCGGCAACGACCCGAATGATGTCACTGGTTCTTCTCACCAGCGGCTGCAGCAGGTTTCCCGCTACGGGAACGTCCCGCCCATCCACGCGCATGGGCTCAACTTACCGTGCGGTACGTCGACGGAGTTCGTTGCGCACGGCGGGCCATTCGGATTCGATGATCGAGAACACGACGGTGTCGCGCAGTGAACCGTCGGCCATGCGTTGGTGATTGCGCAGAATGCCGTCCTGCTTGGCTCCGAGTTTCGCGATGGCCGTCCGCGATTGGAGGTTCATCCAGTGGGTGCGGAATTCCACCGCGATACAACCGAGTTCCTCGAAAGCGTGCGTCAGCAACAGCAGTTTGCTCGACGCGTTGGTACCGGTTCCGTGGGCGGAGCGCGCATTCCAGGTGTACCCGATCTCGACGCGACGGTTGTTCGCATCGACGTTGCAGAAGGTCGTCGCGCCGAGAATCTGCCCGGTATCGTTGCGCCGCAAAGTGAATGGAAGCATGGTTCCCGCGTCGAGCAGTCCCAGCCGGCGATCGATCTCTGCGGCCATGTCTTCCGGTTTCGGAACGCTCGTGTACCAGAGATTCCAGAGCTCGCCGTCGCGGGCGGCATCGCACAGCCCCTCGAGGTGATCGCGGCTCAGCGGCTCGAGGGTCACGAGGTCGTCAGTGAGGGTCACCGGTTGCAGAAAGGACATTGGCCGACGATACGTCCCGGCGTGGTGTTCGCAACAGCGAGAAGATCACCGCCGCGGTCACGACGAGAGCTACGACGACGATCGACACGACCTCGGTGTAGGCGTGTGCGTAGGCGTCGGCAAACCCGGGGCGTCCGGCTGCCGCGGCGTCGGCGTCGGCTCGGTCGGGTAGCTCGCCGCGGACCAGGACGGTCAGCAACCAGGCATATCCGGCCACCATGAGTGCCTCGCTGCCGATGCGAAACAGGTTCAGCACGCCCGCCGCGGTACCGCTGCTGTGCGGCGGCACCGCAGCCAGTGCCTCGCCGTCCACCAAGCCGATCGGGAGTCCGAATCCGAGCCCCAACGCGATCATCGGGACCACGACGGCACCGAGCGGGACACCCGGTTGCAGCGCCAACATGCCCAGATTGCCGAGTACGAGGCAGCCGAGGCTGACCAGCACGACGCGAGTGGGGGTGACGGCGTCGAACATGCGGCTCAGGCGGGCAACGGTCAGCGGAGCGAGCAGAACGGGGATGGTCATGGCCAGCATGAACACTCCGGCAAGCCCCGGCGTCAGCGACGCGACAGCGCTCAGCGCAGCGGGCAGATACGTGAGCAGCGTGACGAATCCGATGGCGCCGGCCACCGGAACGAGGCACAGGGCCAGGAATCTGCGGTTGCGCAGCAGCGAGAAATCGAGCAGGCGCTGCGCCGTCGATTCGGTTCGCAGAACCGGCAGAGCGACAGTTCCGATGGCCGCCGCAGCCAGGACGGCCGCCTGTGCGGCGAACACGCCTCGCCACTCGAACGCCGCGACGAGCAGCCCGGAGATGGTGGGCCCGAGTGCCAGACCGAGACCGTTCACGGTGCCGAACAGTGCGAACGCCGTTGCTCGGGCCGCGCCGTGGAAGTGAAGCGAGAGAATGGAAGTGGAGCCCACCAGAACCGCTGCGGCTCCGATGCCCGCGAACACCCGCGCGACATCGAGTAGGTACAACGACGGCGCGACGGCGCTGACCGCACTCGCGACGGCCGTCAGCACCACCCCGATGCGGAACGACGTGCGGTGACCGATTCGATCCGACACCGCGCCCCAGACGACGGTGAACAGCGCGAACGCGATGTTGAAGCCGTTGACGACCCACTGCAGAGGCGTCGGATCGGTGCCGAGGTCGCCGGCGATGACCGGGAGGGCGAGTGCAGTACCCGAGATGGACATCGGTACGACGAATTGAGCCGCGAGTACGACCGGTAGCACTGCTTTCATGTGTCCCCCTGAACCGTAGGTACGATGGTTGTCGTACTAGACCAGGTTTTAAGGTACGGCGCAAGTCGTACCTTGTAGGAGGAGCGCATGGCGGACAAGGACGGGCATCCCGAGCCCGAGGAAATGCAACTGGGTGCGGTGATGTCCGCGTTGGCCGATCCGTTGCGTCGCCAGGTGGTCACCGAACTCGTCGGCGACGACGACGGAGCCGAGCGGACGTGTATGTCGTTCGAGCTCGGTGTCACCAAATCGACTCTGACGCACCATTTTCGAGTGCTACGCGAGGCAGGCCTGGTGTTTCAGGTCGATCGCGGAAACAGTCGCAAAGTGACGCTGCGTCGCCACGAGCTCGAAGAGCGATTCCCCGGTCTGCTCGATCTGATCGCCAACGAAAACCGGTAGCCCCGCGCCCTCTTCGCGTCCTACGGTGAGCGGCATGCACTTCGCGATGATCGGCACGACGGCACCGAGTCACATCTACCCCTCGCTCGCCGTCGTCGCCGAATTGGTCCGACGCGGGCATCGCGTCACCTATGCCGTCGGCGAGTCGTTGCGGCACCTGGTCGAACCCGCTGGAGTGGAGGTGGTGGCGTTCCCCTCGATACTTCCCGACGGGGAGGGCTCCTGGCCGGACGACCCGGCGTCGGCGATGCAGGTGTTCCTCGACGAAGCGATCGCGTCCTTTCCCGCGCTCACCGCGTTCTACGACGACGATCAGCCGGATGTGATCCTCTACGACATCGGCGGCCTGACCGCCCCGATTCTCGGCGTCCGGTACGGCGTGACGGCCGTGCAGCTCTCCCCCACGTATGTCGCCTGGGACGGCTACGTCGAGGATCTCGGTGACGGGATGACCTCTATCCGCGAGTCGACAACCGGCGTTGCGTATCGCGATACCTATGCGACCTGGTTGCGAGAGAACGACATCGACGCAGACCCGTGGGACTGGATCACGTACCCGGAGCACTGCCTGTCGTTGATCCCGAAAGTGATGCAGCCGAACGCCGATCGAGTCCCCAGCTCGGTGCAGTTCGTCGGCCCATGTCTCGATCCGGCGCGACTGCACGACCGATCGTGGTCCGCGCCCGAGGGGCCCGTTCTCTACGTATCGTTCGGCACCGGGTACAACGAACGCCCCGACTTCTACCGGCTGTGCATCGAGACGTTCGCGAACACGGACTGGCACGTGGTGATCTCCATCGGCCGACGCGTCGACCCCGCCGTACTTGGGGAACTGCCCGCGAATGTCGAAGTCCACGAACACGTTCCGCAGCTCGCGGTGCTCGACGCCGCCACCGTGTTCGTCACCCACGCCGGAATGGGTGGGTGCACCGAAGCCCTGTGGTTCGGCGTACCGACAGTTGCCCTACCGCAGGCGGTCGACCAATTCGGCAATGCGGCGATGCTCGCCGAACTCGACGTGGGAGTGCACGTCGACTTCGACGGGGTGACGGCGACAGGACTGCGCGACGCCGTCGAACAGGCCCGGGGACTCGCGCCGCGCGCACGTGAGATCAGCGCAGAGGTGCGCGCGCACGGCGGCGTCGACCAGGCCGCGAATGCGATCGAGGCATTCGGTGTCGATGCCGGCGGCGCGGCTACGTAGCCAGCGTCGCCAACTCCTCGAACGTCTCGGCGTACGTGTCGCGGACCTGATCCCAGGAAGCCGTCATGTCCACACTCTCCGGACCGGCGATCGGCAGCGCATAGCCGTACTGCGAGCGCGGCACTGGGCTACCGGGCAGAACGAGTACCTGCGTGAACGCTGCAGAGTCAGGATTGAACGTCAGAGTGTGCGAGGCGACGTTGCGGCCCCAATCCTCCGACGGCCACGACAGGAAGATCACGTGCCGAGGGCTCTCGGCGGGATCGGTGTACGAGACGTAGCTGCCGTAATGATCTTCCCCCGGAGACATGATCTTGTACGCGCCGTTGTCGGTGTAGATCAACAACGCCTCGGCGAACGGCTTCTGATCGAACAGTGCGGTGTACCTCAGCGCCTGAACGAACACGGGTCGGCCCAACGGAATCGAGATTGCATCCTGCTGTGTAGTCACGAGAATCAAAGGTACCGATTCAGGCCTCCAGAACGCTGACGCTCACGCCGTAGGGCAGGAAACGAACCCGTCGACGCGGGTCGGTGTTGTCCTTGTGTGCACGGAGAGCATCGAGTTCGGTGGCGTAGAGCTGATCGACCTGCGCCGAGCCGGCATCGTCGACGCTGTAGATCGCCCAGACGCCATCACCTTTCTGGCCTGTGGTTTCCGGCTCCGGCGGGGCTTTGGGTGCTCCCGTGTTGGCGAACAGTGAGCCGACCACCTCGCGCAGGCCCTCGGTTGCTTCACGCGCGAACTTGTCGAAGTCGTCGGATCCGAATCCGAAGGGTCCCTGGTTGGCCATGGCGCTACCTCCTGAGTGAAACTCCAGTATGCGCGCTTTCTCCGATTGGACGAGAAGCTACTGCTGCAGTCGGGCCCCGATGGTGTTGTGCAGAGCCCGCAGTGAGTTCTGGCCGAGCGAGACCGTCTGCGATTCGATGTGCCGCAACAGATGGGTGTCGTTCAGAACCTTCTCGCTCGACTGGATCAGCACCGTGCCCGCGCCGGTGAAATCGAACTGACGCTCTTCCCCACTGTTGGCCCCGAGGAATCCGCGTGCTGCGCCGAGGAAGTTCTGCATCCAGGCGGCATCGAAGTGATGCGACGGCGACGGGCAATCCGCCCAACCGACAAGCGCTTCCGGGTCGATGCGTAGTGGCGGCTCGGCGAACATGACCGTGCCGTTGGACGAGGCGAGGAACTTGCCGGTACCGAGCAGGGTCAGGAAGCCGGGCACGATGGACTGCTTGAGGTCCAGAGTCGGCTCGAAGGCCAGCAGATTCGCGGCTCGGATCGTCAGGTTGCCGTCGTCGAGGTCGTAGCTGTTGATGTTGAACCCGCGATCGCCGAGGATCAGCTTGCCCTGCCCCTGCGCCAGCACCCAGTCGTTCGAGTACAGCGGCGACGAGAACCGC
Organism: Rhodococcus sp. 06-1460-1B; assembly: GCF_002258475.1. Classification (NCBI taxonomy): domain Bacteria; kingdom Bacillati; phylum Actinomycetota; class Actinomycetes; order Mycobacteriales; family Nocardiaceae; genus Rhodococcus; species Rhodococcus sp. 06-1460-1B. The sequence goes on from NZ_NOYS01000006.1 coordinate 338,861, forward strand.
GCCGCCACGATGGCGGGCATGGACGTCTGCCCGAGCGGTTCGAAGCGAACATTGCCGTAGTACGCGATCATCGCGCCCTTCGACGTGAACCACGGCTGGCCTGCGAGTTCGACGCAGAACGCGTAATCGTTGCCGGGGACGTTGTCGTTGACCGGCAGGGTGTACGGGGTGTGAATCTCCAAACTCATTGCCGCTCCCTAGAACTTCTGCTCGGACGCCTGCACCCACACGGTGCCCATGCCGGTCATCTTCAACTGAATCGCCTCGCCGCTGCCCTTGCCGACGGCGTCACGCCAACCGACGTTGGCGGAGATGTCGACGTTGATGTTGCCGATGTGGCATACGTACGCCTGCGGATCGACCACGACCATGGGGTTGTTGGGCCCGACCTGCAGCGGAGTCGCGCCGCCATGCGACAGGACCGCGACGCTGCCCTGGCCGGTCAGTTGTGTCGTGAACAGACCCTGCCCGGTCATGGCACCGCGCACTGCTCCGCGAACCCCGCCCTGAGAGGTGAGCGCAACGATGGAACTCTGCAGGTAGCCGTCGTGCACCAGGAGTCGGTCGGCTTCCACGGTGAGCATGGACGAGCCGTCGAGATGGATCACTTCGACGTACAGCCCGGCGTGGCCGTAGAAGACCTCGCCCTGACCCTCGGCGGCCATCATCGCCACGTGCTCGCCTGCCATCATGCGGCCGGCCATCCCCGCGACGCCGCTCATGCCGGGCATGGCACCCGCGCCGCCGCCCATGGAATGCGGGACGAACCGGACGTCGCCGGTGTAGTAGAGCATCGATCCGCGACGAGCGAGCACACTCTGATTCGGTGCCAGACCGGATTTGACGACTTTGCTGTTGACGAGTTCGAGCGGCACGTCAGCGCTCCTCGGGTTGGATGTAGACGACGCCCTGGCCGTCGAAGCGGAGTGAGAACGCCTCGCCGCTGCCGCCGCCGATGGCGGAGCGCCACGTGACGTCGGTGACGAAGCTCTGGTTGAGCTGTCCGCGATGGGCGACGAAGGCGTCGGGGTCGACGACGAGCGGATACTGCGGATCGACGGCGAGCGCGATGATCGGCCCACCCTTCGACAGCAGCGCCACCGTCCCGGAGCCGCTGACGACTGTGGTGAACAGTCCCTGCCCCGATGTCGCACCACGAAGGCCGGAGAACTTCACGTCCGTCTTCAATTGACCTGTGAGAGCAAGCAATTGAGACGATTCGACGTGCAGGTTGTCGCCTTGCACCTCGACCAGAGTGATGTCCTGGGCGTCGACCGCGAAGTACACGGTGCCTTTGCCGGACACGTCCATCAGCGACAACGACTCGCCGGTCACCTTCTGTTTGAGCGCGGCGCGGAAACCGCCGCCACCGCCCATGCCTGCGCTCTTGAAGGCGACATCGCCTTCGTAGGCAACCATCGAACCCGACATCGCGCGCAGAGAGTCACCGGTCAGGTCTGCGACCAAGACACGGTGCCCGTTCATCCTCAGCTGAGCCACGGGGGAACTATGCCACTGCTCACGCCCCCGCGGCTACTGCTGGCGATATCGAAAGCCTGTCAGCGACGCCGGTACAGCCGTTCCGGCCTTCCGGCCTTGCCGTACTGCAACCTGATGTCGAGAACTTCGTGGGTCAGGTAGTGCTCGAGGTAGCGCCGTGCACTGACTCGCGAGATGCCGACCAGATCGGCGCACTCGCTCGCGGACAGTTCGATGCCGGGAGTGATGACGTCGAGCACCGATTTTCCCGTCTCCGCGGACATTCCCTTGGGCAATCGTGCTCGTTCTGCGGCAGCGTTGCTTCGACCGAACAGGGTGTCGACGACGCCCTGGTCCAACCGGTCCGAGGAGAGGGCCTTGCGGCGGGAAAGATACGCCTCGAGTTTGTCGCGCAGGTTCGTGTACTCGAACGGTTTGATCAGGTAGTCCGCAGCGCCACCGCTCAATGCTGTGCTGACGGTGTCCAGTTCGCGTGCAGCGGTGATCATGATGACGTCGACGGCATTGCTGTCCGCACGCAAGGCGCGCAGTACGTCCAGGCCCGAGCCGTCGGGGAGATGAACGTCGAGCAGAATCAGATCCGGGCGGAGTTCGGTGGCCGCCTCGAGAGCGGCGGCTGCGGTGTGAGCGACGCCCACTGCGCGAAAGCCGTCCGTTCGATCGACGAAGCGTCGATGAATGTCGGCAACCATGAAATCGTCGTCGACCACGAGAACGCCTGCCAACGCCATCATCGTTCTCCTGTGCTCTCTCGCTCCGGTAACGGAATGCGCACTCGAAATCTAGCGCCCCCGTCAGCGGCGTCGTCCACCATCGCCGTCCCGCCGTGTTGCGTACTGACCAATCGGACGAGCGCGAGACCGATTCCGCGTCCACCGGGCAGGTCGGGTTTCGAGGTCACTCCCCGCGAGAACACCGACTGTCGCATGTGTTCGGGTACCCCTTGGCCCGAGTCGGTGACATCGATGACCAAGCCGTCCGCGTCGACTATGAGGACCGTGATGGCACGATCGCCGGACTCACGAGATGCGTCCAACGCGTTGTCCACGAGATTGCCCACCACCGTGATCACGTCCGTCGACATCGCGGGGTCGAGCGGTCTGAGGTTGGACGCCGGGTCCAACGTCAGGCGTACGCCGATCTCTGCGGCCAACGACGTTTTGGCGATGAGTAGCGCTGCCACCGCTGGATCGTGAATGTACGCGGTGATCGACTCGCTGATCGCCGCGCGCCTGCGGGTGAGTGTGCCGACGAGGGCTGTCACCTCGTCGTAGCTGCCCAGCTGGGCCAGACCGGAAATCGTATGGAGTTGATTGGCGAACTCGTGGGTCTGAGCGCGCAGCGTGTCGGTGACACTTCGGTGTGACGTCAGCTGACTCTGCATCGAGGCGAGCTCGGTGCTGTCACGCATCGTGGTGACGGTACCGATGTGCTGTCCGCGGCTGGTGGCTGTGCGGCGGTTGAGTGCAAGAACACGGTGCGCCGTGGTGACGATGAAGTCCGCCACCTCGCCGTCGGACTTCAGAACGTCCAGTACCGCGTCGTCGATTCCCACGTCGTCCACCTGCTTGCCGACGACGGTGGGATCGAGCTCGAGAAGGGTGCAGGCGCTGTCGTTGACGACGGTGATCTTGCCGTCGTTCCCGACGGCGATCACACCCTCACGAATGCTGTGCAACAACGCTTCTCGATGGTCGGCCAGGCTTGCGATCTCCGCTGTCTCCAGACCGAGTGTGTGTCGCCGAATGCGCCGCGAGAGCAGCCACGACCCCACGGCACCCAGCCCAGCGCCGATCGCGAGATACAGGATCAGCCGAGCTCCGGACTCGGACAACAGCGTCCATGTCGACGGGTACCGCTCCGCCACGGTCACGATGGCGAGGACCGAACCGTCGGGTGCCAGGACGGGGACGTGGCCGGCAATGGACCGGATGCCCGCAGATTCGATGTCGCCCGACCACCCGCGGCCGTCGAGAACGTCACTGTCTCCCAGGGCGGCTGCACTACCGATTCGGCTGGGATCGGTCGACACGATCACGTCACCGTCGGTGGACACAATTTCCGCCAGCGTTGCGCCGGAGAGCGCGACCGCCCGATCTACGTCGGGCGCGAGCACTCGCTCGACCAATGGAGCGTCCAGCTGATCACGCACTATCGGAGTCGACGCCAGATTCTCGGCAACGGAGAGCATCCGGGCTCCTCGCAGGTCGCGAAACTCGTCGGTGGATTGCTCGATCGAGATCGCGGCGACGGCACCGAGTACGAGGGTGAGGACGGCGAGCTGCAGCAGCAAGTATTGCCCGGCGAGGGTGAGGGTGTGTCGCGGGCTGACGGCTCGTCGACTCTGTCGTGACCACAAAGAACTTAACTTCCATTGTTTTCTCAAAAGTGACTTACATCACGGGCGGATCGATACTTGCTACCGATCACAGTCTCCCAGAGACCGAACCGAAACGAGGACCGATGCCCAGAAGGCTGACAGTGGTGTTGACACTGATCCCACTGCTCGTGCTTGCGCTCGCATCATGTGGCGTCACGCGGGGTGACGACGGCGAGGGGCTGCACCGCATCCGGATGATGGTGCCCAACAGTCCCGGTGGTGGTTACGACCTCACCGCACGAAGCGCAGTGAAGATCATGGAAGAAACCGACATCACCGGCCGCGTCGAGGTCTTCAACGTCATCGGAGCAGGCGGAACCGTCGCCATGGCTCGATTGATGAACGAGGCAGGCAACGACGATCTGATGATGATGATGGGACTCGGCGTCGTCGGCGCGATGTACACCAACGGCTCGACCGATCGAGTCTCCGACGCCACCCCGCTCGCCAAGATCGTCGAAGAGCAGGAGGGAATTCTCGTCCCCGCGGATTCTCCGTTCCAGACCATCGGCGACTTCGTCGAGGCGTGGAAAGCAGACCCGTCGTCGGTGACGATCGGCGGAGGATCCTCTCCGGGCGGACCCGACCACCTGTTCCCGATGGAAACCGCTCGCACGGTGGGCGTGGATCCGACGGCCGTGAACTTCGTGTCCTACGACGGCGGAGGCGATCTGTTGACGGCCCTGCTGGGCAACAAGATCTCCGCAGGCACGTCGGGGTTGGGCGAGTACGTCGATCAGATCGAGGCCGGACAGGTTCGAGTGCTGGCCGTATCGGGAGCGGAGCGACTGCCGGGCATCGATGCGCCGACCCTGACCGAAGCCGGCATCGATCTGCAGTTCACCAACTGGCGCGGTGTTCTCGCACCGCCCGGCACACCCGAAGACGTTCGTGCACAGATGGTTGCGGCATTGACCGAGCTGCACGGTACCGACGAATGGAAGGAAGCGCTCGTGACCAACGGATGGATCGACGCATTCGAGACCGGACCTGCTTTCGAGCAGTTCCTGCGCGATCAGGATGCCCGGGTCGAGTCGACACTCACAGAATTGGGACTCGTATGACCGCCACGGTCGACCGCACCGACGATGGCGGCGAGACCGGGTCGGAGCAGGTCGGTCCGGACCGCGCGCAGCTCGTGGTCTGTGCGGTGCTGCTGGTGGTCGGCGTATTCCTGATCGTCGACGCGCTCTCTCTCACAGCCGAATTCGCCAAGGTCGACCCCGTGGGTCCCAAGCTGATCCCTGTCGTCGTCGGGATCGCGATGCTCGTCTGCTCCATCCTGCTCGCCGCGGCCACTCTGAGAGGGAGTCGGGGCGAACAGGACGGCGGTGAAGACATCGACACATCGACTCCGGCCGACTGGAAAACCGTCGGACTGCTCGTCGGCCTGTTCGTGGCGACGATCGTGCTCGTGGACACTCTGGGCTGGGTGATCGTCGGGGCGATGCTCTTCGGCGGGGCCGCAACGATTCTCGGCAATCGACACTGGGTTCGTAACCTGGCGATCGGGCTCGTCCTATCGCTCCTGAGCTTCTACGCGTTCTACGTCGGGCTCGGAATACCGTTGCCTGCAGGCATTCTGGACGGAATACTCTGATGGACAATCTGAACTGGCTCATGCAAGGCTTTGCCGAAGCCGTCACCCCGATGAATCTGCTCTATGCGTGCATCGGAGTCCTGTTGGGCACCGCGGTGGGTGTTCTGCCCGGGATCGGTCCGGCAATGACCGTCGCACTACTCCTTCCGATCACCTACAACGTCAGTCCCAGTGCGGCATTCATCATGTTCGCAGGCATCTACTACGGCGGCATGTACGGCGGATCGACCACGTCGATTCTGCTCAACACGCCGGGCGAATCGTCGTCGGTGATCACCGCTATCGAAGGCAACAAGATGGCCAAGGCCGGGCGGGCTGCTCAAGCGCTCGCCACGGCCGCCATCGGATCGTTCATCGCCGGATCCATCGGAACCATGCTGCTGGTGTTGTTCGCCCCGATTGTCTCGCGCTTCGCGGTGTCTCTGGGAGCGCCCTCCTACCTGGCAATCATGTTGCTGGCCTTGGTCGCTGTGACCGCAGTACTCGGCAGCTCGAAGCTGCGCGGATGCATCTCGTTGCTTCTGGGACTTGCCATCGGACTCGTCGGAATCGACTTCCTCACCGGCCAGCCCCGAGCCACCTTCGGTGTCGCGCAGCTCTCCGATGGTATCGACATCGTGGTCATCGCCGTTGCAGTGTTCGCGCTGGGCGAGGCACTGTGGGTCGCTGCACATCTGCGCCGCAAGCCCGCCGAGGTGATTCCCGTCGGCCGTCCCTGGATGGGCAAGAGTGATTGGAAGCGGTCGTGGAAGCCGTGGTTGCGCGGCACCGCATACGGATTCCCGTTCGGCGCGTTGCCGGCCGGCGGGGCCGAGCTGCCGACATTCCTGTCGTACATCACCGAGAAGAAGCTCTCCAAGCATCCGGAGGAGTTCGGTAAGGGTGCCATCGAGGGTGTTGCCGGGCCGGAGGCCGCCAACAATGCCTCGGCGGCAGGAACTCTCGTGCCGATGCTGTCCTTGGGTCTCCCCACGAACGCCACTGCAGCAGTGATGCTCACCGCGTTCGTGTCCTACGGAATCCAGCCCGGACCGACGTTGTTCGACAAGGAACCGCTGCTGATCTGGACGCTGATCGCGAGCTTGTTCATCGGAAACTTCCTGCTGCTCGTGCTCAACCTTCCGCTGGCACCGCTGTGGGCAAAGCTGCTGCGCACCCCGCGGCCGTATCTGTACGCAGGAATTCTGTTCTTCGCCGTGCTGGGTGCCTACGCCGTCAATCTCCAGTGGCTCGATCTGGTTCTGCTGCTGATCTTCGGATTGCTCGGATTGATGATGCGGCGCTTCGGACTACCGGTCCTGCCGCTCATCATCGGAGTCATCCTCGGCCCGCGAGTGGAACGTCAACTGCGCCAGACGCTGCAGCTCGGCGGCGGCGAATGGAGCAGCGTCCTGTCCGAACCCATCGCCATCGTGGTCTACATCGTCATCGTTCTGCTACTGGCTGCGCCGTTCGTGGCAAAGCTCGTACGACCCCGTACTGCACCCACCCTCCAGAAGACGAAGGAAAATGCATGATCGTCGTCGGCTACACACCTGACAAATTCGGCGCAGCCGCACTCCAACACGGAATCGCCGAGGCGAAGTTTCGCAGTACCGGCCTCAAGGTCGTCAATACCTCCACCGGTGACTCCTTGGCCGATCCGCGATTCGCCGATTCCGAAGCAATGACGGAATTGCACGCGACTCTCGATCGTTCCGGGGTCGACTATGTCCTCGACCAGGCTGTGGTCCCGGATACCGTCGACGCGCTGCTCAGCGTCATGGACGCCGACGACGCCGATGTGCTGGTCATCGGGATCAGACACCGATCCGCGGTGGGTAAGTTGCTGATGGGCAGCTCCGCCCAGCAGTTGCTTCTCTCGTGCCCCAAGCCGGTGCTGGCGGTCAAACCGCCTCGATAGCACCGCTGGGGTCCTGCTGCTCGTCGCCTGCTCCGCCGTTCGTGCGGAGCAGGCGACAGCCGTGTCAGACGAGAGGCTTCAGAGCCTTGCCCGCCAATTCGACGGCACCGGGCTGGTGTCCGTTGGTGATCAGGTTGATGATGACGCCGTCGATGCCCTGATCGAGGACGCGCTTCTGCACCTGCTCGGCGACATCGTCGGGCGTTCCGCAGAAGTGGCGATCGGTGGCCTTCGCTGCGTCCTCCTCGGACAGGTTCGTCAGATCGAGGCCCTGCTTCAGCACGAACTCGCGCTGCAACTCCTTGGCCTTGTCGCCGTCCTCGTCGATGATGACGAAGGCGAGGAAGCTCGTCTCGAGATCCTTCGGATCGCGGTCGACTTCCTCGCAACGAGCCTGAACGGCCGCCATCTTGCGCGGCAATTCGTTTGCGTCGCAGATGATGTTGAGGTGGTCGGCGAACTGTGCGGCCAGGCCGAAGGTCTTCTTCTCGCCGCCACCGCCGAGCATGATTGGCAGATCATCGCGGATGCGGGGCTCGTTCATCGCGTTCTCGACCTGGTACCACAGGCCGTCGAACGTCGGGCGCTGGCCGCGGAGCATCGGTTCGATGATCTGTAGGGCCTCGTCGAGGCGCTCGAATCGGTCGGTGAACGTACCAAATTCGAGTCCGAAGCTCTGGTGCTCGAGTTCGTACCAGCCGGCACCGATACCGAGAATGGCCCGGCCGCCGCTGACGACGTCGAGGGTGGTGACGGTCTTGGCCAGGATCGCCGGGTTGCGGTACGTGTTGCCGGTGACCAAGGCGGAGAGTTGGATGGTGTCGGTGGCCGTCGCGAGCGCCGACAGGGCGGAGTAGGCCTCGAGCATCGGCTCGTCGGGCTTTCCGATTCCGGGGAGTTGGTAGAAGTGATCCATCACGAACGCAGTGTCGAACCCGGCCGCTTCGGCCTCGCGCGCCTGCGCGATGACCTGGGGAAAGAGTTCCGCGACCGAACCGTCGTAGCTGAAGTTGGGCATCTGGTAACCGAGGCGAATAGTCACGGCTGCCACGCTACTCGGATATCGGCCCGCAGCACGTGGGACAGCGCGATAATTCGTCCATGACCACCATCGATCTGGCCCGAGCACCGTTCTCCGGATTCGCCGTCGACGACCTGCCGGCAGCTCGCGCGTTCTACGCGGACACCCTCGGTCTGGAGGTGACCGAGAACGAGATGGGGATGCTCGAACTTCACCTGGGAGCGGCGACGGTACTCATCTATCCCCGGCCCGGTCACGTGCCGGCGCAGTACACCATCCTCAACTTCCCGGTGGTCGACATCGAGGCCGCAGTCGATGCATTGATCGCCAAAGGGGTGGTGTTCCAACAGTATCCGGACATGGGCACCGACGAGAAGGGGATCTTCCGGCACGGCGGACCGCTCATCGCCTGGTTCACCGATCCCGCGGGCAACGTGTTGTCGGTGCTGCAGGACTGAACTCGACCGCTCAGGCAGCCGGGGTTCCTTCCGCCAAAGCCGTTGTCGCGGAACGTCGTACGCCCTGAGGATCGACCCACTCGACGACGGCGACATCACCGGGGTGACGTCCGATGAGGGCCTGGGCCAGATCCGACGACGAACCGACACCGGCACCGTCGAAGGCGACGATCACATCGTCGCCGGACAGTCCGATTGCCGAGGCCGGAGAATCGGTAGCCACCGTCACCACCTCGGCACCCATCGCCGGCTTGTTGTCGAACACGGACACATCTCGCACCGACACCCCGAAGTACGGGGTCGGACCCACATGAACCGTCCCGCCGGACTGCCCCGCGACGACCTGATCGAGCACGGCAGCAGCCTCCGTGATCGGAACCGCATACGCCTCGGGGGCCTGCGGAGGCCTGCTCTCGGAGCCGGTGCGCGCCTCGTCCGAGAGGCCCGCTGTATTGACGCCCACCACACGACCCCAGGCATCGAACAGTGGGCCACCCGAATCACCCGCTCGCACATCGGCATCGACTCGAATCATCCGATCCAGAGTGTTCCGCGAACCGTCCACCGAACTACGGGTACGCACCTGCTGATCCAGAGCCGTCACCGCACCCGGCGCAGGCACCAGAACACCTGCGCCAGCGGCATTCCCGACGGCGGTGACCGCATCCCCCACCTCGGGAGGTGAGTCCGGAGCGAACTCGACCACCGGCAGGTCGGCCGCGGAAAGCAACTGCATGACCGCCAGGTCACGAGATTTGTCGTAACCGAGCACGGTGGCGTCGTAGATCAGTCCGTTGCCCATGTGCACCGCGCTGATCTCGGTCGCGTTTTCGACGACGTGGAAGTTGGTGAGCACCAGGCCGTCCGGGGCAACGACGAAGCCGGTACCTGCGACGCCGGAGTAGCCGGCGGTGGCGGAGATCGTGACGACGGTGGGGTTCACTCGCGCCGAGAGGTCCTCGAGAGTGAGCGGGGGCGGCTCGACGACGGGGACAGGCGTGACCTCGGGGGCCTGCAGCTGGACGTCGGTGCCGACAATTCCGGGACTCAGCGGCGTGGCGAGGAACCAGACACCGGCGGCGACCAGCGTCAGTACCCACGCTCGCCCACCCGACTGCATGAAAATCGATTATGGTCCGATGCCGAGCGCCGTGCCAGTCAGTCTGCGATCACCGCTCGGGGAACGTCGGCGCGCAACGTGAAGTCGGTGACGAATTCGCCGTCTTCGGGCCCGTATCGATTCTTGATGTCGTAGCTCTCGACGTCGAACGCGTCGAGTGACGGCGAATGGGTGGTGACGGCCATCGAGCCACCGTCGATGTCGAATTGGAGCAGACGTTGGAAGCCGGTGCTGCGTTCGCCGTCGACCTCGAAGTACTGATAGTCGGCCAGCAGCTGCACGACGGAGCGGTCGGTCTCTCCGACATGCTCGTCCACGACCGCGACCTGGCCGTCGACGTGCCCGGACAGGACGAGGAAGACGGTCTCGTGTGGAACGACCAGTCGATTCCAGATCTGTTGGCCGGAGCTCGACCCGATGTCGCCGAACCCCATCAGTTTCTTCTCGCCGAGTTCGTCGAGGTAGTAGTGCGTGCCGATGACGACATTGCGGTCGGGGTTCTCGTCGAGAACTCGTTCGGCCCACTGCATGACCTTCTCCGGCGGGTTGTAGCCGATGTACAGCATCAAGAACTTGGCTCCGGCGATATCGACCAGGTCGTAGTGCGCCGAATTGTCCTCGTCGGTGAACGAACCGCCCCAATAGGGTTGATCCCGATAACGCTGCGGGCCGAAGTACTCGTTGTAGAGCGCGTGGTTCTTCTCGTGCTCCCCCGGGACCAACTTGCCTGCGACGTTCCAGATGTTGTCGTGGTTACCGGGCAGAACCCCGTGGGCGATGCCGGCATCCTCGAGGATCTGCATCGATTCGCTGGCGGCCTCGAACTCTTTGCGCGCCTGAGTATCCGGACGCCCCGGGCTGATCCAGCTCTGAATCAGGTCGCCGGTGTGCATGCTGTAGTCGATCTTCAGCTCGTCGGCGTTGTCGGCGGTCCACTGCGTCATCTCCGAATACACACCGGGATCGTCGCGGGCTATGTACTGCGTGTCGGTGATGTGCTGAAGCGCGAAATCGTACGTGCTCGGATCGGCGAAGCTGCTGTCGGGGCGCGCGTTGGTTTCTGCGAAAGAACGATCTGCACGCGGGTTGTCGATGACCAGTACTTCGACAGTGCCTCTCTCGGTGGAGATCTCGGCACTCAATTCCACCTGACCGCCGGGCGCAACCGGGTCGGCCGTGGCAATGGCCGGGCCCCACGTGTTGCCCGACTGGTCCCATACATGCAACGCCAGATCGTTGGTGTTCACCGATCTGCCGGACCACGTCAGCGTCGCCGTGTCCGTACCCGGCGCGAACGTCGCGGTGTAGCGGAGATAGGGATATTCGTCCCACCCCGAGGTTCGCATCTCCGTCGTCGACGACTCGACACCGACCTCGTGAGTCGGCGGATTCGGCGCGTCTGCGACACCCGCGACCATGGACGTGGTGATCGCCGCGGGCACCGTCGTCAAACCGATCCCCGGTACCGCAGCCGCCTGGCGAGGCGTCGGCTGGTCGCGGCGCTCGGCAGCCGCATCGGCACCGGTGAGGGCGAGCAGCACACAGGTCAGCGCCAAGGAGCCGAATGCCGATGGGCGCTTCATGCCATCGAGGTTACCGATACCAGCGCCGGAGCCGCGGAAACCGCAGGGCTGCCCGGCTACAGTCGGCTCATGTCCGCGCAGCATCGCCCTCGGGTTCTGATCGGTATCTCCGGCTGGACGTACGCGCCGTGGCGAGGGGATTTCTACCCGAGCGGTCTCGCGCATCGCAAGGAACTCGGGTACGCGTCCGAGCACCTGACGTCGATCGAGATCAACGGCACGTTCTATGCGATGCAGAAGCCGTCGAGCTTCACCAAGTGGCACGACGAAACGCCGGATGACTTCGTGTTCTCCATCAAGGGTGGGCGGTACGTCACGCACATCAAGCGGCTCGTCGGCGTCGAGTCGGCATTGGCGAACTTCTTCGCCACCGGGGTCCTCACCCTCGGTGACAAGCTGGGGCCATTCTTGTGGCAGCTCCCACCCAATCTCGAGTTCGACGCGCAGAAGATGACGGACTTCTGCGCGCTGTTGCCCAGAACTGTCTCTGCCGCAGTAACTCTGGCGGAGTCGCGGGACGACAAACTGGCCGAGGATCGAGTGCTGTTGCCGGCTGCGTCGTCTCGGCCACTGCGGCACTGTATCGAGGCCAGACATGCAAGCTTCGCCTCCGACGAGGCAGTGGAACTGTTGCGCGAGAACGATATTGCGATCGTGGTTGCCGACACCGCCGGAAAGTACCCGTACATCGACACCCCCACAGCGGATTTCATGTACGCGCGACTGCACGGAGACGAAGAGTTGTACGCCAGCGGCTACACCGACGACGCTCTCGATCGATGGGCCACCAAGATCTCCGAGTGGACGTCGGCGGGCCGGGACGTCTTCGTGTACTTCGACAACGACATCAAGGGCTACGCACCCTTCGACGCCATGAAACTCATCGAGCGCGTCGGTAGCTGAGTATTCGTCTCTCTAGGATCGAATCTAGAGGAGCGAATACTCGTGTAGCTACTGACTCGATGCAGGTAGAGCCTCTGCGACACGTGAAAGGCTGCGCGCCGCCGCGAGAATTGTCTCCACCTTGTCCGCCAAGGCGTCGCCCTCGAAGGTCTCCACGCGGCCACCGACGCTGATCGACGCGACGACCACCCCGTCGCGTCCGAGAATCGGTGCGCCCACCGCCGCGACGCCGGCCAGGTAGTCGGAGTTGCTCAGCGCGTATCCCTGCGTTCGGATCCGGTCGAGATGATCCATCAACTGGTCTGGTGACGTCAGTGTTCGGCTCGTGTATGCAGCAAGCTCTCCGCCGAGCCAGCGGTCGCGAATGCGAGCGGAGAACGCGAGCATCGCCATCGGCCCGGCCGTGGCGTGATACGGAAGAACGGATCCAATCGAAATGCCAGCTACCACAAGGGGATTGCTGCCCTCGTGGCGGTCGATGCACACCGCGCCCTCGTCAGCGGGAACCATCAGATAGGCGGTGTCGCCGAACTTTTGGGCGATGTCCGACAGATACGGCTGGGCGGCACCGCGGATGTCGAGCTGTGTCAACGCGGACGATCCGATCTCGAACACCGGCATGGCGATCCGGTACGAACCCTCCGCTGTTCTGTCCACCCAGCCGGCATGGATCAACGTCGTCATCAGACGATGCACGGTCGTCTTGTTCATTCGACTCGCCGTCGTCAGGTCGTTGAGCGTCCACACAGGATGCGTCGTGTCGAAATGGTCGAGCAGAGCGCATGCCTTCACGACGGCACCGACGATGTCGCGGCCGGCCTGGGCGTCGGACTCGGTGGGAACTGCCACGAGTTGTTCCTTCCGGTCGGGTGGAGCGTCGTCGCCATCCTACGAACCGACGCGCGATGCGCTATCGATCCACGGGTATTGACTTGTGATCCGAGCCACTCTAAATTCGGAAGGCGTTCCGCAATACGAAACGGAGAGTGCTCGTGACGATGACTTTGAGAGGCCTGACCGAACAAGGCCTGGTGTATGCGCCCGGCGTCTGGGACGGGTTGACGGCCAAGCTGGCCGAGCAGGCGGGCTTCTCGGCGCTGTGCGCGTCCGGCTTCGCCGTATCGGCTGCGCTCGGACTGCCCGACGCCGAGCTGTACACCATGACCGAGAACCTGCAGGCCGTCCGGACCATTCGCGAGGCATCGTCTCTGCCCCTCGTCGCGGACATCGACACCGGCTACGGAAACGCCGTCAACGCCGCGCGCACCGCGACGCGGTTCGCCGAGGCCGGCGTCCAGGGTGTGTTCATGGAGGACCAGCTGTCGCCGAAGAAATGCCCGATCTGCGTCGGCGAGCCGGTGGACTTGATCTCCGTCGAGGAGGCGTCGGGCAAGGTTCGGGCGGTGCGTGATTCCATGCCGGACGACGTTCTGCTCATCGCACGCACCGACGCACGTGGCGACGAGGCGATCATGCGCGCACAGGCCTACGTCGACGCCGGAGCCGACATGATCATGCCGGTGACGAAGACGTTCGAGACCGTCGAGCAGTGGGAGAACTGTCACCGAGCGGTCGGGGTTCCGCTGATGGCCACGCTCACCGCGTCGACCTGGACCGAGCGGGAGTTCACTCCGGAGGTTCTGGCACAGATCGGAGTGCGGCTGGCCCTGCTGCCCACTCAGGTGCTGATGGCCGCAACCGGTGCCGCACGCGAGACTCTGCGTCGCCTGGCCGCAGGCGAAGCTCCCGCCGACGTCAGTGCCGACGCGCTGCAGCACCACGAGTTCGTGGACCTCATCGGTTTTCCCGAAGTCGAAGCGCAGCAGCGTAAGTACCTTCCTGCAGAGGCGAACCGATGACATCGGCCGCGTTCACGATGGTCGAGAAGATCCTCGGTCGGACCTGTGGCGGTGACCCAGTGCGTGCCGGTGAGAACCATGCGGTACGACCGGCGCGGATGATCGCGTACGACTTTCCCGGGTACACCGATGTGATGTTCCGGCAGATGCGCGACGACTTCGGTATCACCTCACTCGAGGACCCGTCTCGGTACGTCGTCTTCATCGATCACATGTTGACCAAGCGCAACGACCGGGAACAAGAAGTACACCAGGTCACCCGAGAGTGGTGCGAGTACTACGGAATCGAGCTGCACGAGGGCCGCGGCATCGGGCACCAACTCACCGCCGAACTCGGCCTGGCCATCCCCGGTGACTTCCTCGTCCACTTCGACGGCCACATCAGCGGAATCGGGGCGTTCGGTGCGTTGGGCTGGGGTATCCGCCGAGATCTGATCGAGGCATGGGTGACCGGCCAACTCTACGTGGATATCCCAGCGACGACGCGGTTCGACCTGTACGGAGAATTCGCGCCGGGAGTGGACAGTCGCGATCTGGTGCACACCATCATCGACCTCGTCGGGGCCGACGGGTGCGCACACCAGGTGATGGAATTCGGTGGCCCCGGTGCCCGGTCGATGAAAATCGATCACCGGCAGGGATTGTGCGGCATGGCGATGTTCACCGGAGCCGTGTCCGCGATATTCGAACCGGACGAAACCTCACTCGCCTACGCCAACGATGTTGCGCGACAGTCGTTCACGCCGGTCCACCCAGACTCCGATGCGACCTACGCAGCTCGGCACACCATCGACCTCGCCCAGATCGTGCCGCAGGTCGTGCAGCCCGGCTCGGCGCGTGCAGCCAACACCCACACTGCAGCCGAACTCGCCGGCACTCCGATCACCAAGGCGTTCATCGGATCATGTGCCAGTGGACGAATCGAGGATCTGCGGGCCGCGGCACTCGTGCTCGACGGACGCACCGTGGCTCCCGGTGTGGAGCTCAATGTCGTGCCCACGTCGCAGAAGGTGCACGATCAGGCAGAGCGAGAGGGGCTGCTCGACGTACTGCGCGCGGCTGGTGCGCACATTGCAGTGTCGAGCTGCGACTTCTGTTTCGGCTATCAGAAGCCGTTGGCGGCGGGCGAGAATTGCATATCGACCGGCGTGCTCAACATCTCCGGCCGGATGGGTAGCTCGGACGCCAACATCTACATGGGTTCTCCGTACACCGTCGCCGCCAGCGCGCTGGCCGGCACGATCCAGCAGGTGGGCTCGTGAGCGCCTACCCACCCCCGCCCGACGTCATCTCCGGCCGAGTTGCCTGGGTCTTCGGCGACGACTTCGACATCGATCTCGTTGTCGGCGTAGCGAATATCAAGTCGTACGATCCCGAGCATCTGAAGTCGGTCTGCATGACCGCATACGATCCGGGTTTCGTCGATCGCGTTCGGCCGGGCGACATCATCGTCGGCGGCCGGAACTTCGGCTACGGCCACCCGCACTATCCGCCGATGGTGGCTCTGCGCAACGCCGGTATCCAGGCCATCGTGGCCGAGTCGTTCTCGCCGGGATTCTGGCGCGGAGAGACGTTCAACGGAGTACCCCTCATCACCATTCCGGATGTCTCCGGCGCGGTCGTCACCGGTGATGCCGTCGAACTCGATTGGCGACGAGCAGCATTGACCACTGCCGATGGGCGATCCCTGGTAGGTAGTGCGCCCAGCCCTCGTACTGTCGCAGTCATCGAGGCCGGCGGATCGTACGAACTACTTCTGGCCGAACACCGAAGCAAGCAACCACTCACAGGACAGGGAACAGCGCGATGACGAACGTCGACCAGCCTTCTGCGGTCACCAGCGCACCGAAAGCCGACACCACCACCGCGCGCCGTGCCGCGCTCGCCGGTGGCGTCGGCACGCTCATCGAGTATTACGACTTCGCCGTCTACGGATTTCTCGCCGTAGTCATTGCGCCACTGTTCTTTCCGTCCACCAGCCCCGGCGTGTCCATCCTCGCGACCCTGGCGGTATTCGGAGTCGCATACGTCGCACGTCCGCTCGGTGGAATCTTCTTCGGACGCCTCGGCGACAGAAAGGGTCGTCGACAGGCTCTGGTCGTGACGGTGGTCTGCATGGGCATCGCGTGCGGAGTCCTGGGAATGCTGCCCACACACTCGAGTGTGGGCGTGCTGGCACCGATTCTGCTCGTCATCATCCGACTCGCCCAAGGATTCTCTGCAGGAGGTGAAATCGGCGGTGCAGCAACCTATATCGCAGAGTCTGCACCGCCGAACCGTCGCGGCTTCTTCGGGTCGTTCACCCCGGTCGGTTCCACCCTCGGATTCGCGGTCGCCGCAGCCGTTGTCGGAGTGGTCGCCCTCATCACCACCGACGACCAGATGTCGTCGTGGGGCTGGCGCATTCCGTTTCTGCTTGCTCTCCCGCTGGCATTCGTCTGTCTGCGAGTGCGGCTGAAGCTCGAAGACAGCCCCGAGTTCGAGGAAATGGCAGCCAAGAACGAGGTTGCGAAAAGCCCGCTCAGCGATGTCGTGAAGAAGCAGCCGTGGTCGGTGCTACGTGTCGTCGGTATCGCCATTGCGATGAACGGTTCCGGTTACATCGGTCTGACGTACTTCAGCGTGTACCTGATCAACGACCTGGGATTCTCCAAGGACTCGGTCTACTGGACATCGGCGATCGCAATTGCGTTGGCCTGTGCGACCTTCCCACTCAGCGGCATGCTCACAGACAGATTCGGGCGCAAACCGGTACTGCTCAGCGGCTACGTTGCGTATGTCGTCATTGCGTTGCCGGTGTTCATGATCCTCGGCGCGACGTCGTCGATCATCGTGGTGGGCTGTGTGTACTTCGTCTACATGGTTCTCAACGGAGTCGTGCAGGTACCCGCGTTCCCACTGTTCACCGAGCTGTTCCCCCGGGCAGTTCGATACACCGGAGTGTCGTTGGGCTTCAACATCGGCACCATCGCCGCAGGCGGAACAGCACCGTACGTCGCAGCTCAACTGGTCGAGTCGACCGGCAACGCCATGTCACCCGCCTACTGGGTCATGGGTGTCTGCGTGATCGGCGTGCTCACGGTGCTGACCATCAAGGAAACCGGACGCGAGAAACTCCCGGTGTAGTGCGGCGTAGATGCCGTCCATAGTTCGAGACTCGCCCCACCACGTGCACTCGGCGTGGTGGGGCGTCCCGCGTGTGTGCGGTCGAGGACGCGCCGACCGGGGTGACAAACGCGAGCGCACTTGCCAGATGCGCGCAGAATAGCGACGTGATCGGTGTCTACTTTGTGCGCGTCTGGCAAACGCGCGCGCGTTTGCGGAAGTGGGGGCCGCTACCCCAGTATTCCGCACTCTTGCACGAATGCTAGATATGGATAGACAGCGCTACGGAGCGCAGAGTCGACGCACGGCGGCTTCGATTTTCGACGCCCGACGCTGAATTTCGGCGTTGTCGGCAGGCTCGCAGTGCAGGCTCGGCGCGGTCATCCACGCCGAGGTGATGCCGAACATCATGGTGATCAGATCCTCGACGGTGAAGGCGTCGGAGATCAGTCCGTCTCGCTGGGCGTCGGCCATGGCCCTGTGTCGCTCGGCGATGACCGAGTGGATGTCGTCGGTGCCCGAGGTCGCCATACCGCCCTGAAGCTGAGTCCACAGCAGGAGGCGGTGCTCCTCGGGATGCGCAGCGAGGTGCAGGTATTCGCGCGCTGCGTATCCGCCGAGGTCGTCGACGGCGAAGGGTACTTCGTCGATGAACCGCGCGAACCCGTCCTCGACGACGGCCCGGAACAGGGCTTCTTTGTCCCCGAAGTACGCGTACAGACGTTCCTTGCTGGCCTTGGCCGCGGCCGCGATCCGATCGACGCGGGCCCCGGCCAGCCCGTGTACCGAGAACTCGTCCCGGGCGGCGACGACGATGCGGGCGCGGGTCGCAATGGCGTCAGGTTTCATGGCGGTCACCATACCCCCAACCAACTAGTTCGTTTGACTATTGGTTCTGGGTCGCCTACCTTTTTGCTCGGGACATTTTTCGTGCCCAGAATCAACGAGTACGAGTGGGGTAGAAACATGTCGCAGCTCTCCGAGCGCGAAGCGCCGGATCTGAATCCGAACTACGAGCGCCGATGGCTGGTGCTGTGCATCGTCGCCATCACGCAGCTCACGATCGTGCTCGACGGCACGATCGTCAACATTGCGCTGCCGCAGGCTCAGCTGGACCTGGGCATCAGCGACAGCAGCCGCGCCTGGGTCATCACTGCCTACGCGTTGTCGTTCGGCGCACTGCTGCTGCTCGGCGGACGCATCGCCGACTACTGGGGACGCAAGCGCTCGTTCATCGTCGGCATGGCAGGCTTCGCCGTTGCCTCCGCTATCGGCGGACTCGCTCAGGAAGGCTGGCAGCTGTTCATCGCGCGCGCCGGCCAGGGTGTGTTCGCTGCGCTGCTCGCCCCGGCAGCACTGGCCATCCTGACGGTGACGTTCACCGACACCAAGGAACGCGCCAAAGCGTTCGGCGTCTTCGGCGCCATTGCCGGTGGCGGCGCAGCGGTCGGCCTACTCCTCGGCGGAGTGCTCACCGAATACGCGAACTGGCGCTGGTGCCTGCTGGTCAACATCCCGGTCGCAGTGTTCGCCATCGCCGCAGCGGTGCCGCTGGTGAAGGAGAGCAAGGCTCACGGAGACACCCGCTACGACCTGCCCGGCGCGATCCTCGTCGCTCTCGGTCTGGCATCGCTGGTCTACGGCTTCACCGAGGCCGAAGACGGCTGGGCGACGGTACCCACCATCTCGTTCATCGCGCTCGGCCTCGCTCTGCTGGCCGCGTTCGTCGTCGTCGAGTCCAAGTCCGCCAACCCGCTACTCCCCTTGAGTGTGTTGCTCGACCGTGACCGCGGTGCCGCGTACATCGGCTCGGCCGTCATCGGCGCTGCCCTGCTCGGTGGCACGTTGTACCTCACGTTCTACTTCCAGATCGTGCTGGAGATGAGCCCGGTGATCGCCGGCGTCGCGTCGCTCCCGATGACCGGCGGCATTTTGATCACGGCCGCGCTCGCTTCTGCACTCGTGCCGAAGATCGGACCCAAGCCGCTGATGGCCGTCGGTCCGGTCGTCTCCGCAGTCGGCCTGCTGCTGCTCACCCAGATCGGCGTCGACACCTCGTACTTCACGCACGTCCTGCCGGGCGTCGTGCTGCTCGGCCTCGGCCTCGGTCTGCTGATGGTTCCGATGCAGAACGTCGCACTGATCGGCGTTCCCGATCACGACGCAGGTGCCGCATCGGCGCTGATCAACGCCACCCTGCAGGTCGGTGGTGCACTCGGTGCTGCGGTGTTCACCACCGTCTACACCTCGTCGAAGACCTCGTACCTGGCCGAGAATCCGGCACCGACTCCGCCCGCCGGAGTTCCTGCGGAAGCTCTCGCCGGCCAGGAAGTGCCCAGCGACGAGATGTTGGCCGCGCTGCCGGAGCCGATCCGCAACTTCGTGCTCGCGACCATCGACCACGCGTTCTCGGCCGAGGTCTCCGGCTACGCCTGGGCATTCGGTACCGCCGCGATCCTCGTAGCGCTGGTGAGCCCGGTCGTGTTGCTGCTCGTCCGCGCGAAGAAAGACGACCTGCCCGTCGGCGACACCCCGGTACATATCGGATAACGCAGGCACGAACCGACAACCCCGCTGCTCAGCCGTCGAGCAGCGGGGTTGACGTTCTTCGAAGGCATCGTCAGTCCGGGTCGATTGCTTCGGCCTGCGCGGTGAGCAACATGTGCAGCAGCTCGGGAGGCAATGCCATCGGAGGCATCGCGCCGAGGGTGATCGAGTTGTCGGAATCGCCGTTCAGTTCCTCCACCTCGTCGTGCAGGCTTTCCATCTTCTCGTCCAGTGTGTTGGCCGTCTCGGCGGCCTCGGTCAGTTCCGCCAACAGGGTGGGCGGAATCTGGCCGCGGTACTTGTAGAAGATCTTGTGCTCGAGGCTCGCCCAGAAATCCATGGCAATCGTGCGGATCTGGAGTTCGACCAAGACCGGTTGGACGCGATCGGACATGAACACCGGAATTTCGACGATGAGGTGCAAACTCTTGTAGCCGTTGGCTTTCGGGTTCGCGATGTAATCCTTGACCTCGACGACTCGAACGTCGGTCTGACTACTGAGCATGTCCGCGATGCGGTAGGTGTCGGAGATGAAGCTGCACGTGATGCGGACACCTGCGACGTCGAAGATGTTCTCGCGAATGGCGTCGAGCGTCAGTGCGCACTTCTTGCGCTGAGCCTTGTCGACGATGCTCTCGGGCGTCTTGAGTCGCGACGAGACATGCTCGATGGGGCTGTAGCGGTGGATGTGAGTGAATTCCTGCTTCAGGATGTTGATCTTGGTGATCAGTTCGTCGATTCCGAACTTGTAACTCATCATGAAGCGGGTGAAATCGTGCCTCAGCTGCACCAGGTCGACGACGGCTTCACTGTTGCTCATGCCCCCGATTGTCCACGATCGCCGGACGTGACCGCGCCGCGCGAGAATCGAAGCTGGCGTCGCTGCACGTGGCACCGAGTTCTGGGGTGAACCGCACGAGATTGCACCTCTGGCATTGATGGGTACGGTGATGCCCCCGCTCACACGAGCAAGCACGTGAACCCACCAATACCGAACCGGCGACAAGCGGATGGCCGTTGGTGCAGTGAGTAGGTGCTCGTTCTGCCCACCGATCGCCGACGCGGTAGAGCGACCCGGCAACCGGGTCGGTGTCGCGCTCGTCGGATGCCATCGCGCGCAACCGCCTTCGACACTGTCTACCGTCCGATATGGACCGCCCGAAGTGGCTCCGCTGGCCGCATCGCCAACTCCGGGGGCCCGCTCAGACTAACAGAAATCGAACGTATGTTCTAACGTGGATGTCAAAACCACGTCTTGCGGCCACCGACTGCGCGCCCCATCGAACCGAGCAACGTCAGTACCGCGCCGACGACCACCAGAATGATGCCGATAGTCGTCAAAATTGAAATGCCGGCGAAATAGCCGATGAGGGCGAGGATGATTCCGAGAACGATCATGACTACTCCTGGTGCCAAAGTGAGCCCACTATCGACGAATTGTCGATGGGACCGAACCTACTCGGGCGCGTGGACGATTGCTCACAATTGTCGCTATTTTCCGGCATCCACTTTCGCCGCGAGGAAAGCCTCCGGATCGATCAGATCCGCCTGCCCCACGATCGATCCCAGATCCGCGATGCGCTCGATCCCGGTGAGCACCATCTCCTCCTCGACGGTGCCCTCGGCGTAGCCGTAGTAGCAGGTCGACGTGGTGTGGTTGTGGTCGTTGTCGATGCGATTGGCGCGGCCCTCGATCTGCCTGATGTCGATGGGTGTCCACCGAGGATCGTGAATCAGCGTCACGCGCGGTGCGAGTGTGGAGACCGTCCCCTCCGGGAGCAGTAACTCGTTGGTGTGCAGGTTGATCGCGCTCGTGGTGGTCGAGACGATGACCGACGCGTCGCCGGTCTGAAAACGGCGGATCGACGCCTCCTGCTCGGGACTGCTCATGCTCCCGTCGACCACGGCGACCTCGAGCCCCTCGTCTCGAAGTGTCTGGGCCAGAGCAGCGACCGACTCGCGGTAGAACATCGAGACGAACACCTGATTGCCTGCCTTGACCCACGTCCGGACTTGATCCGCAGACGCGGGAATGCGCAGGTACGAGCACTTCTGGCGAAATCGCAGCGTCGCCGCACGAGTACTCGGATTCTTCTGCAGCACTCTCTTTCCGCCGACGGCCTTCCAGATCGGCAGGCCGACTTCCTTGCGGTAGTCCACCCACGCCGAGTTGTACAGCCGCTTCTGCGCGGCCGTGAGTTCCTGGCCGAGGGGCTCCCGCGGAGTCGGTGGGGACGGCCGCGAAATAGACCACGGCACAGCGCCTCCCGACAACCAACCGTGCACAGACGCGATGTCGCGGGCTCGCGTCGTCGCGTCCTCGGGCTCCCACCGCCACGTGGTCAACCCCGTCGTCGCCTTCCCTGCCTTGACGGCGAACCCGGACTCGATGAGGAACTCCGCCCACTTCATCGTCACGGCATACCCGAGATACTCGTCGTCACCGAGGATCTCGACGCCGCGGCTGCGTTCCACGGCACGGGCCATGTACGCGAAATGCAGCGGCTGATAGCCGGGAGTGGCAGACATCCACACGACGGATCGGGCCGCCTCCTGATACCGCCACAGAATTTGCGACTGCTGCGATTCGATGTTCATCAACGCATGCGACTCGTCGGCGATCACCACGTCGATGTCGAACCGCAGCTCGCCCAGCGAGATGGTCCGCTTGTTCTGCGTCCGTTTACGTTTGCCCAGATCGGTCTCGGGCGGAACCGACAGCAGCTTCTTGGTGGACTGATAGGTGATCAGCAACCAACGCTTGCGGTCGGACGGCTCGATGTCCGCCTCGCTGTCTGCAATGGTGCGACGCCACCCCGGCAGCGCACCCTTGGGTGCCACCACCAGAACCGTGCCGATCTCGGCGGCCGACATCTGCCGCACGGCCTCGCACACGGCCAACGTCTTACCCAGACCCGTCGAATCCATCTGCGCGAAGTACGGGAAGCCGGCGTCGAGCGCGGCCAGATGGCGTCGGACCGATTCGAGTTGGGTGTCGCGAGGCTGCATCGCCCGTTCGCGCACCTCTTCGTCGCGCCAACTGTCGTTCGCGTCGTCCTCGAGCCACCGCTGCAGGCTGTACGGCATCGATTCGTACGGCTGCAGGTACTCGGGCAGTTCGGTTCCGTAATACGCGAACACGCGCGGTCCGGGGTACCAGCGCGCTCCCGCTGCGCCCGCCGCGGACCGATCCTCGAACGGCACGTCCAACACCCACACGCGCTCGCCGGGATCGGGCACCCGAAGATCGGGGGCGGCGGACTTGCGGGGCGAGGTCTTGCGCGGGGCTGCTCTCTTGCGAGGTGCGGCCTTCTTCGGGGCAGCTTTCTTCGCCGCAGGCTCACCGTTCTTCGCAGCCGCGAACTTTCGCGCAGCGCTGCTCTGCCCGGCCTTGACGGTGCGGGCAGTGGTGGATCGGGCAGTGCGTTTACGAGGTGGCATCGGATCCAGTCTGTCGTACGGTGTGCACGAACACCGTAAAGGAGCCCTGTGACATACCCGAACAACCCGCGCGCCGTAGTTCTCGTCCACGACCGGGACCCGTCCCTGGCGCGTCGCGACATCGGCACCCTCGCCGCCGAATTGCACACCAGGGGTTTCCGGTTGGACGTGCATTCCTTCGACCACAGTCCCGATGTCGCACCACCGACGCTGTCCGACGCGCAGGTGGTGGTGGTCATGGGCTCACCCGACGCCGCGTACGACGACACGCTGACGTGGCTCGCGCCGGAGATCGCGTATGTGCGGGACGCGATCGACACAGGTGTTCCGATCCTCGGCGTCTGCTTCGGCGGCCAGTTGCTCGCCCGGGTGCTCGGTGGATCGGTACGCAAGTCCGAGCATCCCGAATACGGATTCGTCGAGGTCGAGACGTCCGATCCCGAGCTCATCGCCCCGGGCCCGTGGATGGAATTCCACGGTGACACGTTCGTCGCACCGCCGGAGGCGACGGTGATCGCCCGCAACGAGGCAGCGCAACAGGCCTTCGTTCTCGGTCCACACCTCGGGTTGCAGTTCCACCCCGAGATCGACCTCGATACCTACGATGCATGGGCGGCCGCGTGGCAGCGCGACGGCGTCGAACACGCGGTGGACGTGCACCAGATCAGGCAAGACATTGCCGACTCCGAAGCAGCAGCTCGCAAGCGGTGCTCGGCCCTGCTGGACGCATTTCTCGCCCGATCCTCGGCGGTGCCCCGGTAGGGTCGAACGATGACCGAGGCCAGGCCCAGCAACTTCAGCGATCACCAACTCGGCATCTACGCCGCCGGAATGTTCGCCCAGCAGACACCGTCGATCACCACCAATCTGGCGCGGCTGGAGGACCAGGCTGCCGAGAAGCTCTCGCCCGAGGCGCTCGGCTACATCGTCGCCAGCGCGGGCAGTGGCTCGACGGCGCGGGCGAACCGGGCCGCCTTCGACAGGTGGGCCATCACGCCGCGGATGCTGCGCAGCTCGGCCTCGCGTGATCATGCGTGCACCGTGCTCGGCACCGACATGCCTGCACCGCTGTTGATCGCTCCGGTGGGTATTCAGACTCTCGCCCATCCCGACGGTGAACTCGCGACGGTTCGCGCGGCTGCGGAACTCGGTGTGCCGTACATACATTCGACGCAGGCGTCGCATTCGTTCGAGCAGATCGCCGAGGCGGGCGGAGATGCGCCGCGCTGGTATCAGTTGTACTGGCCGACGGACGAATCGGTTCTGCTGAGCTTCCTGCAGCGCGCGAAGGACACCGGATTCACCACGTTGGTGCTGACGCTCGACACGACGTTGCTGGGCTGGCGGCCCGCCGATCTCGACCGCGGGTACCTCCCGTTCTTGGCGAACCTCGGCATCGAGAACTATTTGAGCGATCCGGCGTTCCAAGCCGGACTCGCTCAGCCCGTCGAGGAGAATCCCGTTGCAGCCGCGATGCATTGGGCGCAGATGTTCCCCAACCCGGGGCTGTCGTGGAAGAACCTGGCGTTCCTGCGAGAGCATTGGGACGGCCCGATCGTGCTCAAGGGCATCTGCACCGTCGGCGACGCCCGAGAAGCGGCCGCCCACGGAGTCGACGGCATCGTCGTCTCCAACCACGGCGGCCGTCAGATCGACGGTGCCAGGCCGTCTCTCGACGCGTTGCCGTCCATCGTCGAGGCCGTCGGTGACGAACTGACGATCCTGTTCGACTCCGGTGTGCGCACCGGTGCCGACATGGCCAAGGCGCTGGCGCTCGGTGCCGATGCGGTTCTTCTCGGCCGCCCGTTCCTGTACGGTCTCGCCCTCGGCGGGCAGGAGGGTGTTGCACACGTACTACGTTGCCTGCTGGCCGAATTCGACTTGGTGACCAGCCTGTCCGGCCATACCGGCGCGGGCGAGCTCGGTCGCGACTCGATCGAGGCGTCCTGATGGAGTGGACGAAGCACGCCATCTGGTGGCACCTGTACCCGCTCGGCTTCACCGGCGCTCCGGTACACGGATGGGACGGTGAATCGCAGTCGGATCTGCACCGGCTGAACAGAATCGAGAAGTGGCTCGACTACGCCCTCGAGCTCGGTGCGTCGGGCATCGCCCTCGGTCCGATCTTCGAGTCGGAGAAGCACGGCTACGACACTGTCGACTACTACCACGTCGACGGTCGGCTCGGCACCGACGAGGACATCGATTCGCTGATCGCTGCGGCGCATTCCCGCGGCCTGAAGATCATGTTCGACGGCGTCTTCAACCATGTCGCGCAGAGCTTCCCGAAGTTCCGTGAGGCTCTGGCCGAGGGCCCGGATTCCGAGGCCGCGGAGTGGTTCCACCTCGACTGGTCCGGGGACGAGCCGACGCATCGCAATTTCGAGGGCCACGACGAACTGGTCGCGCTCAACCACGAGAGCCCGCACGTGCAGCAGTACGTGGTGGACGTGCTGTCGCACTGGCTCGAACGCGGCGTGGACGCCTGGCGGCTCGACGCGGCCTACGCGGTACCGCCGCGCTTTTGGGCTGCGGTGATGCCGAAGGTTCGCGAGAAGCATTCGGCAGCATACTTTCTCGGCGAGGTCATTCACGGTGACTACGACCGGATCGTCTCGGCGTCCACGTTGGACTCGGTGACCCAGTACGAACTGTGGAAGGCGATCTGGAGTGGCCTGAGCGAGCTCAACTTCTTCGAGCTCTCGCACGCGTTGGAGCGTCACAACGGCTGGCTCGACGCATTCGTGCCCGCCACGTTCGTGGGAAATCATGACGTCAATCGCATCGCCAGCGTCATCGAGGACGAGCGACATCTGCTGCACGCGTTGGTGGTTCTGTTCACCGTGGGCGGGATGCCGATGATCTACTACGGCGACGAGCAGGCATTCCGCGGTATCAAGGAAGATCGCGTCGGCGGTGATGACGAGGTGCGTCCCGAATACCCGGACACTTCCGAGGATCTCGCCCCGTACGGCTGGCCCGTCTACCGAGTGCATCAGGAGCTGATCGCAGTTCGGCGTCGCAATCCGTGGTTGTACTCCGCGCGCACCGAGACACTCGAGCTCACCAACACCGCACTGCTCTACCGCGTGTACGCGGACGACAATTCGATGACGGTGGCGCTCAACCTCGGCGACGAGGCCATCGACTACCCGGCCCAGGGCAGCGAAGTGCTGGCCGGTGAGGCGCACCTGAACGACGGACGGGTAAGCGTTCCTCCCCACGGCTGGGCTGTCATCGGCTGATCGCTGCATACGGCTGTATTCGGCTATCTACGTCGAGCGCAAGAAAGCAGTAGAGAGACCTACAGGTACAGTCGACCGCGACACGGGGTGCCCGTCAGGGCTGAGATCACACCCGTCGAACCTGATCTGGTTAGGACCAGCGAAGGGAATGTCGTGACGTTTCGGTATTTCCTGTCCCTCGCGACGGTCCCGACCTCGAACGAGAGGCGATGCACGTGAAGATCGACGAGCAGACAGTGTTGGTCACCGGCGGCGGCCGCGGACTGGGAGCATCGATCGCCGCGGCGTTCGCCGGTGAGGGCGCACGTGTGGTGATCGACTACCGCACCAGCAAAGAGGCAGCGGAGGCGTTGGCGGAAAGGCTCGGCGACCGTGCATTCGCGGTTCAGGGCGACGTGACCGACGAGAGCGCGGTGGCCTCGGTGTTCGACTCGGCCCGTGCGCATTTCGGCACTCCGATCACCACAGTCGTCAACAACGCATTGGCCGACTTCTCCTTCGACGGAGATGCCCGCCCCAAGGCCGACACCATCACCTGGGATCGGTTCGACGCTCAACTGCGGGGCAGCGTTCGCGCGGCACTGCTCACCACGCAGGCGGCCCTGCCGGGAATGCGTGAGGCGGGCTTCGGCCGAATCATCAACGTGGGCACCAACTTGTTCCAGAATCCAGTGGTGCCGTACCACGACTACACTGCCTCCAAGGCCGCCCTGCTCTCGCTGACGCGCACGTTGTCCGTGGACCTGGGCGCGGACAACATCACCGTCAACATGGTCTCGGGCGGACTGCTGCGCACCACCGATGCCAGTGCCGCGACCCCGGCCGAGGTGTTCGACTTCATCGCGGCCTCGACCCCGCTGCAACGCGTCACCACGCCGGAGGAATTCGCCGATGCTCTGCTGTTCTTCGCCTCCCCGTGGGCGCGGTCGGTGACCGGTCAGAACCTCGTTGTCGACGGCGGTTTGGTCAAGAACTGATATGCACCTCAACGCGTTTCTGTACGGCTGCGGACATCACAGCGCAGCGTGGAGGCATCCCGATTCGCGAGTGGAGGACCTGGGCAACATCGCGTACTACGAGGAACTTGCGCAGCTGGCCGAACGGGGAAAGTTCGACGCGGTGTTCTTTGCCGACGGGCATTCCGTTCGCGATCCGGCCGGCGCAGGAACCTGGTTTCTCGAACCGATCACGGCGCTGTCGGCCATAGCCAGAGCGACCACACACATCGGTCTGGTTACCACCGTGTCGTCGACGTTCTACACACCGTTCCATGCCGCGCGCATGCTGGCGTCGTTGGACCACATCAGCGGCGGACGGGCCGGCTGGAACGTCGTCACCTCCATGTTCGACGCCGAAGCACGCAATCACGGAATGGACGCCATCCCGGCTCGGGAGGAGCGCTACGCACGCGCAGCAGAGTTCGTCGATACTGCACTGGCACTCTGGGATTCGTGGGAGCCCGATGCCCTGACGCTCGATCGCACCGGGATGTACGCCGACCCGGCCAAGGTGCACTCGATCGACCACGACGGCAAACACTTTCGAGTCGACGGCCCGCTGACGGTGCCGCGGTCGCCGCAGGGCAGGCCGGTTCTGTTTCAGGCCGGGGCGTCGGGCCCGGGCCGCGACCTGGCGGCGAAGTATGCCGAGGCGATCTACGCCGTCGCCTACGATCTCGTTGCCGCGCAGAGCTATTACGAGGATGTGAAGTCTCGCATCGACAGTGCTGGTCGCGACAGTGCGACAGTGGGCATCATGCCGGGACTGGTGACGTACATCGGCTCGACGATGGACGAGGCCCGTCGCAAGAAGGCCGAACTGGACGTCTTGCTGCCGACGGAACAATCCCTGGCGATGCTCTCGACGTTCACCGGGCAGGATTGTGCTGCCTGGGAACTCGATGAACCGGTGCCCCCGCTACCGCCGGCAGCAGAGTTCACCGGACCGCAGGGCCGCTACGAGACGATTCTGCGCATCGTCGAGAAGGATGACCCCACCGTGCGTGAGTTGCTCGGCACGCTGGCGGCCGGCGGTGGGCACGCCACGATGATCGGCACACCGGAGTCCATCGCTGACGAGATGGAATCGTGGATCGGCCGCGGTGCCGACGGCTTCAACCTGATGTGCCCGCGCTACCCGGACTCACTCGCCGACTTCGTCGAACACGTGGTCCCGATCCTGCAGCAGCGCGGCCTCTTTCGATCCGAATACACGTCGTCCACGCTGCGCGGGCATCTGACCGTATGACCTGAAGGTTCAGTCCAGCGAGTCGATGAATTCTGTCGTCAATCGTGCGATGTCGTCCGCATGGGAGATCGGCGACCAGTGACCCGCCGGAATGTCGTTGCGCGTGAGGTTCTTCACCCACATGCCGGTGTCGTCGTAGTGGTACGGCCGCACCGCGACGTCCTCGGTGTTGACGATGAGGTGCACGGGGATGTCGATGTACCGATCTCGCGGATTGGTCAGAATCGGAATGATGTTGGCGCGGTACAGGTTGGTGCCGTTGGTTGCGTCCGACCACAGCGTGGGGTTCTGGGTGACGAGCTTCGGATCGACGCCGGAAAATTCTTGTAGAAATGCCGGCCAGCCCTTGGCGAACTGTCGCTTGATGCGCAGCGTCGACAGGCCGGGGATGTGAAAGGTGACGGTGTACCAGGACGCTCGGGTCTGGGCGAGAACCTGCTTGATTCCGGCAAGAGTGGGACGACGCAGGCGCGACTGCGACCACTTACCCAGGTGATCGAGGTTGGGTCCCGAAATCGATGTGTACGAACGGATTCGATCCTTCGCCTGGGGCTGGGCTGCAGCCTCCCATACTTCGACGGCGCCCCAGTCGTGCGCGAGCACGTGAACGGGAGCGTCGGGGCTGACCGCATCTGCCACGGCATAGAAGTCCGCCGCCAACCGGGCCAACTTGTACGCCGACTGCTCGACCGGCACCGTGCTCTCGCCGGCTCCGCGCGAGTCGTAGCTGATCACCCGAAAACGGTCTTCGAGTTGCGGGACGATGTGGCTCCACAGTTCGTGAGTATCGGGCCACCCGTGAACGAGGACGATGGGTTCGCCCTCGGGGTTTCCGCTCTCGAACACCGCCAGCCGAATGCCTTCGTTGACGACCGTCATGCGAACTGCGTTGCTGCTCACTGT
Organism: Rhodococcus sp. 06-1460-1B; assembly: GCF_002258475.1. NCBI lineage: Bacteria > Bacillati > Actinomycetota > Actinomycetes > Mycobacteriales > Nocardiaceae > Rhodococcus > Rhodococcus sp. 06-1460-1B. Next base: position 368,676 of record NZ_NOYS01000006.1, read on the forward strand.
CTTTCCGTTCTATAGATCGAGTACGAGACGGGCGCTTCGAGCGCGCGAGACGCAGATGAGCATGTGGTCGCGCTGCTCTTCCGGGGTCAATCGCGATTCCAGGTGTTCGGGCTCGCCGGCGAGCACCCGCACCTTGCAGGTACCGCAGAAGCCCTGTTGGCACGAGTACGCGATATTGGGCTTCTGCTGCTTGACGGCCGTGAGCACGGAGGCGTCGGCGGCGACGTCGAGCACGGCTCCACTGCTGATCAGCTGCACCTCGAACGGTGTGCCGTCGAGGATCGGCGGCGGGCCGAAGCGTTCGAAATGCAATGCGGTGGCGGCGCATTGGCGGAAGTCGCGGCGGACGGCGTCGAGCATGGGGGTAGGACCGCAGCAGTAGACCGCACCGCCTGCGGGTGCGCGCTCGAGCAATTCACCCTCGGTGGGGTACCCGTGCACGTCGTCGGTCCGGACGAACACGCGATCCGATTCCCAGCTCTCGATCTCGTCGAGAAAAGGCATCGTGTCCCGGGAGCGACCGCAGTACACGAACTGCCAATCCATCCCGAGAATCCTTGCGGCACGGACCATCGCGATGATGGGGGTGATGCCGATGCCGCCGGCGACGAACAGCGCGCTGCCCTCGGCGACGAAGGGAAAGCCGTTCCGTGGGCCGCGTACGATGACCTCGGTTCCGGGCTCGAGTGCATGCATCTCGATGGATCCACCTGCGCCGGTGGGGATTCGGCGCACGGCGATACGGTAGCAACTACGGTCGGATGGATCGCCGCACAGCGAGTACTGCCGACGGCGACCCGACGGCAGATGTAGATCGAGGTGGCAGCCGGGATGCCAGTTCGGCAGCTGCTCCCCCGTCGGCGAGGCGAGGGTCAGAGCGGCGACGTTCTCGTCCTCGGCGATGATCTCGCGGTCGACGACCACCAGCCGCAGCGCGGAATCGGGATTGTGGCCGGCTACCGCGTCGTCGTACTCCTTGCCGGCAGTCGCATGCATGTAGCCGTTGAGGAACGTTCCGAGCATCTGCATCGAGCGATCGGCGCGGGGGCGTCCGCGGAGATCCGGTGGCGCGTCCTTGGGCAACAGCCGCGGAACGCGACCCGTCGAGAGCTTCACCGCGCCGCAGCCTGCGCGGCCGGGGACGACGCCAGGTAGCGCACGGCCTGAGCCGTCGAGCCTTCCTGGCTCGGGTGATACGACTTCTTCAGGTAGCGAGACATACTGCGGCCGACGTGCGTCAGCGCCGGCAGCGTGCCGCGGCGAACAGACTTGCGCCACAGGGCCGATCGGGGCTTGCGGACCGACTTCGGGGCGCTCTGCAGCTCGGGGTCGTTCTTCATCAGAAAGATGATGCCGCGCATCCAGATGTACCCCATCAACGGAACGACCACGACGAACGTGCGCAGGCGACGTACCTCGCGCTTGTCGAAGTAACGAAGGGTGTCGTACGCGACCGAGCGGTGTTCCACTTCCTCGGCACCGTGCCACCGCAGCAGATCGAGCATCGTCGGATGGATGCCGGCGCGGTCGAGACCGTCGGCATTGAGTACCCAATCACCGAGGAACGCCGTCACGTGCTCGATGGCCGCGATGAGGGCCAGCCGCTCGACGAGGTTGTTCTTCGAACGCAGACTCGTCACCGAATCCGATCCGAGGACCTTGCCGAAGGCCCATTCCATCTGATCGGTGAACGGGGTGGGGTCGAGTCCGTTGTTCTGCAGATGCACGAGAACGCCGGTATGGGCCTCGGCGTGCACGGCTTCCTGCCCGATGAAGCCGATGACGTCGTCGCGCAGCTTCTCGTCGTCGATGTAGGGCAGGGCCTCTTTGAACGTGTCGACGAACCAGTGCTCGCCGGCCGGGAGTAGTAGATGCAGCACGTTGAGGACGTGCGTGGTGTACGGATCGCCGGGCACCCAGTGCATCGGCAGATCGCTCCAGTCGAACTTGACGTTCCTGGCCTGAAGCATCACTTCGCCCGGGTCCGATGCGACGGCGTTGCGCTCGTTCATCGAGTCGACCTCCTCCACGTCCACGATGTGGCCGCTGCCACAGTGCGCGACTTAGTATAAACATCGGTTACAGGTAAAAGGAACCATGTCGGTGGACAGTGAGAGACTTCTGTGATGACCGACCCCTCCCCAGTGGCTGTTCCCCCGAGCAGCGTGCCCGTGGCCTGGCCCACCGAGTGGCCCGTCGATGTGCGTCGAATCGCGGACGCCACAGTCGATGCCCTTGCTGCTGTCGTGGCGCAGGATCCGATCGCGTTCGACGAGGCCGTCGAACTGTTGGACCGCTCGGACGCGGCCAAGGCCGGGAACGTGCATGCGGAGATGGTACGGAGTTTGCTCGAAGAGGTATACAGCGATGGCTTGACCGGGGAGAACGTCCAGGAAGTACTCGGCCGAACCGTCCGCGGAGCCGAGTGGCTCCCGAGCGTGGACATCGCCGGATTCGTCGAGGTGCTCACCGGCGCGCTGGGTGTGACGGACGTCGACGAACAATCACGTTCGAGGCCGCGGCCTGCGCACGCCCTGCTGGTGGTGGCGGATCTGCTCGCGATTCGTCGAAGCCGCGCCGAAACGTATGTGCGCCGCGCACTGGCCGAAATTCACCGCGCGCAGACAGTGGAGATGCCCTAGTGAGATCTTCGCCTGTATTGCTTGGACGGTAGAGAGGCGAAGAGAGCGCTACCAACGCGAGGGGCGTGTCGAGCTCGCAGTTGTGCAGGCGATGAGGGCGTTTCGGCCTACACAACTGCGAACTCGGCACTGGTCGGGGCTACCGATGCAGCAGATTGGCCCCGGCGACGATGGCCCGGATCGACGACAGGGTTGCGTCGGGCTCGATGGACATCGACCATTCGCGGCGACCGTCGTGCTCGGCCAGGACGAAGGTGGCGGTCTCGTCGCCGATGCGCTGTTGGTGGAACGAGAGGATCTCGATGCGGAATCCGGCGTCGTGGAGCATCGACGTCAACGCCTCGATCGGTCCGTATGTTGTTGCGGCACAAGCGAAGATGGTGTCACCGATGCCGAAGGTGGCGTCGAACGACATCTTGCCCCCGGTGGCCCCAGTGCCGGACCAAGAGCCCAGCCGGAGGGGCCCGGTGGTGGGCGAGAAGCGGTCGACGAAGGCCGTCCACGACATGTGTTGCCCGGAGATCTCGTCGCGCATCGTGCGCGGCAGGGCGCAGCCGAAGCGAGCATGGAACGGATCTGTGGCGAAAGTCGAAGCGAGTGAATTCATGAAGGTGGTCCTGGCGAATGTGAAGGGAGGACCGAGAGAGCACGACGACCCGCAGCGAGGGGTCGGTCCGAATCAGACCCCGCTACGGCGGCGTACTACGAGAATGCGCTTCACGGAGCCGACAGTAGCCCCGGCCTCGGGCGTCCCGCAAGTATCGAACGAATACGGATCTCTAGGACACGAGCTAGATGTCCGCATATATCGCACGATTCGTTGTAACTTTGGCCCCATGGACCCCGTGCGTAACCCTTACGCTCCCGGCGCAGGCCAGCGCCCACCCGAGCTCGCCGGTCGAAAGAAGCAGCTCGACGCCTTCGACGTCGTGCTCGAACGCATCACCCGCGGCCGACCGGAACGCAGCGTCGTGCTCACTGGGCTGCGCGGCGTCGGCAAGACGGTGCTGCTCAACCACCTCCGATCCGCGGCCATCGCGCGCGGCTGGGGCACCGGCAAGATCGAGGCTCGCCCCGACCAGGAACTGCGCCGGCCCCTGTCGTCGGCGCTGCACATGGCGGTACGCGGCATCGCGGCCTCGCATCGAGACCCCGAACGCGTCGACGAGTTTCTCGGCGTCCTCAAGGCCTTCGCGCTGCGCGCCACCGCGGACAAGGGGATGCGCGAGCGGTGGCAGCCGGGCATCGACGTCCCGGCCAAGACCGGCCGCGCCGATTCCGGCGACATCGAGATCGACCTCGTCGAACTGCTGCTCGACGCTTCCGCACTGGCCGGGGACGTGGGTGTGGGTATCGCCATCTTCATCGACGAGATGCAGGACCTCGGGCCCGCTGACATCTCCGCACTGTGCGCGGCCTGCCACGAACTCAGTCAGGACACCGCGCCGCTGATCATCGTCGGGGCCGGACTACCGCACCTACCGGCTGTGTTGTCGGCATCCAAGAGTTACTCCGAGCGCCTGTTCAGCTACCACCGAATCGGCAGGCTCGAGCGTGCCGCAGCAGACCTCGCGTTGATCGCGCCGGCCGACCGCGAGGACGTCGAATTCACCCCCGAGGCACTCGACGCGCTCTACGCAGCCGCCGATGGCTACCCCTACTTCGTGCAGGCCTACGGCAAAGCGACCTGGGATCTCGCCGCCGACAGCCCGATTTCCGCCGAGGACGTGCGTGTTGCCGCTCCGACAGCGGAGGAGGAATTGGCGGTCGGATTCTTCGGTTCGCGCTACGAACGCGCGACGCCCGCCGAACGCGAATACATGCGCGCGATGGCCGAACTGTCGGTGGACGACGGTTCGGTGCCGACTTCGGCCGTGGCCACCGAGCTCAAACGCAAGCCGGCATCACTGTCGCCTGCCCGCGACGGCTTGATCAAGAAGGGCCTGATCTACTCGGCCGAGCGCGGCACGATCGCGTTCACGGTGCCGCATTTCGGGCGCTACCTGAGAGCGCAAACCGACGAGCCCGCCGCGGTCTGAGGCGTCGACGCTACGACTGCGCTCGCGCCCCGGTCAGCTTCTCGAGGCGGCGGACCGCGGTGCGATCGGTGCGGTCGACGTTGACGAGGCTCGGGTCGCCGTCGTAGAAGTCCATCAGGCGCTGATCCATCACCTTGCGCCACAAGGGCGGAACCATCGCGCAAAAGATCATCACCGCGTATCCGGCCGGGAGTTGCGGGGACTCGTCGACGGTTCGTAGTGCTTGGTAGCGGCGCACCGGATTCGCGTGATGATCGCTGTGGCGCTGCAGGTGGTACAGAAATAGATTGCTCCACAGGTGATCGCTGTTCCAGCTGTCCCGGTGCGAGGGCTTGGCGTAGCGACCGTCCGGACGCCTGGTGCGCATCAGGCCGTAGTGCTCGAGGTAGTTGGCAGCCTCGTACAGGACGATGGCGATGGCGGCCTGAATCAGTAGGTACGGCAACACGATCCAACCGAACACTGCGATCAGTGCCCCGAACAGAACGATGCTCATCGCGGCCGCATTGAAAAGGTTGTTGCGCAGCGTCCACGGTGACGAGCCCGACCGTGCGAGTCGACGGGTTTCGAGATCCCAGGCCGAATGCAGACCGTGGATCATCGTGCGTGGCAGAAACTTCCAGAACGATTCACCGAATTTCGCCGACGCCGGATCCTCTGGGGTGGCGACGCGCAGATGGTGGCCGTGGTTGTGCTCGACGTAGAAGTGGCCGTACAGCGTCTGCGCCAGAGTGACTTTGGAGAGCCACCGCTCGACGTTCTCGCGCTTGTGCCCCAGTTCGTGCGCGGCATTGATGCCGACGCCGCCGACGACGCCCACAGTGACGGCCAGACCGATCCTCTCCGGTGTGCCGAGTGGGCCGTGGGCCCACAGGTAACACGCGGCCACCAGGCCGGCGTACTGCAGCGGGAGGAAGAGGTAGACGCACCACCGGTAGTATTTGTCCTTGTCGAGTGCTGCGAGAGCCTCGTCGGGTGGATTGCTGCGATCGACGCCCGCGAACTTGTCGACCAGGGGCAGCGCGATGCCCATGATCATCAGCCCGAGTGCCCAGAATGCGCCGGGTCCGAGGAGTGTCACCAAGCCCCACGCCAGGAACGGGCTCAGCGGAATCGTCAGGCCGAGCGGCCAGAGATAACGCTTGGGATCGCGCCACGTCGGCGAGGCCCCTGCGGCGTCCTTGTCGGGCATGCGTGAACTCACTCCTGATCTTCGAGGCTGCCCACGCGGTACGAGGGGGTGCGGTGGTGGTCTGTCACAAGTACATCGCCACGCCTCTGAGGATAGTTACCTAGACGAATCTGTGGGGTTCGAGCGATGGGCCGTCGAAGGCGTCGCGGTCCTTGTACGGTGACCGAATGCAGCATGTCGAGTCGTCGTTCGCCGGGGTACACGGAACTCGTATCGTCTACGACGTCTGGACCCCGGACGTCGCCGCCGATAATTCGCCTACCGGCGTTCTGGTGCTGGCCCACGGCCTGGCCGAGCACGCAGGTCGGTACCGACACGTGATCGAGCGGCTCGGCTCGCTCGGCCTCGTCGTCTACGCACCCGACCACCGCGGGCACGGGCGATCCGGCGGCAAACGAGTCTCTTTGGCGAAGTGGTCGGACTTCACCGACGACCTGCACACACTCTTCGGCATCGCGGCGGAGCAGCACCCCGGCAGCCGCACCTTCCTCCTCGGACACAGCATGGGCGGTGCCATCGCACTGTCCTACGCCCTGGACCATCAGGGTGATCTGGACGCACTGATGCTGTCCGGGCCTGCGGTCAACCCGTCCGTGGGCCAGCCGAAAGCGTTGGTCGCGGTGGGTGCAGTCCTCGGCAGGTTCGTGCCGTCGCTGCCGGTGCTGAAACTCGACCCCCACGACGTCTCCCGCGACAAGGCCGTCGTCGACGCCTATGTCGCCGATCCGCTGGGCTATCACGGCAGCGTCACGGCCGGGCTCGCGGCAGCACTGTTGCAGGAGAGTCGTACGTATCCCGCCAGATTGCCGTCGCTGACCATTCCGGTGTTGCTGCAGCACGGAACCGCGGACCGGTTGGCCGATGTCTCGGGCAGCGAGCTGATCGTCGAACTGGCGGGATCCGAGGACCTGACCTTGAAAACCTACGACGGGTTGTTCCACGAAGTCTTCAACGAGCCGGAGCAGGAACGCGTGCTCGACGACCTGATCACGTGGTTACGTCCGCGGGTCGGCGGCGGGGCTGTAAGTTCCTGACGGGTCCAGCGGAAGAACGGGGTTACGACCATGGCCAGACGAGCGCTCGTATTGGGCGGCGGCGGTGTAGCGGGCATTGCGTGGCAGACAGGCGTCCTTCTGGGACTGGCCGAGGCCGGGGCCGATGTCAGCGACGCCGAGATGTTGCTCGGAACGTCGGCCGGTTCTTCGGTGGCCGCTCAGATCTCGAGCGGCACCCCGGTGTCGGAGTTCTTCGAGCGTCAGGCGGACGAGTCGAAGCAGGACAACGAGCCACACGCCGAGGCCACCATCGACGAGCTCGTCACCATGTTGGCCCGAGCAGCCCAGAACTCGGACGGCAGTGCGCTGGACACCCGCAGGCGCATCGGTGCCGAAGCTCTGGCGACATCGACGATCAGCGAACGGGAACGACGAGCCATCATCGCCCGCCGACTGACGAAGCACTCGTGGCCCGACCGTGATCTGCGGATCGTCACCGTGGACGCCCTGACAGGGCGCCATCGAGTACTGGACCGGGGATCGGGCGTCGAGCTCATCGACGCCGTGGCCGCGAGCTGCGCGATCCCGGGCATGTGGCCGCCGGTGACGATCGGCGATCACCGCTACGTCGACGGCGGTATCCGTGCGAGCGAGAACGCCGATCTGGCGGTGGGTTTCGAGAAGGTGCTGGTGCTCAAGGTCGGTGCACTCGACCTGGAAGGCGACCCCTTCGAGGTCGAACGGGGAAAATTGGTCAAGGGCGGCTCGAAGGTGGAAGTGATCGTTCCCGACGCGGCTTCGTCGGCTGCGATCGGACCCGACCCCACCGACATCGCCGTGCGCGCAGCGGCGGCAACAGCGGGCCGGGCGCAGGGCACCGCCATCGCCGAGCGTATCGCCGAATTCTGGGTGGGCTGAGACCCGCGAACGGGACTCAGCCGAACAGGGCCGCGCCGTTGCTCCAGCACACGGCGCGAACCCACTCGTCGCCGAGTCCGAGACGGCTCACCGCCTGCAGCGCGTCCAGGTAGGGGTACGGGATGTTCGGGAAGTCGCTCCCGAACAGAATGCGATCCTGCAGGTCCAGCAGCCGCGGCATCTCGTGCCGGGGAAACGGCGCAGCGGCTTCGGAGAAATCCGTGAAGGCCATGGTGGTGTCCAGGCGTACGTTCTCGTATCGATCGGCCAGATCGAGAAAGTCGATGTACTCGGGCATGCCCATGTGCGCGACGATCAGCGGTAGCGTCGGAAACCGCTGCAGCAGTGCGGCGATCGGCTCGGGGCCGGTATACGAGCCGGGTGCCGGTCCGGAGCCGCAGTGGATGACCACCGGAATCTGCGCATCCGAAATGGTGCCCCAGACGCCGTCGAGCAGCGGGTCGTTGGGCGAGTAGTTCCCGACCTGGATGTGCGACTTGAAGATTCGGGTTCCGTTCGTCACCGCCTGCTCGACGTACTGCGTGGCTCCGTCCTCGGGATAGAACGTCGCAGTCTGCAGGCAATCGGGGGTGCGGGCCGCGAAGTCGGCACCCCAGGAGTTCAGCCAGGCTGCCATCGCAGGTTTGTGCGGGTAGATCATCGACGTGAATCGCTGCACGCCGAACCCTCGAATCACCTGCAGCCGCCGGTCTTCGGCGAAGCGGTACGAGATGGGCCAGACGCTGCCCGTCAGCGGGCCTGCGCTGTCGAAGTAGCTCCATACCTTGTCCATCACGTTCTTCGGCATGAAGTGCGTGTGGACGTCGAACAGACCGGGCAACGCCAGCTCGGTCCAGAACGCGACGATGCGTTCGGTCTCCTCCGCGAGTTCGGCGTCGGAGCGAGGGTGCTCAGCGTGCGACATGCGCGTCGAACCACTCGAGGGTCTTGGTCCACGCGTCGCCTGCGGCTGCGGCATCGAACACGGCAGGGCGGTCGTCGCAGTGAAAGCCGTGCTTGCCGTGGGGGTATCGGGTGATCTCGGTGCCGACCGGTGCCGTGGCGGTGATCTCCCGCAGTGTCTCGACGTCCTGGAACGGAATGCCCTCGTCCAGATCTCCGAAGAAGCCGTGCCACGGTGTCTGGAGGGCGTCGCCCACCGAGGCCATCGCGGGATAACCGAAGCGGCCCTTCGTGATTCCGCCACCGTAGAACGTGGCGGCCGCACCGAGTTGCCGTCGAACCGCGGTATGGAAGGCCACGGTCCCGCCCATGCAGAAACCGACGATCGCGATGGACGAGGGCTCGAACCCCAGTTCGGCCAGCGCACTCGCCGCCGCGTCCACGTCGGAGTCCACCTCGTCCGCCTCGAGTTTCCCGATGGCCGCCATGGCGGAATCCATGTCCGAGTAGTCGAGCACGCTCACACCCTCCTGCCGGTGGAACAGATGCGGAGCCACGGCTACCCAGCCTGCGGCCGCGACCCGATTGCAGACGTCGACGATGTGGTCGGTGACCCCGAAGGCTTCTTGGATGACGATGACGCCGCCGCGGGCGGTGCCGTCGGGCGAGACGACGGTGAGGGGAGTGGTGTTCACCCCTCGATTGGAGCACATCACCAGGAGTGGATGCCGGTAGCGGCGGTGAGTACGGCAGTTTTGTACCGTGGCAGGCAGGGAACGATCCCGACCGAGAGGACACTTCATGCGCGCGGTACAGATCTCCAGTCTCGATGGACCCGATTCGGTGACCGTTGCCGATATCGACGAACCCACCGCGCGTGATGGGTCGGTGGTCATCGAGGTCAGGGCCGCGGGCGTCGCGTTCCCCGACGCGTTGCTCACCCGTGGGCTGTACCAGTACAAGCCCGAGTTGCCGTTCGTTCCGGGCAGCGAGATCGCCGGCATCGTGCGGTCGGCTCCGGCGGATTCCGGCTTCTCGGCCGGAGACCGCGTGGCAGCGTTGACGGGGCTCAGTGACGGTATGGCAGAGGTCGCCGTCGTCTCGCCCGACACGGTGTTCGCGTTGCCCGAGTCCGTGTCGCTCACTGCGGGCGCGGGCTTGCTGTTCAACGATCTGACGGTGCACTTCGCGTTGCGCGAGCGCGGCCGCTTGGCGCAGGGCGAGACGGTGTTGGTGCACGGCGCGGCGGGCGGGATCGGAACCTCCGCTCTGCGAATGGCTCCGGTGCTCGGGGCAGCACGGGTGATCGCAGTGGTGAGCTCGGAAGCAAAGGCAGACATCGCGCGAGCCGCCGGAGCCACCGACGTCGTACTGGTCGACGGCTGGAAGGACGCGGTCAAGGAGCTGACCGGTGGCCGTGGCGTCGACGTGGTCGTCGATCCGGTGGGCGGTGACCGATTCACCGACAGTATCCGTTCGCTCGCGCCGTCGGGCCGAATCCTGGTGCTGGGCTTCACCGGTGGCGAGATCCCGACCGTCAAGGTCAACCGGTTGCTGTTGAACAACGTCGATGTCGTCGGCGTCGGGTGGGGTGCGTGGTGGATGACGCGCCCCGGCTACCTGGCCACTCAGTGGGCCGAGATCGAACCGCTGCTCGCGGACAGTTCGCTCGTGGCTCCCGAGCCGTCCGTCTTCCCCGTCTCCGACGCGGCAGCAGCGATCGCCTCGCTCGAAAACCGAACGGCAGCAGGCAAAGTGGTACTCGACTTCAGTCTGTGATCGGGTGCGCGGGCTGCCGGATCACTCCGGCAGCTCGATGCCCCGTGCCTCGGACAGCGCTGCGATCTCGGCGGGAAAGACGTTCTTGAACACGAACGGGTCGGTGCCCAACGCCCAGTTCGGTGCGAGTTCGATGGCATACCTCTCGAAGTAGCCGAGCTGCTTGGCCACCAGGATCAGTTCCTCGGGACTGGACGTCTTGTACTGCTTGCCCATGCCGACCAACGCCCGGATGAAATCCGCCAGGCTGAAGTGGGCGAGGGTGGTCGAGAGCATCGGCGCGAACACCGACTGCAGAATCGCGCCGACCTCGGCGTCCGAACCCATCTGCGGAGCAACGATTCCCAGACGTTTGACGGTACCGGCGAGGCGGGTGAAGTCGCCGTCGATCACCGTGGCGTGGAAGAGGTCGAGCAACAACGCGCGCCACTGCTCGTCCACCTCGCCCATGACGCCGAAGTCGAGAAAGGCCACTCTGCCGTCGTCGAGCACCCAGACGTTTCCCGCGTGCACGTCGCCGTGGAACAGGCCGTGCAGTACCAGGGCCTCCATCCAGACCTTGGCGGCACGGCGAACGATCAGCTCCGATTGCTCACCGGGCCGGTACCGGTCCAGCGGCGAGCCGTGCATGCGTTCCATGCAGATCACGCGTCCACCGCAGTAGTCGAGAAACACCTCGGGTGCGGTGACGTGCTTGTTGTCGCCGAATGCCCCGATTGCACTGCGAAAGCTGTGCTGGCGCTTGGCTTCCACTGCGCTGTCGAGTTCTGCGAACGTCGCGGCGTGCAGGTCGACGATGATGGCCGACGCGTTGGCCGTGGCGAAGAACGGAATGAACTTCTCGAGACCGCGCGCGATGAGATACGCGATTCGCAGGTCGATCTTCATGCGGTGGTAGATGCCTCGCCGCTGCACCTTCATAACCACTTCGCGGCCGTCGTCGCGGCGCACGCACAGGTGTACCTGGGCGACCGAGGCAGACGAGAGAGGTACGTCGTCGAACGAGGAGAACAACTCCTCGACGCTCCGGCCCAGGTCTGCCTCGATCACCGCGCGGGCCTGCGACCCGGGAAACGGCGGCACCTCGTCCAGGCATCGCAGACAGGTGTCGGCGAGGACCTTGGGAAACAGTCCGGGCGACGAACCCATCAGTTGCCCCACCTTGACGAAGGTGGGGCCGAGCACGAAGAACGCGTCGACGACGGCCTTGGAGGCGTGAACCGGCCAGCCGCGCCGCGGCGCACGAACCCAGCGGCCGATGGCGACGAACTGAAAGTACGTCAGCACCGACCCGATCACGATCAGTCGCAACAACTCTCGTATCCCGAAGGTCTTCAGCTCGGGTGCCGGCTTGGGCGTCGTGTCGTCAGGTGTCATGCGTGCACTCCCGCCGACACGCGTGCGGCCGAGGCTTCGAGTCGGCCCAGCACCCGGTCGAATCGTGTGGCATCGTCGAATGCCCTCGCCAGCACCAACGCCCCCTGGATCCCGGCGACGATCTCTTCGGCCAGTTCGGCCGCCGCGTCGCCGTGTCCGAGCCGCTGCAGCACCGGAGTGAGTGCCTCGATCCACTGGGTGAAATGCGCGGCGACACGGCTGGAGAAGGTGGCACGCTCGAGCCCGAGCGTGAACGCGCCGAACAGGCACACCAGGCGATTGGACCGAAAATAGCGGGCGGTCTGCTCGAACATGTCGTGGGTCGTCGACGCCGCGTCGTCTCCGTGCCGCAGCGGCTCGAAGACGTTGTGGTGGAACCACAGCTCGACGTCGTCGAGGACTGCCTCGGCCATTTCCTGCTTTCCCCGCGGAAAGTAGTGGTAGAGACTGCCTTTGCCGAGTCCAGTGCATCTGCTGATGACCGCGAGGGACGACCCGTCGAACCCGTGGTCGCGGAACACTCCTGCGAGTATCGGCACCACGTCGTGGCGATCGCTCATGAGCCGGTACTGTACCAATCGGTACAAGCCCGGTGCATCGGGGTGGCCGGGAGTGGAGCCTGCGGAATGACCCATCGGGTAGAGCGCGGTGAATACTGCAGTCGTGAAGAGAACTACCGTCCTGGCCGCTGGAGCCTTTCTTGCCGGCGGGGTGACCTACCTCGCTGCCGAAGCGATTTCGGCGCTGGGCTGGACCGACCGACCGTACAGCTACGCGCGCAACAACATCAGTGACCTCGGGATTCCGGACATCTCACCGTGGCACCCGGTGATGAACACCGGCTTCGTGGTCGACGGCACGCTGTTCGTTCTTGCCGGCCTCGGATTGTCGGTGTTGTTCGAGGGTCGAGCGCGCTGGATCGTGCTGGGCACGTCGGTCGTGCACGGCGTCGGCAGCATCGTGGTCGGGCTCGCGCATGCTTCGGTCGACGGAGCATCGACTCCCCATGCAGCGGGCGCGGGTATGGCGATCATCGGTGGAAACCTGGTGCTCCTGGCTGCAGGCCGGTACGGCGGACGCGTCGGCGCACCTCGCTGGTACACGACGGCCAGCGCGGTCGCCGGTGTCGCGGGGCTGGCCGGTTTCGCATTGTTTCTCGCCGATACCGGCATCCTCGGCGGTGGAGCGTTCGAGCGGATTTCCGTCTACACCATCATCGGATGGGAGATCGTCACCGGTGCAGCACTTCTCGCGCGGGCCCGGCTATCGAAAGTTCGGTGATTCCTTGGCGAGGAAGGCCCGTACGCCCTCTCGGCCGTCGGCCGACTCGAAGGCTTCCTCGAACACCGGCAGTGCGCGTCGTGCCGGTTCGTGTGGTGACTGCCCGAACGTGAGCGCGAGAGCTCGTTTGTTCGCGTGCACGGCCGAGCGGGACTTCGCGGCCAGCACGTGTGCCAGGTCCAGTGCCATCGACAAGGACCCACCGCGTGGAGCCACCCTGTTGATCAGACCCCATTCCAGAGCGGTCTCGGCAGAGATGGGCTCGCCGAGCAACACCAGTTCGGCTGCGCGCGACTGACCCACCCGCCGCAACGCACGCATGGTCCCGCCACTGCTGGGGACGAGCCCCAGATCGATCTCGGGCAAGCCGAGGCGGGCACCCGCGTCGGCGACGACGAGATCGCAGCACAGCGCCATCTCGAGCCCACCGCCCAGGGCGAAGCCGTCGATCGCTGCGACCGTCGGGAGCGGTAGGTCGGCCAGTAATTCGAGGGTCGCGTTCTCGACATTGCTCTTGCGTTCGAGGACGTCGCCTGCCGCCTGCATCGCGGGCATTTCGGAGATGTCCGAACCGGCACTGAACACCCGGTCGCCGGTGAGCACGACGGCCCGGACGGAGGAGTTGTCGGCCAGCTCGCGAAGCATCGCCCGCAGACGTCGCGTCGCAGGCTGGGTCAAGGCGTTCACCGGAGGGTTGCTCAGCGTGATCTGTGCGACCGCCTGGTGTGGAAAAGACAGGACGGGTGACGACTCGGTGGGCATAGAAGAACCGTAGAGCGTTGACCTGGCGATTGGGAGTCTGCCACGACGGCATGTACCGTGGGTATCACCCGACGCGGGGTGGAGCAGCTCGGTAGCTCGCTGGGCTCATAACCCAGAGGTCGCAGGTTCAAATCCTGTCCCCGCTACTACGAAGATCAGGTCCGGCACCGATGGTGCCGGGCCTGATTTCTTTTCTGGGTTCGCCGGGCTGGCTCCGGTCAGGGCTGAAGTCTGAATTGCACGACGGCCGTGACGTTTTCGATCGCGTCGTCGAGTGCCTTCAAGCGCGACGGGGCGTCCGGTGCCGACAGGATGTCGAGTCGGTCGGACTGGCCCATCGGGATCAACGAGGCCAGTGACCAGATCTTCTCGACGGCCGAAATCGGGAGGCTCAGAAAATCCGGAACGCCCGGCGTCAGGATGTCCCCGGAGGATTCGAGCCGACCGATCAGCTCGTACAGATCCTCGACCTTGGTCCAGGTAGCGGCGAATTGCGTGTCGGCGATGACGGCATCGACGTCTGCGTCGGGCCATGCGCGGACGTCGGCCAGTGGGTAGGGGTCGTCCGGGAGCCACGCGTCGATGCGGATCCGCTCACCGCCGACGCATTCGAGCAGATACCTGCCGTCTCCGATGGCCTCGTGACCGATGATGTGGGCGATCGTCGCCACGTCGTGTCGGACGTCGCCGCCGCCTGCCTCGTGCCCCCGGGCAATGAGAACGACGCCGAAACGGGGATCGTCCATCTTGAGACAGTCCTGTACCAGTGCCTGGTATCGAGGCTCGAAGATGTGCAACGGGAGACGTTCGCCCGGCAGCAACACGCTGCCGAGCGGGAACATCGGGATGACGCTCACGGGCGCTGCAGCGGCATGGCTGCCGGGGTGATCTCCGTCGGCGCGCTGTGGTCCGCGTCGCTCGAGTCGGTGTGGTTGGCGGCCAAGAACTCGTCCAGTAGCCGGAAGAAGAAGTCCGGCTCGTCGAGCTGCGGGAAGTGGCCGGCGTCGGGAAAGATCTCGACGCGACTGTTGGGTACCTCGCGTCGGATGTTGTCCGCATGCTTGGCGGGAATCATGCGGTCCTTGCCGCCCCAGATCAGCAGCGAGGGAATGGACTCGAACTTCTCGAAATGCTGCTTGGCGCTGACGGTTTGGCCGCGAGGACCCACGACGGCCCGCGTCGACGCCAGAAATGCCTCCCGCGTCGACCGGTCTGCGACCGATCGGAACGAGCGCCACGTCTCGGCCATGCTGGGGCCGGGCTCTACCGGAACCCCCCACTTGCCCAGTCGAGCCAGCACACCTTCGGTGTTCCTGCGGAACCAATCCGAGGCCAACATCGGAAGCACCAGTTCGCTGCCGGGTAGCGTCGCGGCTTTGAGTAGCAGGCTGACCTCCGGGCCGAGCCCGCCGCTGCTGACCAGCACGAGGCGATCGACCCGTTCGGGAAAGAGGTACGTCATCTGCATGACGATGCCGCCGCCGAGCGAGTGGCCGACCAGTGGTGCCGAGTCGATGTTGAGGTACTCCATCAGGTCGCGGATGGTGGCCGCGTGCGAACTGAGTGAATAGTCGCCGGACGGTTTGTCGGAGTCACCGTGCCCGAACAGGTCGGGTGCGATGACCCGATACCGGTCCGACAGTCGCTCGATCTGCGGGCCCCAGGACTTGTGCGATCCGAGCAGCCCGTGGACGAGAATCACGGGCGGCCCGTCGCCGATATCGACGTACCGCAAGACGTCCTTGTGTAGTTCCACCGACTGCAGTTCGTACGATGCGCTCATGGTCGACCTCCCTGTCTCGGTTCGGGCCGGTGGCTCGGCTAATTAGCCGTCCGGCACAAACGTACAAGCTGTGCCGCCACCGCGACAGGCCGTCGCGGGTGATATTCCCAGTCAGCGCGCGTTGTCGACGGTGTCGTCGATGATGTCGGCCAGTTCCTTCGCCATCGGTCCGCGCAACATGTTCGCGTGGTGGCCGGTGATATCGACGAACGTCAGCTCGCCGTGAGCGACTGCTCGCCACGACCGGAGGTCCTTGACGTTCTCGGTGGTGCGAACCACAGTCATCGACCCCGACCACGGAGTCGGCACATGCTTGTTCAACGCCACGTACCCGATGCTGGCGAACACCAACCATTCCATGGTCGTCGGATACCGCAGCAGCCCAGCGAATTGCATACGCAGCCACAGCGCGGCCGTACCGACACGGCCCAGATGGAAGCCGGCGTCTTCTCTGGTCGGTGCGGGCGGCGCTGCCGGGACAGACGTACCCCCGGGAAGCCGGTCCAGGAGATGACGGAACAGCCGGGTGTCGAGAAGTAACAGATGCGGGGTACCGACGCCGGAATCTCTGATCTTCTCTGCCATCGCGATGGCGATCCAGCCGCCGAGCGAGTGGCCGACAAGATGGAACGGGCCGTCGGGGGCCACCGTGCGGATCGCGTCGACATACCGTGCCGCAGTGGCTCTGATGGTCCGGTCCGGTCGCCCGCGTGTGCCTCGGCCGTGTGCCTGCAGGGCATAGACGGGACGGTCGGCGTCGAGGTGCTTGACCAGATCGAGAAACGCCATCGCGCCCACACCGGCACCACCGATCAGGAAGATCGGAGCTCCGGTACCCCCGGTGCGCAGCGGGACCAGAACGTCGTGGACACCGGACGAGCGCCGACGTGCGGCGGCGGTGTCGCGAAGCCGAGCGTCGACGGTGGTCGCCAGCGTTCGCACGGTGGTCGACGCGAACACGTCCTGCGGATCGAGGTCGATCTTCAGGTTCTCGCGCAAGTGGGCGAGCATCGCCGTCATGGTCAGCGAGTTGCCACCGAGTTCGAGGAAATCCTCGTCCCGCCCGATGGCGTCCAGTCCGAGTGCAGTGCGAGCGGCCTCCGCGACGATGTATTCGGTGGGGCCGACCGCGGTGCGTTCGACGCGTCGGTCGGACGGCTCGGGCAGTGCTCTGCGGTCGATCTTGCCGCGTTCGTTGCGGGGCATGGCGTCGAGCGCAACGATGTGGGTGGGCACCATCCATTCCGGCAGGGTTCGGCGCAGGGCTGCCCTGATGTCGGCCTGGCTCGCCCGGACGGTGCGGTCGGAGCAGATGTACGCGACGAGGTCGGTATCGGCACCGGATCTCCTGCCGATCACCACGGCATCGTCGATGTTCGGCAGCGCGCGCAGTGCTGCCTCCACCTCGGCCGGTTCGACGAGGTAGCCGCGTACCTTGACTGCGTCGTCGATGCGCCCGGCGAGCTGCAATGTTCCGTCCTGATCGAACCGGCCCAGGTCGCCGGTGCGGTAGCGGAACAGGCCGTCGCCGAGGGCGGCGAATTTCTCCGAGTCCACGCCGACATCCTCGAGATAGCCGTCGGCCAGGCACGCCGACGTGACGCGCACCTCGCCGATGACGTCGGGTTCGCACGGGGAGCCATCGGCAGCAACGACCTCGACGAGCTTTCCCGCGACGGGTGTGCCCGCGGGCAGAAAGCCGGACGGTAGCGCACGGTCGAGGGGGTACTCGCTGAACGCGACGGCCCCGGCCTCGGTGGTCGCGTACCAATTGACGAGTGTGGCGCGGTTGTCGGAAGCCAGGCGGAAGCGGCGGGCGTCGTCGGCGTGCAGTGATTCTCCGTAGGTGGTGACGACGCGCAGCGTGGGTACGGTGACTTGGCCCGCAACGGCGCGCAGTAGCGACGACGAGCAGTGCAACGTAGTCAGCGAGTGGTCCGCTACCCACTCTGCGATGCTGCCGACCGTGCCGGATCGAGGGTCACGGCAGTGAACGGTGGCACCGCTGAGCAGCCCGGCGAACAGAGTGTTCAGGCCCGCGCCGAAACTGACGGGAAGGGCATCGCCGACGCGATCGTGGGTGCCCAACCCCAGCGCGGTCGATACCTCGTACGCCTTGGTCAGGCACATGCGATGACTGAGTACGACGCCTTTGGGCGTACCGGTGGACCCGGACGTGAAGTTGATCACCGCGGTGTGGCCGCCCGAGACCGTCGGCAGCGGTACGCAGGAATCGACCGCTGCGTCGACGGTCATCGAATCGAGGGTCGAGGCCTTGGCCTGTTCGACGATGCGGTCGCGGCGCTCGCGGGGGAGTTGCGGATCCAGCGGAACCAATGGGTGGCCTGCAGCGATGACGGCCAGCATCAGCACGATCGAGTCGACCGACGCGTCCGCCTCGACGGCGAGGGGCCGGTGATCGGACGGGCGCAGGGCAGCGATCTTGCGTGCCTGCGAATACACGCGATGCAGCAACTCGTCGAAGGTCAGGGACGTCCCTGCCGCGTGCAACGCGGCCGCGTCCGGCATGGCGTGCGCTACCTCGCGGTAGCGCGCCATCAGCGTGTCGCGGCCGTCGGGACGACACAGCGGGGCGAGCGCGGATCGTGCCGGTACAGGTCCCGTCGACACAGCTCGGCTCGACACAGATACCGTCGGCACAGATCGGGTCGGCGCGTACGCGTCCTGAATCGTCATGATTCTCCTTGCACGAGCCCGACCCACGAGGTAAAGGTTCGTTTGCGGTACCCAAACCTACTTGAAGACTGTTTTACCACCCCTAAAGTAGACGCGGGCCGTCTTTCCGCGCAAGCCGAAAACCGGACATTTCGTAACGAACGGGTGTCGTTACGAAATGCCCGGTGTCGGGGCGACCCTGATCAGAGGTCGGCTATCGCCTCCAGCGGTTTGGTGCGCGCGGCCCGAACGGCAGGCCACAGAGCAGCCAGCACTCCGACCACCGCGGACCCGAGAAGCATTGCGACGACCTGCCCCCAGGGCACCGTCATGGCACCCAGGCCCTCGTCGCGCAGGGTCTGGACGAAGCCCCACCCGAAGGCGATGCCGAGGGCGACGCCGACGATGGCACCGAACAGGGCGATGAGCAGCGACTCGAGGTAGATGATGCGCCGCACCTGCGGTCGCTGCATTCCTATCGCCCTGAGCATGCCGATCTCGCGTCGGCGTTCGACGACCGACAGGGCGAGGGTGTTGACGATGCCCAGCACTGCGATGACCACGGCCAGGGCGAGCAGTCCGTACAGCACCGCGAGCAGTGTGTCGATCTGCTGGCCTTGGCTGCCCTTGAACTCTTCGACGTCCTGTACCTGCACCACCACGGACGGTTTGGTCGCAGCCTCGAGGTCGGTGCGCAGCGTACCGAGGTCGGTTCCGGGCGCGGCTTTGACGAGGACCAGCAGATCCGACCGCGTGATGGACGGCGTCACCTTCTCGTAGATGTCGCCCGAGACGATCCAACTGCCGATCAGTGGGTTGTCGGTGAACACACCGGTGACGGTGACGGGAACCGAAGCTCCGTCGACGGAGTCGAACACGACCTGGGTGCCGATGTCCCAGCCCTTGGTGGACGCTTCGGTCTCGGACACCGAGAAGCCGTTGCTCTCGAGGTCTGCGGTGCCCCGAACCATGGACAGGTCGAGCAGTCCTTCCGGGGAGCCGTCGATGGCAGCGCCGAATTCTTCTTCTCCGGCGATCGTGACGAACACCGGATGCAGCACAGCGGTGCGTTCCACCCCGCGGACCTGTTGTGCGGCTGCCGTTGCTCCGGCCGGCACACCGATCGACTGTGGACCGGACAGGATGTAGTCGGCTTCGACGCCGGTGTCGACGAGCGAATCGACACTCGCCTTCGCCGTCGACCCGAGTACCCCGATGACGGTGACGAGCATGAGGCCGAGCATCAACGCGAATGCGGTGGCTGCCGTGCGGCGCGGATTGCGCACCGAGTTGGTTCTGGCCAAGCGGCCGATGGCACCGAACGGTCGGGTGAGGACGGCCCCGAGTGCTCCCACGACGGGCCGTGACAACGACGGTGCGGCCAGGGCCGTGGCCACGATCGCCGCCACCGCGCCGACGCCGACGGTTGCTGCGGCAGCGCCGCCGGTCGACTGAGCGCCGATGACTATCGCTGCCGCTCCGGCAATACCCAGTCCGACGCCGATGAACGTCCGGGTTCGCAGGGTGTCGCCGGCGGACGCGAATTCCTCGCGCATTGCGGCCACCGGTGGAATCTTGGCGGCTCGCCGCGCCGGTGCGTAGGCGCTGAGGACGGTGACGATGATGCCCACCGCGAAGGCGACGACGACGGTGCGTGGTTCGAGGGCGAGTGGGCCCGACGGCAACCCGAGGTCGAAGGCATTGAGCAGAGCGCGCAATCCGTACGCAAGTCCCACGCCGCCGGCGAACCCCAGCACACTTCCTATGACGCCGACGACGACCGCTTCGAGTACGACCGAGCGACTGACCTGCCCACGGCTGGCTCCGATGGCGCGAAGCAGCGCCAGTTCGCGTACCCGCTGAGCGACGATCATCGAGAACGTGTTGTAGATGATGAACGTGCCGACGAGCAGTGCAATGGCACCGAACGCGAGCAGGAAGTACGTGATGAACGACAGTGCCGACTCGACCTCGGCCTTGGTTTCGGCCTGGACGTCGGCAGCGGTCTGCACTTTCAGATCCGGGAACGCGGCGGCGATCTCGTCCCTGAGGTCGCTCTGCGTCTTGCCCTGTGCGGCGAGATCGTTGCCCGCGACGTCGATGTACTGCACGTGCGCACCGTCGGTGAACAACTCGTTCGCCTGGCTCTGCACAAACTGAATCCCGATGAAACCACCGGATTCTGTTGCAGTGGAATAGATTCCGGAGATCGTGATGTCGGTGATCCCCTTGGACGGCACGAGTACCTGGGTCGCGTCGCCCACCTTCAGGCCCGCTCGATCGGCGCCACCTGCGTTGATCGCGACCTGGCCGGGCGCGGTGGGGGCCGAGCCGGAGACGAATGTCGCCGGATCGCCGAGCCGCTGCTCGTCCGGCAGGTAGGACTCGCCGATCGTCGGTGCTCCGCCGGATTGCACTGCGGCACCGTCTTTACCCAGCAGAACGAGTTGTCCTCCTGCATACGGAGAGACAGCACGCACGCCGGGAAGCGCCGAGATGGCGGCGATGTCCTCGTTGGGTACTCCGCTCGATCGCGCATCCTCGGGGGCGACTCGAACGTCGGCTCCCTGTGCGGTGTCGGCGAACAGTGACGAGAACGTGCGCTGCAGCGTGTCGGTGAAGACGAACGAGCCTGCGACGAAAGCGGTTCCGAGTACGACGGACAGAACTGTCAGTGCCAGCCGAACCTTGTGGGCGGCAAGGTTTCGCAGCGACACCTTACGCATGGGGTTGCCCGACGCGGCCCGCGTCGGGGCCTTGTCGGGATTCGATTTCTTGGCGACCGAGTGCGACATCAGTGGACCGTTTCCAGCTTCTTCATGCGCTCGAGGACGGCGTCGGCGGTGGGCGACGCCAGTTGATCGATGACAGCTCCGTCGGCCAGGAACACGACGCGGTCGGCGTAACTGGCCGCTCGTGGGTCGTGGGTGACGATGACGACGGTCTGATCGAATTCGTCTGCGGCCGTGCGCAGAATCGACAGCACCTCACCGGACGAACGAGAGTCCAGGTTGCCCGTCGGCTCGTCGCCGAACACGATGTCGGGTCGACCGGCCAGTGCACGAGCGCACGCCACGCGCTGTTGCTGCCCACCCGAGAGTTCGCTCGGGCGATGGCCCAGGCGGTCGCGCAGTCCCAGTCGGTCGACGACGGTATCGAGCCAGCCCTGATCCGGGGTGCGTCCGGCGATGTCGAGCGGCAGAGTGATGTTCTCGAGTGCGGTCAGGGTGGGCACCAGATTGAAGGCCTGGAACACGAAACCGATTCGGTCCCTTCGTAACCCGGTCATCTCCTTGTCGGACAGCGCCGTCAGCTCGGTGTCGCCGATCGTGACCGTGCCCGAGGACGCGGTGTCCAACCCGGCCAGGCAATGCATCAGTGTGGATTTGCCCGAGCCGGACGGGCCCATGATCGCGGTGAATTCTCCGCGGGCGAACTCGACGTTCACCCCGGACAGTGCGTGCACCTGGGTGTCGCCAGAACCGTAGACCTTCGATACGTCGACCGCACGTGCGGCAATGTCGCTCATGGGTGCCAGTGTTTCAGTGTTCGGGCCCGGTCGCTATCAGGGGAGACCCTGAACTCGACCCCTATGATGGGCGTCATGCGCATCGGAGCACATGTCCGCGACAGCAGCGACCCTCTGGGCACGGCCGAGACGCTCGGCGTCGACCTGGTCCAGATGTTTCTGACGGATCCGCAGAAGTGGAACAAGCTCACCCCGCACCCCCAAGGTGAGGCTCTGTTGACCGGAGACGTCGATGTGGTGGTGCACTCGTCCTATGTTCTGAACGTGGCGAGCCTGAACAATCGCATCCGAATCCCGTCCCGCAAGGCGGTCGTCGAACAGGCCGCAGCAGCTGCCGAGATCGGTGCCATCGGTTTGGTGGTGCACGGCGGTCACGTCCGGGAGGGCGAGGACACCGCCAAGGGAATCGACAACTGGCGCAAGCTGTTCGAGCGTCAGGCCGAGCAGGGTGGTTTCGGCGTACCGATCTTCGTCGAGAACACTGCCGGCGGTGACTCGGCGATGGCGAGGCGCTTCGACGACATCGCGCGGTTGTGGGACGCCATCGGGGAGTTCGGTGCCGGTTTCTGTCTCGACACCTGCCATGCGTGGGCCGGCGGCGAAGACCTGATCGACGTGGTCGATCGCATCAAGGCCATCACCGGACGAATCGACCTGGTGCATCTGAACAATTCACGCGACGAGTTCGACTCTGCCCGCGACCGGCACGCGAACCTGGGCACCGGAACCATCGACGCGGACATTCTGACGGCCGTCGCGCTCGCCGCCGATGCACCGGTGATCCTCGAAACTCCGGCCGAGGGAATCGACGACGACGTGAGGCTGCTGAAGAGCCTGTAGTGAATCCGGCTGTTACGAGGGCACTGCCGTCAGCTCGGTGGTCGCTGCGGCCCACAGCCGGACCAGTTCGTCCATTCCCTCGATGCCGGTGGACCAGGTGATTCGGGCCGACACGAGCCCTGATTCCGTCTCGCCGATCGCGATGTCGATGGCGTAGCCGCTGGGCTCGCCATGGCCGGCGTCGGCTTCGGATACATCGTGGCGGAACAGAATCTGCGCTCCCGGGCGGCAGGCCAGCGCGGGGTAGTTCCGGGTCAGCGGGTAGTCGCGGCCACCGTGAGGTGCCGAGTCCAGCCGTCTGCAGACGTCGTCGACGAGGTACGAGGCGCGGGCGGATTCGGTGAGGGCGTCGACCGGAACGGCGGGGAGCCGGACGGGATGGACGAATCCGGTGTCGTCGACGTCGATATCGACCAGGACGCCCGACGACGAGCCGCGGCGGTTGTCTCGCTGCCACGTGGACACCGCAGATCCGAGCGCGGCGAGCAGCCGAGCGTCGAGCCGGTGCGTGTTCGTGGGAACGGACAGCGTGACCATGGTGCGCTCACGGAGTGGAGACGGCGTGACCTGCAGCGGACGTTCGGCCGGGGTCAGGACAGCGACCCAATAGGGAACCTGTTCGGCGACCTCGGTGCAGAAGGTACGTCCGAGCTGAGCTGGGCTGATCGTCTCGCGATGGGCGAGTTTCAGCGGTGCGAACACGGTCACGCCGAGGAACCCCACTTCCGGTGAAGATTGTCCTAGCCTTACCTAATTCCCTCAGGCTAGCTCGAGTCCGGCCGGTGTGCCAGGACGCCCCCGTCCGATCCCGATTCCACCGCCCGGCGCAGTGCGGGAACGCCTGGTGAGGTCGGTAGCGTTCCCGTCTCCAGGTCCTCGAGCAGGTCCTCGGACCAGCCGAGCAGACCCGTCACGTCGATCCGGTGTGGGGGCTCGACCTCGTAACCGATCAGGCGGTCGTGTCCTTGGCGAAGCAACGAAGCGGCACCTACGCGGTTTCCTCGCATCAGGTGCGTCAATCCGACGGCCAGTTGTGCAAGGCCCTGCCACAGCTCGCGTTCGTCCGGGACGCAGCTCTTCCACGTGCCCTCGAGTACCTCGTGGGCGTGAAACGGCATACGTGCGTCCAAGAATCGTTGCGCTTCGGTGAGCGCGGCGTCCGGTGGAAGACGGAGATCGTCGGGAACCCGGGGTGTTCCGGTGCCGCCGCGGGCCAGCGGGCGGCCGAGGCCGTCGCGCGGCCGGGCGTTGAGGGGCTTGCCCTGCGGGTCGCGCTCGCGTTCGGCCATGGCGGTCACCCTAGTGGGGTGACCGCCATGGCCCACACGATGACGCGAGTGAGGTCACCGACGTGCGGACAGGACGGTCACCGACCCGAGTGCGATCAGCGCTGCCGCCGAGGTGGCGACCATCGTCGTCGAGACGGCGATCGCGTCGTTGCCCAGTGCACCGACGATCGGTGCGACGATCGCCCCGAGTCCGAACTGTGCGGCACCGAGTAGTGCAGCTGCGCCGCCTGCCGCTTCACCGTGGCGGGACAGCGCCAGCGCGGGCGCGTTGGGCATGACGAACCCGACGGCCCCGAGTACGAACCACAGCGGGACGACGAACCCAGCCATGCCGCCGACCTCGGTGACCGCCAGGACGACCATGATCGCGCCGGCGACGACGCCGAAGGACAGCGCCGACAGGACGATCTGCACCGGTGCGAAGCGTCCCAACAGCAGGACGTTGAGCTGGGATGCGCCGATCAGAGAGATCGCACCGGCCGCGAAGACGATGGCGAATTGTTGCTCGTCGAGGCCGAACTCCTCCTGCAGGACGAACGACGAACCGGCGACGTACGCGAAGAGTGCCGACATGGCCAGGGCAGCGACCATGACGAGGACGACGAACTGCGTGTCCCGCAGCAGCGATCGGTAGGTCCGTAGAACGGGCATGACGCCACTGGCCCGACGACGCTCGGGCGGCAGGGACTCGCGCAGCGACACGATTGCCAGCGTCATCAACGCCACGCCCATGATCGCCAACGCGGCGAACACGAGCCGCCAGGAACCGACGAGAAGTACCGCACCGCCGAGCGACGGTGCCAGAACCGGAGCGACGCCCATGACGAGCATCAGGCGAGACAGGACGGTCGCGGCGGCGCGCCCGCTGAACAGATCTCGGACGATGGCCATGGCGACCACGGCAGCAGCTGCGGCACCGAGGCCCTGAATCACACGCAGGCCGCCGAGTACGGCGATGTTGGGAGCAACGATGCAGGCGAGCGACGCCAGGATGTGCACTCCGGTGCCCACGATGAGGGGCAGTCGTCGGCCGACGATGTCCGACAGCGGCCCGATGACCAGCTGGCCGAGCGCGAGGCCGACCAACGTACCCGCGAGCGTGAGCTGCACTGCAGACGACGGGGTGTTCAGATCCTCGGCGATGGCAGGAAGCGCCGGCAGGTACATGTCGATGGTCAGTGGACCGAGGGCGATGAGCGCGCCGAGTACGAGGATCACCCGGAGGCGCTCGCGTGACGTCGGCTCGGTTGTGGGAGCCGACGTGCTGCTCTCGCGCGTGTCGGTCACCTGCGCGCTGGTTACGGATGTGTTCGATGCTGGGGCCACCCGAAGGTCAGCAGCGCGGGAGCTGATTCTGTTCCCGTTGCTGACTACAACTTTCGTGTTCTATGCCACCGCGTCGGACAGTCCGGTGAGTGTGTCCACCTCGTGGCTGGTCAGACGCAGTGTCGGCGCGTCGAGCAGAGCCGGTACCTGAGCGAGTGAGCTCGCGCTCGCGATCGGTGCGGTGATGCCCGGTCGAGCGAGCAACCAGGCGAGAGCCACACTCGACAGCTCGGCCGAGCGGGAGTCGGCGATCTCTTGCAGGCCCTGCACCACAGCCAGGCCTGCATCGGAGAAGTAGCCCGTCGTCAGTCGCTCGCGCTGGGTACCGGCCAGATCCTCCCGGGTGCGGTACTTACCCGTCAGGAAGCCGGCGGCGAGGGAGAAGTACGGAAACACCCCGAGGCCGTTGTCGACGGCGAGGGCTTGCAGTTCGCCCTCGTAGTCGCGACGGGCAACGAGGTTGTAGTGCGGTTGCAGTGCGATCGGTGCCGCAAAACCGTTGTCTTTCGCCAGGCCCAGCCATTCGCGGACCCGCGCGGGGGAGTAGTTCGAGATGGCGACGTGCCGAACTTTGCCTGCCCGGACCAGGTCGTCGAACGCGGCCAGGGACTCGACCAACGGCGTCTTGTCGTCGTCGTAGTGCGCGTAGTAGACGTCGATGTGATCGGTCTGCAGCCTGGACAGGGATGCGTCGGCTGCGGCCCGAATGTTGTCGGGTGCCAGACCGCGGAACTCGGGATGCTGGCTCACCTTGGTCGCGAGAACGACGTCGTCGCGGTTGCCGCGGGCTGTCATCCACTTGCCGATGATCGTCTCGGATTCGCCGCCCGAGTTGCCGTCGGCGAATGCCGAGTACGAATCGGCCGTGTCGACGAAATTGCCACCTCCTGCGGTGAACGCGTCCAGGATGTCGAAGGACGTGTCCTCGTCGCTGGTCCAGCCGAAGGTGTTCCCGCCGAGGGCAAGCGGAAAGATATCCAGATCGGACGTGCCGATAGCAACCACGAACTACTCCTTAGGTCGGCGAACAACTCGACTGTACGAGTAGGCCGGGATCAGTGCCAGGTGTGGTCCACCAGCGCGGTCCGTGGCCCGAATTTCGGCTTGGTCGCCTTGCCGCTGAGATACAGGAGCCGAATCGCGCGATGTCGATGTGGTGCCAAGGGCTGCAGATACTCGACCATTTCCGCGTCGTCGATCGGTCTACCCAACAGCGACCAGCCCACCACCGCGGCCAGGTGGTAATCGCCCACCGACAACGCGTCGGGATCCCCCAGGGCGCGCTGAGCGGTCTCGGCCGCGGTCCAGATGCCGACGCCCGGGATCGCGCGCAGCCTGCGTTGCGCATCCTCGGGCGTCATCGTCGACGCCTCCTCCAGACGTCCGGCTGCGCGCGCGGCACGGACGATGGTCTTCGACCGGGCCGGGTCGACGTTGGCGCGGTGGTAGTCCCACGACGGGATGCGTCGCCACACGTCGGCGGTGGGAAACACGAACATCGTCTTCGGTGTCGGGCCCGGTGCGGGGTCGCCGAACTTGCTCACCAGGTACCGCCACGAGCCGAACGCCGAAATGCCGTGTACGCGTTGCTCGATGATCGCCGGTATCAGGGCCTCGAGCACCAGACCGGTCCGGCCGAGGCGTAGGTGCGGAAGTTGTCTGTGTGCCTCGCGCAGGATCGGGTGTTCGGGAGCGAAGCTCGAGGGGTCGTCGTCCCGGCCGAGCAGAGCCGGGGCAGCGTCGAGCAGTTCGTCGGCACCGGGTCCCCAGGCTCGCACCATGACGCTGCTCGGTGAGGCCTGCACCAATCGGTACGTGACCGGGCCGGAAATCATGCGCGACGTCCGCCACACGGCACCGTCCGGCGTGGACTCGTAGGTGGGATCGCCGCGGCCCCGACGCAGCGGTGACAGGGACATTCGGATGTCGACGCGCTGCTCGAAGTCGACGAGGCGGGTGACGCCGTGATCGGTAGGGCCGGAGGAGGCGTTCTCGGTCATCGCTCGGGTCACCTCCGTCGCAGTCGTGGTCGGCCGGTTCAGTGTGTCCCTGCCAGGGCCATATTCAACACCCTTGCGCAGACACGGGTGAAAATATATTGGACGAATGCCCACATCACCGGATCGCGACGCAGTGCTGCGTGAGGGCCGCTCGTGTTTGTCCGCTTCGCCGGAGAACCGGCGGATCCTGGTGATCTCGGGTGCGCGAGGCATCGGCAAGTCCACGGTTGCCAACACCATCGCGGACGAGGCGACAGCGCTGGGTTTCCGGGTGGTGGATCTGCCGTGCCTCGCGTACTCACCCGCGGGGGCGCGTGGCGAGGGACTACTCGACGAGGGGCTGTTGGGCGATCTGGTGGCGGCCGACGCGACGCCGACGCTGCTGGTGATCGACGACCTGCATCTGTTGCCCGCGGGCTCGCGCGACCGACTCGCTCGTGCGGTGAAGACGGCGGTACGTAGCCCGCATGTCCGGTGTATCGCCACGACCGTCGACACCGTCCCGCCGCCGTTGTGGCGGGAGTTCGCCTTCCATCGTGTGCGACCCCTGCCCGACGACGCGGTGCGCGATTTGTTGAACGGCACGGAAACGGCAGTGGCGCAACGACAATCGATCATCGAGTTGTCGCGAGGGAACCCCCTCGTCGCGACCGAACTCGCTCGCGCTGCGCCGATCTGGCACCGGGATCCATCCGTCGGCGGTGCGATGCTCGACCGCGCCCACCTCACCGATACTCTCGCCGACATCGGCGCGTTCGAGGTCGCCGGGCTCGACGAGGAGTCCAGGCGTCAAATTCTCGGCGATGCGTTGCGACACATCGTCTCTCGCGAGCACGGTGGCGACTCCGTGGCCGCCCACCCACATGGCGACACTGTCGCACAACTGTGGATTCTTGCCTCCTCGACCGCCGAGGAGCGCATCTCCGTTCACCTCGAATCGGCTGTCGACACACGGCTGACGCCCGACGAGCGTCTGGTGCATCGAGCACTCGCAGCCCGAGCGCCCGACGCGCGCCTCGTCGCTGCGCTCGACGAGCGGGCGCACGACCTGGCGTCGCAGCATCGCTACCGCCGGGCGGTGGCGTTGCTCTGCCGTGCAGTAGCGCTCGAATCCGATCGTGGACGCGCGCGAGCCCTCGAGGTGCGGGCGGCGTCCATGGCGGCATTCGCCGGCTTCGTCGATCTCGCGGTAGCGATCTTGGACCGTATGCGGTCGGGACATCCCGATGCGGCCCTGTCCGAGACCGTTCCGGCCCGGGCCTTTGCCGGCGTTGCCCGGGGAGGCGACCCCCGTGCTGCGTTCGGCGTCGTCGTGCAGGCTCTCGATCGATTGCCGGATGCGGTCGCCCCGGACGTCGTCGACCAGTTGATCGGTTCGGTTCTGGCGTACAGCGCACTGACGGGTGACAGCGAACTCGTTGCGCAGGCCCTGCAATGGGCGGTCAAATACGAACAGCATCTCGATTCGGTCAACGTGCTCGTCGCGCGGTCTCTCGGCGTCTCGGGTTCGAGAGTGCACGTGAGGGCACTCGACAGCCCGGCGCTGCTGGACGCGGTACGAGCCTCGCTGCGCACCGGAGACCCGTGGAAACCGGTACTGCTGCAGCTGGCGTTGCCCACCCTGCTGTGGGATCCGAACGACAGTTGTCGGCTATCGGACGTGCTGGACGCTGACGCAGCTGGGTTTCCGGCCGCCGAGTCTCTGACCCGGCTGCGGCACCTCGCCGCACTCGCCGCTCGCGGACAGTTCTCTGCGTTCACCGAGGCCGTCTCCTCGGGACTGCCGGATGGCCTCTTCGACGCGCAGGAGGGCCTGCTGAAATCCTCGGTGGCAGCTGTCGCTGGTGGTGAGAAGAGTTGTACCGCAGCCGAATCGGTGGCACTGGGCCGCTTCGACGTCGCCTACGAGCGGATGCGCCGCCGCGATCTCTCGGCGGAGCACTGTTCGATCACTCCGTACGGACCACTCGAAATACTTGACTACGTCGAATCCTGTGTACGGCTGCGGCGGTCGGACGAGGCGCGCACGTATCTCGACCGACTGCGCCGAACCCGGCCCGATTTCTGGGGAGCCCGCCACAGTGCGCTGCTGACTGCAGTCGAAGCGATGCTGGCAGAGGCCGGAGCCGAGGCGCTCTTCGAGGCGAGTCTGCATGAACTACGCACCGCAGGATGGTGTTTCGATGCGCCGCGGGTTGCGCTGGTCTACGGCGAGTGGCTGCGCCGCCACCACCGGGTGATCGAAAGCCGCGGTCGGTTGAGATACGCCGCGGATCTGTTCGCAGAACTGGGTGCACGCACGTGGCTGCGCCGAGCCGAGGACGAACTACGGGCTGCAGGAGCCGGCCCGCACCCGCGTGAGGGTGATGCGGGCTCGGGGTTGACCGGGCAGGAACTGCGCATCGCGTCGCTTGCTGCCGCTGGTCTGACCAACAAGGAGATCGGCGAACAGCTGTATCTCTCGGCTCGAACTGTCGGCGGTCATCTGTACCGAGTGTTTCCCAAATTGCAGATCACCACGCGGTCCGCGCTGCGGGACGCACTCCTTCGTTACGAGGGCGGCGGACGGTGAGTGAGCACGTACTCGCCGGCTCTGGTTCGATCTCCTTGTCGACGGCACAGGACGGACGGCCCTTGCAGAACAGGAGATCAGCGTGACCCGATCGGACGAAAAGTCGTCGCCCCGCATGTCGTCGCCCCGCATGTCGGTGTCGAGTGCGACGGCATTCGTCGGAGTTGCGTTCGCGTTCGTGGTGGCGATGATGGGCACCACCATGCCGACGCCGCTCTATGCGCTCTACGAGGTCGAGTTCCACTTCTCCGTCTTCGTCGTCACCCTCGTGTTCGCGGCGTATGCCGTCGGTGTGCTCGCAGCTCTGTTGGCGTTCGGCCGCTGGTCCGACTCGTTGGGACGACGCCCGATGCTGTTGGCGGCCATAGCATTCGGGTTGATCAGCGCCGTGGTGTTCGTCACCGCCGGCTCGCTGACGGCCCTGGTGATCGGGCGCGTGTTGTCGGGAATCTCGGCCGGCATCTTCGTCGGTACCGCGACGGTGACGTTGATCGAGTTGGTACCCGAACGATGGCGTGACCGTGCATCCGCGATCGCTACCGCAGCGAACATCGGGGGCCTCGGCCTCGGACCGTTGGTGGCCGGAGTGCTCGCGGAGTACCTACCGCAACCGTTGCGTCTGACGTTCGTCGTCGACATGGTTCTGCTGGCTGCGGCAGCAGTGGCGGTGTTCCTCGCACCCGAGACGGTGCGGGTGGACGGCGGAGCACGCCCGCACATGCAGCGGCTGTCCGTTCCACCGGAGGTGCGCGGCACCTTCGTGCGCGCCTCGATCGGAGGATTCGCGGGGTTCGCCGTACTTGGCCTGTTCACTGCCGTCTCGCCGGGATTCATCGGCGGTGTGTTGGGAGTCGACAATCACGCCGTCACCGGGGTGGTGGTGTTCACGGTCTTCGCTGCGTCGGCGACAGCCCAGATTGCTTTGCGCGCAGCCGATCCCGCGTCGGCGCAGCGGTGGGGATGCGCGCTGCTGCTGCTCGGTCTGGTGTTCCTGGCCGCGTCGCTGCTGCTGACCTCGTTGGCCGTTCTGGTGGTAGCGGCGCTGCTCTGCGGCGTCGGTCAGGGCATGACATTCGCCAACGGCATGTCCACGATCGGTGCCGAGCTTCCTCCGCACCGTCGGGCAGAGGTCACCTCGACCTTCTTCGTCGTGTTGTACATCGCGATCTCGGTACCGGTGATCGGGGCCGGAGCCGTGGCGACCGGATGGGGCCTGGTGACGGCGGGGGTGGTGTTCGCCGTCGTGATTGCGGTGCTCGCGGCGGTGGCGTTCGTGCTGTTGACCATCGATCTGCGCAAGTCTCGGGCTGTCGTGTCCTGAAACGGTCGACAGTGGGCCGGATTCGTACTCGATTCGGGACGGCGGGTAGGAGATGATGGTTGTCGACAGGAGGTCCTGACGATGGCCGAACGCTCGTTGCTTGCGGACTTCCTTCGG
The DNA here is from genome assembly GCF_002258475.1 of Rhodococcus sp. 06-1460-1B. Classification (NCBI taxonomy): domain Bacteria; kingdom Bacillati; phylum Actinomycetota; class Actinomycetes; order Mycobacteriales; family Nocardiaceae; genus Rhodococcus; species Rhodococcus sp. 06-1460-1B. Next base: position 400,017 of record NZ_NOYS01000006.1, read on the forward strand.
GTGCGCCGGGAATCGCTGCAACCCGAGCAGGTGGGTCTGGTGCGCGACGGCAACCGCCGAGTGCGCGGACTGAGACGAGAAGAGATCGCCCGGCTCGCCGATATCAGCGCCGACTACTACCTGAGGCTCGAGCAGGGGCGCAATCATCAACCCTCCGAGCAGGTTCTGGCTGCGCTGAGTCGGGCTCTGCGTTTGGACGAGGACGAGCGGGCGTACTTCCACCGGGTGGCGCGCGCGCAGTCCGGCCCGGCCGTGGTCGAGGCGCTTCCGCCGCGAGTGACCGAGGCGTCGGCCCGGGTGTTGGAGCAGTGGGTCCACACGCCGGCGTACATCACCGACCGCCATCACGATCTGCTTGCGCTCAACGGTCCGGCTGCGCTGATGACGCCGGGCCTGAAAGTGGGTACCAACCTGATGCTCGATGTGTTCGCGCACGAGCACAGTGCCGCCTCGCCGGAGGATTGGGCCGTCACGGCGCAGCGAATGGTGTCGGCGCTGCGATTCCACGCGGCACCGGGTCACCCGCGACTGACGGAGTTGGTGGGCAGATTGTCGGTGGAGAGCCGCGCTTTTCGCAGGATGTGGGCCAAGCACGACGTACGGCCGTTGTCGTCGAGCATCTCCGTCGTCCCGGTGGAGCCGTTCGGTCTGGTCGAATTCCGTTCGCAGACTTTGGAGATCGTCGGCGAGGGTGGGCAGTTCATCACCATCTACTTCGCCGATCCCGGTAGTCGGTCGGCATCGGCGATCCGGCATCTGGTTGCCGGAGTCCCCAGCCGCGACACTCAGTTCGTTGTTCCTCGGTCCGATTCGGACGATCGGACCGCGTCGGCCAGTTGACGTAGAGCTGCCCTCGACTGTGCTGTTCGGGGCCGCAGCACCATCAGTACGTGGTCCTCGGCGGCAGGCATCAACAGGTAGTCGAGCATCAACGGACCGACGACGGCATGTTCGATCGTCATGGTTCCGGTTTTTCTCGCGCTGGTCTCACCGGCCCACTTCTGCGCGAATGCCGAACTACGGGTGGACAGTTCGCCGACGATGCGGCGAAAGGAGTCGTCTGGCTCGTGCCGATCCAACGACTCACGAAGCATGGCGACCACCTGATCCGCCGACGATTCCCACCCGGCAGGCGGGTCGGCGGCGGGATCGTCTCGATCGCCGCAGAGCGAACCGGCGTCGACGAATGTGAACACGGCCAGATTGACCCCCTCGGCGAAGCTCGGCGACACCGCACGAGCGAGCATCGTGGACGATTCGACGGTCAGATGCCGATCCAGCAGTACCGCAGGCGAATACGCCCAGGACTCGAGCGCCTCCACGTTGTGCATGATTCGACCATAGATCCAGGCGGTTGCCGGTCCGGTAACCCTGCCAGGGCCACCTTCGACCGGCGGTGTTCGATCCTCCCGAGGTGAACGAAAGCGTTGGGGCCGACTATCACTGGGCTGGATCGGTCGTGCGGAACTTTCTCTGGTAATCCGACGGTGTCACCCCGAACTTGGTGACGAACGCACGCCGAAAAGCAGCGGGCGTGCCGAATCCTGCGTCGGCAGCGGCCCGGGCCACGGAATAGCCGGACTCGAGTGCGGCTACCGCGATATCGAGACGCATCGCGGTCACGTAATCGAGAGGCGTCGTGCCCAGTTCCTCGCGCACGATGCGATTGAGATGTCGCACACTGACATTGGCGTGTGCCGCGAGAGCGCTCAGGTTCGCGGGTCGTGTCGGGTCGGCATGGATGTAGTCGGTGATAGCGCGAGAGACCTGGGTCCGCGGCGGCGGACCTTTCAGCGACACCGAATACTGCGACTGGCCGCCGGAGCGCTGCATGTACACCAGCAGTAGTTGCGCGACCGTTCTGGCTATCGGGGCACCGTGATCACTTTCGACCAACGCCAACGCCAGATCGATTCCGGCAGCGACCCCGGCCGAGGTGTAGATGTCGCCGTCGCGAACGAAGATCGAATCCGGTTGGACACGCGTGTCGGGAAAGCGTTCCGCCAGAGCCGACGTGAACTTCCAGTGAGTGGTCGCACTCCGGCCGTCGAGCAGACCGGATCCCGCCAGCGCGAACGCCCCACTGCAGATGGACGCCACCCGCCGCGCTCGGGGCGCGAGCAGCGCCACCGCGTCGAGCAACGCCGGGTCCTCGAAGACGGCCGGAGCCGATTCGCTACCGGGAACGATGAGGGTGTCGAAGTCGCCGCTGTCGGCGACGGCGGCGTTCACCGACACCGTCATTCCCATCGAGGTCACCACGTCACCGCCGTCGATCGAGAGGAAGACGATGTCGTAGCCGTCGACTCGCTGGTTCGCTTCGAGGAAGACCTCGGCCGGGCCGACGAAGTCGAGCATCTTGACCTGGTCGAAGAGCAGAATGCCGATGCGCCGACGCTGGGTCGGACCACGCCGAGACGGGTCGTCGTTCACCCGAGTGGTCGAACGCGTCACGATGCTCGGATTCCGGCCTTCATGCCCACGGCACCCGCTTCACCGCGGGTCTTGACCTCGAGTTTCTTCAGAATGCTTGCGACGTGGAACTTCACCGTGCTCTCGCCGATGTTGAGGCTCGCGGCAATGTCCTTGTTGCGCTTGCCGTATGCGAGGTAGCCGAGAACTTCTCTCTCGCGACGGTTGAGGCCGGCGAGAAGTTGTTCGTCGGCTCGTGCGGGAGGCGGGTCGAGAGGAATCGCGATGCTCACGCGTGATCCCCACCCAGCGGTGGATTCGAATGAGATCGATCCCCGGAGGGTGTGCACGCGTCCGGAGAGCTGTTGGGTCAGAGTCTCGGTGTCGCAGGCGTGCAGGCCGTCGTTGCGGACTTCGAGCAGCAGGTTGGTTCCGTCGCAATCCCACGCGATACGTACCCGTCGAACATCCGGCTGAGCCACGTAGGCGAGTACGACGGTCCGAACCACGGCTCGCGCCGCGCGTGCGATCTCGCCGGGGACCGGTCTTCCGTCGACTGGGGGAGCGACGTATTCGACGTCGATCGAGGACTGGTCCAACACAGTGGCGAGCTCCCCCTGCAGCCTGGCGAAGGCGGTGGTCACTGCTTCCTGCCCCAGCTCACGGTTGGCTTCTTCGATGGAGCGAAGCTCGATCAGTGCCGCCGACGCGGTATCGCTGGCGGTTGCGCGTGCTCGCGCGTCATCGAGGTCCTTCGAGCGCAGCGTGGACAGCACGGACGTGAGGGTATCGACGTGGGCGTCGACCATCTCCGAGATCACCCGAGCACGCTCGCTCGAGGCCGCCAGGGATTCGGCGAGATACGCAGGACTCGCCTGTACCACCTGATGGCGGATGGAGGTGGCTACGATTCCGAAGGCAACGCCAACATCGGAATCCGGATCGAACTGCGGCGCAGCCGATTTGGGCACCAGGACCAGCAGGGTGTCGGTGGTGTCGTCGAGTTGCGTCGCGAGACGTCGCTGTGCACCGGCCAGGCGCCCCGGGCCGTCCAGAGCTCGGCGCCCACTCTGCTGCACCGACTGTTTGAGGTCGTCGAGCTCCTTGATCGTCACGCGGCTCGTCATCGACTCGTCGCCACTGACTTTTCTCGGACGGCCGGTGCATTCCCTGGTGAAAATGATCATCGCCGAGTGCGGATACCGCTGCGACGACCACCACGAAAAACGAGCAGCTATCTCGACCAGCGGACCGGTCAGGACATCCCGAAGCGCGGCGAGCGAGTCGGTCGGTTCGGACCTGGCGGGGGTCGACGGGGCAGAGCTGCTCACGTGCGCATCCTAGTGCTCGGAGCGGCGTCGTGTGATGTCCGTTCGGCCAGTGATTGCTAGCCGTTGTGCGTGGTTCTTTTCTCGCGGTAGGACGACAACCTGGACATCGGATTCATCGACGAAGGGAACACCGTTGAGGACGACCACCGAAACCCTCGCGTCGACTCTCGGCTGCCCGGAAACGAAGCGCATGATCGACTTCGCGACCCGGTGGATGCCCTACGGCGGCGGGCCGGCCGAGGACATTCTGGTCGGGTTCGGAATCAGCCCGACCGAATACTTCACCAGGCTCGCCGCAGTGCTTCGCGAACCCGACACAGAATCGACCCTCGACCGCGACACGATGTCAGCGTTGCTCGAGGTGTGCCGCCGCAGGCTCTGGCTCGGCGAGTGAATCGTCCTCCGTACATCACCTGACCCCAGGAGTGCTTGTGTCACAAACCGTTCATGCCGTCGTCGCCAAGGCGAAGGGTGAGCCCGTCTCGATCGAGACGATCACCATTCCCGATCCCGGCCCGAACGATGTCGTGGTCACCATCGCCGCGTGCGGGGTGTGTCATACCGATTTGCATTACCGCGAGGGCGGCATCAACGACGAGTTCCCGTTCCTGCTCGGCCACGAAGCCGCAGGCACCGTCGAGGCCATCGGTGACGCTGTCACTCATGTCGAGGTCGGTGATTTCGTGGTGTTGAACTGGCGTGCGGTGTGCGGGGAATGCCGAGCCTGCAAGAAAGGCACCCCCTGGTACTGCTTCGACACCCACAATGCGTCGCAGAAGATGACTCTCGCCGACGGCACCGAACTCTCTCCGGCGTTGGGGATCGGGGCGTTCGCCGACAAGACCCTCGTCCACGAAGGCCAGTGCACCAAGGTCGACCCGGACTCCGATCCGGCGGTGGTGGGGTTGCTCGGCTGCGGGGTGATGGCCGGGTTGGGGGCGGCGATGAACACCGGGAACGTCTCGCGCGGGGATTCGGTGGCGGTGATCGGGTGCGGCGGTGTCGGCGATGCCGCGATCGCCGGAGCCCGGTTGGCGGGGGCGTCGACGATCATCGCCGTCGACCGTGACAAGGGAAAACTCGACTGGGCTCTCGAACTCGGTGCCACGCACACTGTCGATGCCTCGCAGGTCGATGCGGTCGAGGCCATCCAGGAGCTGACGGGTGGGTTCGGGGCGGATGTGGTCATCGATGCCGTCGGTCGCCCGGAGACGTGGAAGCAGGCGTTCTACGCCCGCGATCTCGCCGGGACGGTTGTCCTCGTCGGGGTGCCGACGCCGGAGATGACATTGGAGATGCCGTTGATCGATTTCTTTTCCCGGGGTGGGTCGTTGAAGTCGTCGTGGTACGGCGATTGCCTGCCGGAGCGGGATTTTCCGATGTTGGTT